>CACYGW010000001.1 GCA_902774045.1 uncultured Bacteroidia bacterium
CGGGACACCAGTCGAGGTGCTGCATGGTTGTCGTCAGCTCGTGCCGTGAGGTGTCGGCTCAAGTGCCATAACGAGCGCAACCCTTGCCGTCAGTTACCAGCACGTAGAGGTGGGGACTCTGGCGGGACTGCCACCGCAAGGTGAGAGGAAGGGGGGGATGACGTCAAATCAGCACGGCCCTTACGTCCGGGGCGACACACGTGTTACAATGGTGGGTACAGAGGGAAGCCATACAGCGATGTAGAGCGGAACCCGAAAACCCATCTCAGTTCGGATCGGAGTCTGCAACCCGACTCCGTGAAGCTGGATTCGCTAGTAATCGCGCATCAGCCATGGCGCGGTGAATACGTTCCCGGGCCTTGGGCGCCTGAAGTTCGTGACCGCGAGGAGCGACCTAGGGCGAAACTGGTAATTGGGGCTAAGTCGTAACAAGGTAGCCGTACCGGAAGGTGTGGCTGGAACACCTCCTTTTTGGAGCTTGTTGGTTTCGGGTGACGTTCAAGGTCAAATTAGGGGTGCTTACCCCTTGTATTTAATCTTTCATTATTATATAGGCTCTTAGCTCAGTTGGTTAGAGCGCTACACTGATAATGTAGAGGTCGGCAGTTCAACTCTGCCAGGGCCTACAACCAGAGGGGGTATAGCTCAGCTGGTAGAGCACTTGCTTTGCAAGCAAGGGGTCGCCGGTTCGAATCCGACTACCTCCACAAACAGACAGCCGTCAGATGAAAATCTGACGGCTGTTTTGTTTTCCTTGCACTCAAGCTTGCTTGAAAGTGCAAGGGAAACAAAACGGCCTGCAGGCGAAGCCTGCGGCTGTCGTTTAAGCGGCCCCGCGGGAGCGAGTTCGGATAGCCGCCGCAGGCGGGAATCCGATATTCCTTTTAAACTTGTACAATTTAAAATAAAATTATACTTTCGAAGAAATATTCGAGCTCCCAACCGAAGAACTCAAGAAACCATCGGCCCAAAATAGAAAAATGCGCCATCTGTCCATAATATCAATCCTTGCCGCCGCAGCCGGCATACTTGCCGCAAGCTGCCATGATGCGCAGCCCGTAGTCCCGCAAAATACCATAGTGGACAACTGCGGAGTAATAACCAGAATGGATACCACTCAAAACAAGGTCTACCTGGTCTTTACCGCCCACTTCAGCCTTAGCGACAACGGAGCCTTTGAAAACTTCGACGGTATAGTCCCCGTCCTGGACGTGCTTAAGGCCCAGGGCGTCAAGGGCTCGTTCTTCCCCACCGGAGAATGCTTCAGGGTAGAAAAATATGCAGAACCCTTAAGGCGCATCATTAATGAAGGCCACTATCTCTCTGCCCACTCTGACAAGCATCTCCTTCTATGCGCAGAAGGCGACCACAGCATAAACCTTGTCGCTCCCGACTCTCTGGCAACCGACATCGCCGGTATGGAGGCAGAACTTAACAGCCTCGGGCTTCAGAAAAAGGATTATTTCTGGATGATACCGCCCTACGAGACTTATAACCAGTCTTCTGCCGATGCTCTTCGCGCTCTTGGCTACAGGCTCATTACTTCCACCCCCGGAATAAGGACCGGAGCCGACTGGGCTGCCGAAGGCTCCCGGGGCTTTGTAAGCGGCGACGTTATGCTAGACAGTATCTGGTCCTTTGAAGAAGAATATACTCTTAACGGGGTGATACTGCTAATTCATGCAATGCACTATCCCCTAAGGCAGGATGCAGACCGCATCTACACCCGCCTGGAGGAAATAATCACCGGAATCAGGGCCAGAGGCTATACCTTTGGCTCCTTCAAGGAATTCGTTTAACTAGATTTCTACCTTTATAAATACAGGGAAGTGGTCGCTGGGAACGCGTGCGCGGTAGCGCTTGAAGGATAGTTCCTGCGGGAAGTCTCCGGTGCGGAAGTTCTCTGCGCCTGCAACCTCGCTGCGGTATGTCTCTGTAAGAACGGCATAGTTATACACCTTTGTGCCCCTTGTGGTAAAGATATGGTCTATGCGGCTCTCTGTAAAGTTGTCCGGATCAAACCCGTTGAATGAGCCATCCGGCTCGTGGCGGTCAAGCGCGGTAACGTAAGAATCGTCCAGAACAGCAGAGAAGATATCGTAAATCTCGTTGTTCTGGTCTACGTTATAGTCGCCGGTAATAAATACCTGCTCTCCATCCTTGCAAAGTTCCTGAACCTTGGCAACAATTAGTTTTGCGCTTTCCCTGCGGGCAACTACGCCAACGTGGTCCATATGCATATTGAAAAAACGAATCATCCTGCCCGATTCCTTCTCTTTAAGAAGGGTCCAGGTGCAGATTCTAATGCAGGCGGCATCCCAGCCAAGCCCGGCAGAATCGGGAGTTTCCGACAACCAGAACCAACCCTTATCCTTAAGAGTAAAGCGGTCCTTCTTCCAGAATATGGGCTCATACTCTCCCTTTTCCTTGCCATCATCGCGGCCGACACCAACGCAATCATAGGCGGGAAGTACGGTCTTCATATCTTCCAACTGGTCGTGCAGAACCTCCTGTGCTCCAAAAATGTCCGGGGATTCATAACGCAGAATACTGCAAATATAAGGATAGCGTATATCCCAGCCGTTGCCTGCGGCATAGTCCCGGTTATTCTCGTATCTAATGTTGTAAGAGGCAATTGTCAGGTTTACACTGCCGCTTTTGGAACAGCCGACAGCCAGGGAAACCATCAGCATAAAGAAAACTATCTTTTTCATGGTGCGCTAGTTAGTGTTTAGTTTAGTTCTATACAAACTTACACAAAAAATATATAAGAAGAATTAAAAAAGCGTATTAAAATATAGGCATTAAAATAAAAGTTGTAAATTTGTTAGTTACGCAAGGTTTTAAAATGGGGAAGACAATAAATTTAGACACACATTGCCAGGCGATATTGGATGAATATCGTGCTAATTACGAACTCTTTATTCAAAAGGAGAAAGAGATTTCAACCTCTCTCAGAGGTGCCTTTGACCAGATGGGCCTTCTTGTAGCCGCGGTAGAATCAAGGGTAAAGACAGAATCGTCGCTTGCCGGCAAACTGGAACTCAAGGGCAGCAAGTACAAGAGCCTGTCGGACCTGACCGACATCCTGGGCCTTAGGGTCATAACCTTCTATATCGATGATGTAGATAAGGTTGCATCGGCCCTGGAGAGGCTTTTCACCATCGACTGGGATAACAGCGTAGATAAGAGAAAGGCCCACGAGATTGATAGTTTCGGGTATCTCTCCCTACATTATATTTGCTCTGTCGACGGTTTCCCTTACCGTTTTGAGATCCAGATACGAACCCTGCTGCAGCACGCTTGGGCAAATATGAACCACGATATCGGGTACAAGAGCGGAGTAGAGGTACCGAAGGCTTATATGAGAAACCTGAGCCGCCTTGCCGGAATGCTGGAATTGGTAGACGAGCAGTTTAGCCGTATCAGGGTGGAACTGACGGACTACAAGCGCAAGGTGCAGGCCCTTGTGGCCTCCGGCAATCTTGAAGAGGTTCCGCTTGACGGCGATACCTTCCGCAGCTATCTTGAATTAAAACCCTTCGACCGCCTAAACAGGAGGATTGCCTCCGTTAATCAGGCAGAGATTCAGGAGGTATCTCTTATGCCCTTCCTGCCTGTCTTTAAGATGCTGGAATGTAAGACTCTGGGAGACGTTGCCAAGATAATAAAGACTTATTCAGAGGGGGCCTACCAACTGGCCTGCTTCCAGATAGGCCTGACGGACCTTGATATTATATCCTCTTCAATAGGCCCTCAGGACCTGTGCATCGCCTGCATATTAAAGAACGGCGGCGGCAGCGCAGGAATAAGAATTATGTTTGACCTGCTAAACGGAAAGTCGGAAAGCAATGCGATGATGGCAGAGATGCTGCTGGAACAGGCTATGAACCTTCCGTTTATGAATCAGAAAGAAAATGGCAAATAAACCACTTGATACAAAATTGCTTGACCGCGCAATAATTTTTGCGGTAAACGCACACGCCGGGACAGAGCGTCGCGGGAAGGGCTTCCCTTACATAGTGCATCCTTTGGAGGCAGTAGAGATAGTTGCAACCATAACCCCGGACCAGGAACTTCTGGCAGCCGCCGCGCTTCACGATACCGTAGAGGATACAGATGTTACGGTAGAGGATATAGAGCGTGAATTCGGCCCCAGAGTGGCTGCCATAGTGGCCAGCGAGTCTGACGAGATACCGGAGGGTATAAGCGAGTCGCAGAGCTGGCACGGGCGCAAACAGGCGGCCATAGACAGGCTAAAGGCAGCATCGGCCGATTCTAAAATTGTGGCCATGGGAGATAAGCTCTCCAATATGAGGGCCATCGCAAGGGACTTCCGCCAGCAGGGCCCGGCTTTCTGGAATATCTTCCACGTAACGGACCCCAAGGAACACGAGTGGCACTACCGCGGCCTTGCCGATGCCCTTAAGGACCTTGAAGGCACGGCAGCTTATAAGGAATTTATTTATTTGATAGATAAGGTTTTTGGTAATAAATAGTATGGAAGCAAAAAAGATATCCCTTAACGATTATGTTCTTTTTGGAGGTGGTGCCAACGGCGAGAGTTATGATTTCAAGGCCGATCCTTCTATAATGCTCAAACTTTATTTCCCGGGCAAGATTCAGCAGCCTCTTGACGAGATGCTTTTGGCCCGTAAGGTCTATGAGGCAGGTATTCCCACACCGGAACCAGGAGAGTATGTGGTTACGGAGGATGGCCGATACGGAATAAGATTCCGTAGGATTATGGGCAAGAAATCCTATTCCAGGGCGTCGGCAGACAATCCGGAACTTATGCCACGTTACGCCGCAGAGTTTGCAGGTATGTGCAGGGACTTGCATTCCATACACGTAGATACAAAGGTATTCGAAAACGTAAAGAACCGTTACTATAGGCTTTTGGAAGAAAACCCCTTCTTTACCGTGCAGGAAAAGGACAGGATAGGAAGATTTATTGCCGACAGTCCCGATGCCGACACTGCCGTTCACGGCGACCTGCAGTTCAGCAATGCAATATTTGCCGGAGACAGGAAATACTTTATAGACCTTGGGGACTTCTCTTACGGTTATAATCTGTTTGACGTGGCTATGGTTTATATTTGCTGCTGTGTAAGCGACGAGGCATTCATACAGGAGACCTTCCATATGCCGAAATCCCAGTCTATAGAGTTCTGGAAATTGTTTGCCCCTTGCTATTTTGGAGAAGACAGACCTCTTGTTTCCATAGAAGAAGAGATAGGCCCTTACGCCGGACTAAAGACCATTATTATAGAGAGAGATACAAAGTGCCCTATGCCTGAATTCAGGGCCCTGCTAAAACCCATTCTTTAATGAAACGAATAATCCTGTCCCTTTTTACCCTGCTTGTCATTGGGGGCGCGGGCTTTGCTCAGAAAAGGTCTAAAATTGTGTTTTCCCCGCAATGGACCGCCCAGGCTCAGTTTGCAGGCTATTATGTGGCCGATTCTCTGGGTTTTTATGCAGAAGAGGGTTTGGATGTAACAATAAAACATCCTACAAAAACAGCGTCCAGCCTGTCCAGACTTGCAAAAGGTGAATGTGACATTATTACAATGCACCTGATGTCTGCGCTAAAAGCCAGAGAAGAGGGGTTGGAACTTGTAAATGTTTTGCAGACATCGCAGCAGAACGCTCTTATGGTTGTGTCTAATACCCCCCTGCACGGCAATCCGGAGAATCTGCGCGGAAAAACTCTGGGTACGTGGAAGGTTGGTTTTGACGAACTTCTCAGGATCATGGACAAGGCCCTTAATCTAAACATCCAGTGGATTCCTTTTGCCGGCGGGGTCAATCTGTTCATTTCCGGCGCCGTGGATGCACAATTGGTTATGAACTATAACGAGTTCTTCCAACTTAAGATGGCCGGGCTCAGAATAGACGAGGACAACCTGTTTTATATGTCCGATATCTCTGGATATAATATCCCCGAGGACGGTCTGTACGTTACTACCCGTTATTATAAGGCCCACAAGGCAGAGGTAGACAAATTTGTGAGTGCCAGTAGAAAGGGATGGCAATGGTGTCTGGACCACCAGGACGAGGCCTTGGGAATAGTAATGGAACAGGTAAAGCGTAACAATATAGGTACCAACAAGGTTGCCCAGAAGTGGATGCTAGGGACGGTTCTTCATATGCAGGAAATCAAGGAAACCGGAGAAAGGCCCTTTACCCTCAAGGAAGATGTTTATCTGCACACTGTTAAACTAATGACAGATTATGGGCTTCTTGGCAAAGAGGCGCCGGAGTATAAAACATTTGTGAAATAATAGGATATGGCGTTGTTTAATTCCTTTGCTTCCCGCATTAGTTTCAGGATAATAGCCACGGCCACCGTTATACTGCTTTCCCTTGCCGCCGGGGCTCAGTTTTTTGTCCGTTCCAGCATAATTAAGATGGAAGAGGACAAGGCTCAGGGTGTTCTTTCCAATACCGAACTAAAGATAAATACTGTAATGGATGCGGTGGAAACTGTGCTCAGAAACAATTTAAGGACCATAGAGCAGAATTTGGATTCACCGCAGGAACTGTATTTAGTAGTAAAGAATGTGGTAGAAAGCAACAAAGACCTCATTGTTGGCTCTGCTCTGGCGTTTGAACCTTATTATTACAAGCGTGAGGGAATGCGATTCTCTCCATATTGCTACAATGATGGCAAGGATATTTTCGTTAAGCAGTTAGGAAGCGAAGAGTACGATTACCACTCAATGGATTGGTATCTGATTCCAAAACTGCTGGACAAGCCTTATTGGAGCGAGCCCTATTACGACGAGGGTGGCGGAGAGCAGCTTATGACAACGTATTCAATGCCTCTTAAGGATAAAAACGGTAAGTTCTTTGCCATATTCACTGCCGATGTGTCCCTGTCCTGGCTCTCGGAAGTAATGGACGAGGCCAAGTACTACGAAAAGTCGTACAATTTCATATTGGGCCGCGGAGGCACCTTCATTACCCATCCTCAGAGGCACCTTATTTACAACGAGACCTTCTTTACCTTGTCTGAGACTTTGGGAGACCCCGTTATCGCTAAGGTAGGTTATCATCTTCTGGACGGCAATAGCGATATGGAAGAAACCAACGATATTATTTATGGGCCCTCTTACATATTCTACAAGCCTATAGAGCGTACAGGATGGTCTATGGCCATTATCTGTTCGCAGGAAGAAATATTCTCCGAGGCCAACGTGATAAGTCTGGTTGTCGCCATCCTCATTCTGATTAGTCTGATAGTGCTGGCTATTGTCAGTTTTACCGGAGTAAAGATAATGGTAAAACCAATGAAACAGTTGGCTTCATCGGCCGATGAAATAGCCCACGGAAACCTTCAGGCTCCGCTTCCGGCTTTCAAGAGCCACGACGAGATGGGACGTCTTCTGGAGTCTTTCCGCTTTATGCAAAGTTCCCTGCACGAGCAGATGGACGAACTTGGCCGCGTTAACGCCCAAAAGGGACGTATAGAAGGAGAATTAAAGGTTGCAAGCGATATCCAGATGTCTATGCTTCCAAAAACATTTCCTCCATTCCCGGACAGGAAAGATATAGATATATATGGTACCCTGCATCCCGCAAAGGAAATTGGCGGTGACCTCTTTGATTTCTTTATCCGTGAGGATTATCTTTTCTTCTGTATTGGCGACGTAAGCGGCAAAGGGGTTCCCGCAGCATTGGTTATGTCTGTCACAAGAACCCTGTTCCGTAATGTAGCTAACAAGGAAAAGTCCCCGGACAAGATTATAAGCCAGATGAATAACGCTCTTGCCGGCCAAAACGATTCCAATATGTTTGTTACCCTGTTTGTGGGCATTCTGGATTTGCAAAGCGGAAGAATGAAATACTGTAATGCAGGGCACGACGCTCCTATTCTGGTTGGCGAGTCTGTAGGTTTCCTGCCCGTATTATCCAACGTGGCTGCAGGCATTATTCCTGACTTCGATTTTGTGGCGCAGGAGGTTTTGATAGATCCGTTTACCACTATTTTCCTTTACACCGACGGTCTTACAGAGGCCGAGAACACCAATTACGAACTGTTTGGATTAGACAGGCTTAAAGAGACGGCGGACCACTCTCTTGATGAGGGGAACAGGCAGCCGGAAGATTTTGTCAGGACAATGACTTCTGCCGTTCACGATTTTGTGGGCGAGGCTTCACAGAGTGACGATATCACAATGCTGGCGATTCAGTATAAAAGGCAGTCGAGCAACGTTAAATTCCAAAGAAGCCTTACCATAATCAATGATATGGCTATGGTGTCCAAACTCAACGACTTTGTTGCCGAAATATGCTCCAAGGCCGCAGTTGACGAAGACGTTATTCTTAAAATACAGCTTGCTATAGAGGAGGCCGTGGTTAACGTCATAGACTACGCATATCCTAAGGGCCAAACTGGGAATATCAATATTGAAGTCCAGGTTTATGACGCGGAAATAGTATTCTTCATAAGAGACTACGGCGTAGCCTTCGATCCCACAACTAAGGAAGATGTAGATACTACTCTATCTGTTGAGGATCGCCCCATTGGCGGCCTTGGAATCTATCTTGTGCGTCAGATTATGGATTCTGTAAGATACGAGCGTAACGACGGAGCCAATATCCTTTCGCTCACTAAATATCTTCCTTAAGCCATACTGTCATAGCTCCGCTTCCGCGGTCTGCCTCTACGTTATTGTCGGCTTTCACAAAGCGAACATTCATATCAAGGTGCACTTCTACTTTGTCTCCTGCGGTCCATTTGCGGTCAATTACAAAGTAACCATTCTCCAATTCACAGGAGACGATATCTCCGTTAACCTTCACAGAGTATGAGTTTTCGGCAGAATCGGCATAAAAATAAAGATTGCCGGGCACAGCCTCCCCGCGCGCCCATCCGGGGATTCGGAGTTTCAGCACCATCGGCCCACCCTCGGAGATATTGTCAATGGAAATGCAAATATTGCCATTCCAGGGATATTGGGTCTTTTGGCTGATGGTTACATTATTCCTTCCTACTTTGGTAGTCAGGGTATTCTCCATATACAGGTTTACCCACAGAGAGTCGCCTTTTGAAGCATAGACATATCCTGGCAGCGAGGGAATAAACCGGCATAGATTCGAAGGGCAGCAGGCGCAGCCGAACCAGGGTTGTCTCCTGTGCTGGCCGGATGACGCAAGGGGATTGGGGTAGAAGAACGCTCCTCCGTCCAGGGAGACCCCGCTTATTAGCCCGTTGTAAAGGGTGCGCTCCAGTACGTCAAAGTACTTGCTTTCCCCGTGAAGCAGGAACATCCTGTAGTTAAAATAGACATTGGCTATGGCTGCGCAGGTCTCGCAGTAGGAGGTCTCGTTTGGGAGGAAGTAGTTCTCCCCAAAAGCCTCTCCTTCGCTTGTGGCGCCTATTCCGCCGGTGATATAGAGTTTGCGGGTTACTATATTCTCCCAGATGCGGTCTATTGCGTCTATATATTCTTTATCTCCGGTAAGAGCCGCAAGAGTTGCCACAAGAGAGTTAAGTGTTTTCATTATTTTACAGAGAATGCAAAGTTACAGGTGCTGCGGTAAATCTGGCCGGGCCTAAGTACAACGCTGGGCCACTGAGGCTTGTTGGGTGAGTCCGGATAGTGCTGGGTTTCAAGGCAGATAGCGCTACGCTGCTTATATGTGATACCCTTCTTTCCGGTAACAGTTCCGTCAAGGAAATTGCCTGAATAAATCTGAATGCCGGGCTCGTTGGTATAAACCTTAAGGTCTATGCCGCTTGCAGGACAGTAAAGTTCTGCGGCAAGGTTTTCTATGTTGCAGTTGTTGTCCAGAACCCAGTTGTGGTCGTAGCCGTTACCGTTTCTAATCTGCTCGTTGTCTGTATCGATGCCGTCAGAAATGGCGTGTGGCGTAGTGAAGTCGAAGGGAGTTCCGCTTACGGACTCGAAGTTGCCATAGGTCATATAGGTGTCGTCCACGGGAGTATAACGGGTTGCGTTAACATAGAGGATATCATCTGTTATGCTATGGTTTGCAGGGTCTCCGGAAAGGTTAAAGTATGAGTGGTTGGTCATATTTATAACCGTAGGAGCATCCGTAGTTGCCTCATACTCAATATTGATTGTATTGTCTGCCGTAAGGGTATAGGTTACATAAGCCTTAACGTTTCCGGGAAAGTTGTTGTCGCCGTCGGGAGACTCTCGAAGTAGTTTGATATGGCTGCAATCGGCCTCTAAAACCTCGTAAACCTGATACTGCCAGCCTGTTGGACCGCCGTGCAGGCAATGCCCGAAGTTGTTCTGTGGAAGTTGGGTTTGAACGCCGTCAATCTCAATTTTTCCGTCTTTTATGCGGTTTGCATAGCGGCCTATAGCGGCGCCGAAGTCTGTAGAGTTGTTCTGGGGATAATATGCCTCTACATTGTCAAAACCAAGCACTACGTCCTGGAACTTTCCGTCTTTATCGGGAACCATTATCGAGACAATGCGTCCGCCGAAGTTGGTGATGCAAACCTCCATTCCAGACTCGTTCTTAAGTGTGTAGAGGGCTGTTGCAGAATCGTTGTAAGTACCCATAAATTTCTCCGGATCAAGGCCGGAGGTGGTGAGGTTCTTGGGGCTGCTGCTGCAGGACCAAACAAGGGCGCACAAGCAGGCGCCAAAATATAAACCAAGGTGTTTCATATAATTAAGTTATTATTTTTCCAAAACAAATATAGAGAAGCAGTAGGCGGGCAGTTCTGCGTTAAAGTTCTGCCCCTCGCCTTTGAATAATATTTCTTCCGGTTCAAAAAGTGCGGGCTCTTCTATGGAGTTGTCCTTGTAAAGCTCGTCGGAAGAAAGCCTTATTTCCTTTACTGCTTTGTAGATTTCTTTTTTCTTGAGGCCTCTTAGACTAATCGTAATATTTCTGGGTGCATCGGAGGTGTTTACCACTTTTACATAAACCTTACCGCCGTCACGCACTGCGCTGGAGAAAAGGCCGTCCTGGCCCTCAGCGCCGGTAACGTTATTCCCGTCCATGGTAACGCGCAGGGTATTTTCTCCTCTGTACTGTCCAAAAAGTTGCTGAACGTGCCAGCTAACGGTGCGGAAACTCTCCAGATTGTTGAACCAAATAAGGTCCGGTCTCCACTGCCAGCCCTCCACGTGGGCAAAGAGAGGGGCGTAGGTTGCCATATGCACTACATCTGCATTGCGCTCCAGACCTGTCATAAACGCGGCCTCCAGGAGGGATGCGTAGAAGTGATTGTATTTGCGGCCCTTGGCGTGGCAGGCATACTCGCCGGCAAATACCTTAGGGCCCTTGCGGTCATAGTTGTCGTATCTTCCGCCCTGGGAAAGGGACCATCGTTCCTTACCTCTACCTTTCCAAAAGCCTTCCATCCCTGAAGGGCGTCGCAGGGGAATTCGAAAGAACGGTTTTTTACAAGTTCGGCATAAAGACCACCGTCGGCGGCAAAATTTATATCCTCGAAGAAGATGCCGTACATAGTGTTCTGTATTGGAGCCCCGGCTTTTTTAAGATCAATGTCCAGTTTGTAACTCTGTGAAAAAGCCGCACTGGTCGCCAAAGCTGTTACAATGGCTATAGCGGTGATTTTCTTTAACATAGTGTAAATTTTATTTAATCGTTTCAGTAATTATTTACAAAAATAGAGTATTTTTGCAGTAAAGGGGTGGACAAATGAACAAGAAGTGTGTAAAAATATTAGCTGTTTTTGTACTGGCTTTTTTGTTTAGCGTCTCTCTTGACGCTCAGAACGGGATGTCAGATAAGTATCAGGTAGAATACATTGATATGGATCGCGGCCTGCCGTGTAACTTTGTGGTGGATGTCCATACAGATTATTCCGGCTTTCTTTGGATAGGTACTTCCGGCGGCGGAATATGCCGCTGGGACGGGTACGAATTCCTAACCTTCGACTATTCTTCCCAGGAACTATGAGCAACAATCCCAACATCCACGGCAATTCGGCCAATACCAACAAGCCCAATACGCCTACCTGGAGAATCCATCCCGTTGTCGACTTAAACTAAGCTAAACTCCCTCTCACAGTAGAAGTAGAATTCTCAAAGCTTAAGGTAAAGTCCGTATCGGGCGAAATCCTCAATGCTCCATCGATAGATTCCTACAATGACTTTGGTAAAAATCCTGTCGTAGCACCGTCGTCTTTCAAGGGCGCCAAAATAACCCAGAAGACTAACAGCAACAAGGAAACCAAGAGCATTGTTTCCCTTACACTTCCGACCGCCTCTGTGGTTGTTCTGGAGGTTAAATAATTATAAATTAACAGATTAAGCGAGTTGGAAACTTTCTTACGTTGTGCCTGCTCCGGCAGGCACAACGGACAGAAAGCAATTAGGGATTTTTATTCGGGGATATCCCGGAATAATTTTGTAACTTTATGCCCTAAACGTTGGGCTTTGTATTTGGAAATGACATTCAGAAAACTCGTCGCTCTTGTCTTTGCAGCCGTTCTGGTTGTGAACTGTTCCCGGCCCAATGATGCGGCACCTGCCGGACTTGTAGCTCACAATCCTCTTACATACACAGATATCCCTGACAATGACGCCATTCGCGTAGGGGAGGATTACTACATGGTATCTACCACTATGTATTTCTGCCCCGGAGCCCCCATAATGCACTCCCGAGACCTTGTTCACTGGAGGATTGTTGGCTATATATTCGATGTACTGGAGGACGACGATGTCTATCAGCTCCAGGGACACAAGAATGCCTATGGTGCCGGACAGTGGG
This sequence comes from uncultured Bacteroidia bacterium, assembly GCA_902774045.1. Taxonomy (GTDB): domain Bacteria; phylum Bacteroidota; class Bacteroidia; order Bacteroidales; family UBA932; genus Cryptobacteroides. The sequence goes on from CACYGW010000001.1 coordinate 12,733, forward strand.
CAACGTCGCTCCGCTATAACGACGGAGTTTTCTATGCGCTCTTTGTGGCAAACGACCACAGGTGCAGTTATTTGTATCGCACCACGGATATTGTCAACGGCCCGTGGGAGCGTACGGTTTTTGACGATTGGTTCTTTCATGACCCCTCCCTCCTTTTTGACGACGGCCGTCTTTGGGTCGTTTGGGGCAACGGAGACATCCGCCTGACGGAGCTGGCCACCGACGGCTCCGCAGACTTTGATTATTATAAAACTAATATAATTTAACTGACATGAAGAGCATTATGACTATTCTACAGGCAGGCGGGGATTTGAATCAAATCCAACTCGCATCCTGGGACTGGCTTGTAGTTGCAATCTTCTTTGCGGCTATGATTTGGATTTGCTGGTCTGTGGCAAGAAAGAAAAAAGAGACTTCGGGAGATTACTTCCTAAGCGGCCGCAGCGCAACCTGGATTGCTATCGGAGCTTCCATTTTTGCCTCCAACATTGGTTCCGAGCACCTCATCGGTCTTGCCGGTTCCGGTGCCACCAGCGGTATGGCCCAGGCTCACTGGGAGATGCACGGATGGATGATACTTATCCTTGGATGGGTATTCGTTCCGTTCTATTCCCGCAGTATGGTATTCACTATGCCTGAGTTCCTTGAGAGAAGATACAACAGAACCAGCCGCGGCATCCTTACCTGGCTGTCTCTGGCAAGCTATGTTCTAACCAAGGTTTCCGTAACGGTTATGGCCGGCGGTCTTGCCCTGAACACCCTTCTGGGCATAAACTTCTGGGTAGCCTCCCTGGCACTTGTGATTATCACGGCCATCTACACCGTCATAGGCGGTATGGAGTCTGTGCTAAAGACTTCTGTCCTGCAGACACCTATCCTGCTTATAGGTTCAATAGTAATCCTTTTCATCGGTCTTAAGGAACTGGGCGGATGGAACGTGATGATGGATGTCTGTACTTCCCAGCCCGTAAACGAATACGGCGACAACCTTACCACCCTTATGCGCAGCGGAAACGATGCCGCCTTCCCTTGGTACGGCGCACTGTTCTGCTCTATGATCATAGGCTTCTGGTACTGGTGTACAGACCAGTTCATCGTTCAGAGGGTTCTCTCCGGAAAGAACCAGAAAGAAGCCCGCAGGGGTACCATCTTCGGTGCTTACCTCAAACTTCTCCCTGTGTTCCTCTTCCTCATCCCCGGAATGATTGCCTTTGCCCTTGCCAAGACTCCTGATTCTGCAATAGGACAGCAGCTGGCCCAGATGCTGGGACTTCAGGCCGACGGAACTCTTGCAAATCCGGACATCGCCTTCCCTTCACTGGTGAACACCCTTCTTCCTATAGGTTTCAAGGGAGTTGTGATTTGCGGAATCCTTGCAGCGCTTATGAGCTCCCTGGCATCCCTGTACAACTCATCGGCAATGCTCTACACAATGGATATCTACAAGCCCAATCACCCCGATACAAAGGAGGACAAGCTTGTACTCATCGGCCGTATCGCCACCGTGGTGGTAGTTGTCTTCGGTGTTCTCTGGATATTTGTGATTCAGGCACTTGGAAAGAGTCTGTACGACTACATCCAGAACATTCAGAGCCTGCTGGCACCTGCTATCGCAACGGTATTCCTCCTTGGTATTACCTGGAAGAAGACCACTCCCAAAGCCGCAATGTGGACACTTATCGCAGGTATCGCCATTGGCTTTACCCGTCTGCTCACAATGATTCTCAATCCCGAAGCTCATCTCAACCCCGAAGCTCAAAACGCATTCACATATATCTTCAGCGGGCTTAACGGATACGTATTCGGAGTTTGGATGTTCCTCTTCTGCGCAGTTCTCTGCTTCGTACTGAGTCTGTTCACCAGAAAGCCCACACAGGAGCAGATTGAGGGCCTTTGCTTTGGCACTGCCACTCCTGAGCAGAAAGCAGAAACCCGTGCTTCCTGGAACAAGTGGGATGTATTCCACTCTCTGGTAGTCCTGGGCGTAATCGTTGCATTCTATATCTACTTCTGGTAACAGAAATGTATAATTAAAATGTTGTCATTTCGACCGAGGGCCAAAGGCCCGAGTGGAGAAATCTTTAGATGATTATGTTAGAAGAACTGAAAGAGAAAGTTTGTAAGGCAAACCTGGACCTTGTTAAACACGGCCTGGTGATATTCACCTGGGGAAATGTATCCGCCATAGACCGCGCCAGCGGCCTGGTGGTGATAAAGCCCAGCGGTGTCTCATACGACGGGATGAGCCCCGACGATATGGTGGTGGTGGATCTTGACGGCAAAGTGGTTGAAGGTCACTACAAGCCCTCGTCCGACACTCCTACGCACGTGGTTTTGTACAAGGCCTTCCCTCAGATAGGCGGAGTGGTTCACACCCACTCTACCTATGCCACGGCCTGGGCGCAGGCCGGCAGGGACATTCCCAACATTGGCACCACTCACGCCAATTATTTCCACGATGCAATCCCTTGCACCATGGATATGACAGCAGAAGAGGTGGCCGGAGCCTACGAGCTTGAAACAGGAAATGTCATTGTAAAGCGGTTCCAGGACCTGAACCCCGTGCATACTCCCGGCGTTCTGGTAAAGAATCACGGGCCGTTCTCCTGGGGCAAGGACGCAGATGAGGCTGTTCACAACGCAGTTGTTATGGAGCAGGTTGCCAAGATGGCCTTCATAGCCTACAGCGTTAACCCCGGTCTTACAATGAATCCCCTTCTTATAGAGAAACACTTCTCCCGTAAGCACGGCCCCAAGGCCTACTACGGGCAATAAATAAAAACAAGAAAAAATGAGCATACAAACCCTACAAAAAACAGCCTCTCAGGTACGCCGAGACATAATCCGTATGGTAACGGCGGCGGGCTCCGGCCACCCCGGCGGATCAATGTCCACTACAGACATCCTCACCGCCCTGTATTTTAGCGTAATGGACCACGACCCCAAGACGTGGACCCGTGATGGCAAAGGCCAGGACCAGTTCATACTCTCTGCAGGCCATCTGGCTCCGGTATATTACTCTGTTCTTGCCCGTTCAGGCTACTTCCCCCTTGCAGAACTTGGCACCCTTCGCAGGATGGGCTCCCTTCTCCAGGGCCACCCCTCCGTACGCCGCGGTCTCAAGGGCATAACCCAGGCCTCCGGCTCTCTTGGCCAGGGCGTATCGGTAGCCGCCGGTCTTGCCCTTGCAAAGAAACTTGACGGGGACCCTCACAGAGTTTATGTTCTTTGTGGCGATGGTGAATTGGAGGAGGGTCAGATTTGGGAAGGCGCAGAGTTCGCTACCCACCACAAACTTGGCAACCTCATTGGTATGACCGACTGGAACGGACAGCAAATTGACGGAAGCGTAGAGTCTGTCTGCGGCGGAGGCGACCTTGAAAAGAAATGGCAGGCCTTCGGCTGGAACACCATTGTGGCCGATGGTCACGATTTCTCTGCCATCCTTGACGCCTTCGACAAGGCAAAGGCCCTTGGCGCTGAAACCTCCCGTCCCTCTATGATTCTCTTCAAGACCGATATGGGCCACGGAGTAGACTTTATGGCCGGCACACACAAGTGGCACGGCAAAGCACCCTCTGCAGAGCAGTGCCAGGCCGCTCTTGCTCAGCTGGAAGAAACACTTGGAGATTTTTAATAATTGAAAGCGATGAAAAAATATACAGACACAGGAAAGAAAGACACCCGCAGCGGGTTTGGCGCAGGCCTTCTCCAGGCCGGTAAAGCAGACTCCAGAGTAGTAGCTCTCACAGCCGACCTTAAAGGCTCCCTTAAGATGGACGCCTTTGCCGATGAATTCCCCAATCGCTTCATTCAGTGCGGTATTGCAGAATCCAATATGGTAGGCGCTGCCGCCGGCCTTGCAATAGCAGGCAAGATTCCTTTTATTGGTTCATTCGCCGAGTTTGTTACCGGCCGCGTTTACGACCAGCTCCGTCAGGAGGTGGCCTACGGCAAGACCAACGTAAAAATAGCCTCGTCCCACGCCGGAATTACTCTTGGCGAAGATGGCGCAACTCATCAGACAATGGAGGATATAGCCCTTATGCGCGCTCTTCCGGAGATGGTAGTGCTTGTTCCCTGCGACTACAACCAGACTGCCCAGGCGACAATTGCCGCAGCCAAATACAACGGCCCGGTTTACCTTAGGTTCGGCCGCCCTTCAGTTCCCAACTTTACAGACCCTGACCAGCCCTTCGAGATTGGCAAGGCCTACGTTCTTAACGAGGGTAAGGATGTTACAATCTTTGCCTGCGGCCATACGGTCTGGGAGTCTCTTCTTGCCGCAGAAGCCCTTGAGGCAGAAGGAATCAGCGCAGAAGTAATCAACGTTGCTTCCGTTAAACCACTGGACGAAGAGACCATAGTAGCATCTGCAAAGAAAACAGGAAAAGCCATTGTAGCAGAGGAGCACAATATGGCCGGTGGTCTTGGAGAGGCTATCTCCGGCGTTCTTGCCGCAGAGTGCCCCACCCGTCTTGGCTTTGTAAACGGCGCAGACCGTTTTGGCCAGTCCGGTACCCCTTCGGAGCTTATGAAGGCCTATGGGCTTGATGCAGTAGGCATTGCAGCCGCTGTTAAGAAACTTGTAAGATAATAGAAACACCTATGAATAAAACTTTCCAAAACTACGAGTTGTGGTAGGTTACAGGAGCCCAGCTTCTCTATGGCGGCGACGCAGTTGTAAAGGTTGACGCCCACTCCAGGGAAATGGTAGACGGCCTTAATGCCTCCGGCAATATTCCTGTAAAAATCGTCTACAAGGGTACTGCCAACAGCAGCAAGGAGGTAGAGGCAGTAATGCAGGCGGCAAACAATACCCCTGCCTGCGCAGGCGTTATAACCTGGATGCACACTTTCTCTCCCGCCAAGATGTGGATTAAGGGCCTCCAGGCCCTGGAGAAGCCTCTTCTTCACTTCCATACCCAGTACAACGAGGAAATCCCCTGGGACACCATCGACATGGATTTTATGAATCTGAACCAGAGTGCCCACGGAGATATAGAGTTCGGTCATATATGCACCCGTATGCGTATTGCCAGAAAGGTTGTTACCGGCTACTGGAAGAACCCGGATGTCCAGAAAAAAATTGCCGTCTGGGCCCGCGTGGCCGCCGGTGTGGCAGATGCCAAGAGCGTACGTTGCCTGATGTTCGGTATGAATATGAACAACGTTGCCGTTACCGATGGTGACCGTGTAGAGTTTGAGCAGAGACTTGGATATCACGTAGATTATTATCCTGTTTCTTCCCTTATGGAATATCTTAAGAAGGTTACGGAAGAAGAGACAGATACTCTTGTGGAAGAATATAAGAAGTTATATACCATAAAGATAGATGAAACAGGTGAAAAAGTTTACTGGGAGAAGGTGCGCAATGCCGCAAAGGCAGAAATCGCCATCCGCCGCGTTCTTAAGGATAAAGGTGCTACCGCCTTCACTACTAACTTTGACGACCTTGGCGATGCCGACTGTGGCGGCCTGGTGTCCTATAATTATTTCTCCGGTGAGCCTGTAACCGGGCTTTCCGAGGGCCGTCCTCTTTTTGTACGCAACGCTCTGGACAAGTTTACCCTTGCCAATTTTATGCGTTCTCACCTCTATGCTTCGGTGGGCGTGCTAAAGATAGGCAACGACATCCTCTTCAAGGACGAGAAAGTGAAGGTAGAGAGGATAACCGGTCACGGAGGCCTTTTCAAGACTCCGGGCGTAGGCCAGAAAGTTCTTGCCGCCGCTCTTGGCTCTCCCATCTCTGTAATGGAGACGGCCGGGGAAGGCGGAGCGTGGGGCATTGCCCTGCTGGCTTCCTACCAGATTAACAACGCCTCTTCTTTCTCCCTCCCGGACTTCCTGGAAAAGGTTGTGTTCGCGGGTAACAAGGGCAGCGAGATTGCTCCCACTCCGGAGGATATCGCCGGCTTCGATACCTGGATACAGAACTACACGGCCTGCCTTCCTGTAGAAGCAGCCGCCGTACAGTACAAGAAGTAGAATTCACTTGAATAATTTTTGGGGCGGGTGGCAGTTCTTACGGCCACCTGCCTTTGTTTTACCGATATTTTAATATCTTTGTTGCCGATTGTGACAAGGATCCCGCTTATGGAAAACAGGCTTTGGAATGCAGGATATATTAAGGTGATGGTGGCTAACTTTACGCTTAGCTTTGCCTTCTACCTTCTTGCGCCCCTTCTTCCCCTTTATCTTGGCGAGACCTTCTCTGCCGGCAAGGACACCATCGGTCTTGTACTCTCCGGATACGCTATCACAGCCCTTCTGGTAAGGCCATTCAGCGGGTATCTTGCCGACAGTTTCCCTCGCAAAAAGATATTGGTCATAAGCCTCTTTCTTTACTTTATTTTCTTTGGCGGCTATCTTGTTGCAGGCTCTCTTACCCTCTTTGCCATCATCCGCACCGTGCACGGAGGGCCCTTCGGAGCCGCCACCGTTGCCAATACCACTATGGCCATAGACGTACTGCCGTCGTCCCGGCGTACGGAGGGCATAGGCCTCTACGGCATAAGCAACAACATAGCCACGGCCATAGCCCCATCCATAGGTTTATATGTCTATTCGGCCACCGGCAACTTTGAAATTTTATTCTGGATTGCAATGGTTGTTGCCCTCGTGGGCCTTGTGGCCGATTCTACCATAAAGGTGAAATCCCGCCAACTCCTTCACGACAAGAAAGCCCTGTCGTGGGACAGGTTCTTCCTCCTTAAGGGATGGGCCATTGGCGTATGTGCGGCAGTCTTTGGTCTCTGCTACGGAGTGTTAAGCAACTTTTTAGCCATCTACAGTAAGGAAGAAATGGGTATTACCGGCGGCACCGGCCTGTTTTTTATGTTATTTGCCCTTGGGCTGATGCTTTCCAGAATTCTTGGGGTAAAATCCCTGCGGGAGGGCCGCATTCTTGGCAATGCCACTCAGGGAGTGATATTTGCGTCGGCCGGATACATTCTTTTCGTTGCCTGTCCTAACGTTGTGGGCTACTACGGTGCGCCCCTTCTCATTGGATGGGGCAACGGCCATTTCTGGCCGGCGTTCCAGAATATGATTATAAACGTAGCCCGCAAGGACGAGCGTGGAACAGCCAATTCTACGCTGCTTACTTCGTGGGATTTGGGAATAGGTCTTGGCATACTTATGGGTGGAATGCTCACGGAGCATATAGGTTACAGGTTTGCATTCTGGACCGTGGCGGCCATTCATCTTGCCGGAGCTGCCTTCTGTTTCTTCAAAACCCGACCTCTTTATCTTAGTCAGGTTAAAGGCGATACTGTTTGATTGTCCACCTTTTTGGTCTAAATTTACACTAAGTGCTTGAATATAGTAGATATCTTTGCACCGGTGTAATAGACCTTGATTAGAAAATAAACTCATACGATATGAAAAAAGAACTTTATCTTGCTCCTAAGGCAGAGGTTTTCGCTTCTGACATAGAGGAAGCATTCTGCGGAAGTCCTGTTTACAACACGGGCTTTGAAGATTTGTCTGATTATGGTGAAGAAGATGCTTAAGGAGGACCGGCCATGAGAAAATCTATTTTTTACTTAGCAATTGCTGCAATGGCAGCTATCTTCTCTTGCTCCAAGGAAGCATCAGAAGTAACAAGCATCGTTAAAAATGAACCCGTAAGCCTTTCCTTAGGGCTTAACGACGGCACTAAGGTAGCCCTTGAATATGGCTCTCTTGGTAACTCCAACGGACTAAAGACCTCCTGGGAAGTTGGTGACAACCTTACCGTTTCTTTCTGGGTTGATGCCACTCACGTATCGGAGACCTTCGTTGCAACTGAGGTGGCTGCCGATGGTAAAACTGCTACTTTCTACAACGAGAACAGCCAGTTCAGGTATCAGACCACAGGTGGCTGGGAGGCCCGTTATGCAAACTTCACGGATCCTACTGTTCAGAAAGGTACTCTTGCAGATCTTCCCGTTTATCTTGAGGCAAAGGATATTGACAAGGACCAGGTTAGCGGTATCGTTCTTGAGAACCCTATTTCCTACCTGCACTTTGTGCTTACTTCAGAAACAGAGCAGACCTTCACTCACGGATACCTTCGCGTTACTTCCGGCAGCGCCGGCCTTCTTGGCGGAGATGCAAGTGATGTCATTAAGGTTGCCTTTGACACTCCTGTAACCGTTAACTCCGTTGCCAAGGATGTGTATGTAGCCGCAAATTTTGCCGGAAGTTCCACCAACGGTTCCACCTTCCAGTTTATCCTTATGAACGCAGACTACGACCTTTCCAAGACTAACGTATACGATGGCCTTCAGAGCGCTTCCATAAGCTGGACTGCAGCAAAGGACTACGTAGCCCAGAAGGTTTACAAAAAGGAGGGAGTTCTTTCCTACGTATCCGGCCAGGTTGGAAAATCCGACAACTCTGACGTTTGGGGCTCTGAGGTATACTCAGATGCGTATGCAGTACAGAAGGGCAGTGTAATGACTCTTGAGTTTGTAAATCATAGCTCCAAGGCCGGCAACTACAACAACTGGCTTCTCTTCGCCGCCAATTCTGCTCTGGGCAGCACCGGTTATGCAGAGCACTTTGTCCTTAGGGCAGACAATTACGCCTGGGATGCAAAGTCTAACTCATTCGAATCTCCCGCAGATTTCCCTACCTTGTGGTCTAACTACAACTGGGGTGTTTTCCTGGACGCTATGGATGGCGCAAAAATTACTATGACGGTAGAATACACCACCACCGGCTCACTTATCATTAATGCCGTTCAGGTTTCTGCCGACGGAAACTACACATTCAACGAGAAATTTAACAGGAATATATCTGTTGCCGATAACAGCCAGGCTGTCGTATTCCTAAAGTGCGACGGAAGCCACTATGAGATGACAGGCCTTTCCTACGAGGCCAGCACCAAGGTGGTGGAGAGCCTTAGCACTCTTTACAATAATGTGGCTTATTATCCTTACTATGTGTACGATGCCGCTCTTGACCTGGCAGTTGTAGGCGGTCCCAAGAAGAATATCTTCGCCACCTATACCGATGGTGACGTTGCACTTGTAGATGCATCTCTTCTTACCGATTGCTCCGGCGCCGTAGTTGCAGCAACCGCTGGAAACCAAACCGTAAGCGTTAAGTACAACGGCCAGAATACCAATCTTACTCTTCCTGTAATTATGGGAACAGGAGCCTTTGGCTCAACAGTCCTTAATAATATAGCTTCTTATTCTCCGTTCTTTGGAGATGTCCCTGCAGGTGGCTCCGTAACCAAGACAATGTATGTTTACTCGTCTTGTGCAAACAACTGGGCCTCTCCTTGCACAGATGCAGCCTCTGCCGGTTTTGCAAAGTTCTATATTACAGGACGTATGGATAACTGGGCTTGGGGAGATTATTCAGACTCTGCCACCAAGACATCCAACTGGAACTGGGATAAGTTTATGGCTTACCAGAATCACTGTAAGATAGTGCTCACCCTTACAAACAATACATCTACCGGTACCATACGTTATGATGTTACATATTGGGATGGCGAGACTCACTTCCAGGAGTACGCCGGATTCACAATCGACAACTCAGAACTCGCCTATCGTTGCTTCACGGAAAACTCTTATGTAGTAGCGATAGATTAAGAATAGTATCCTCTCCATAAATGAAACAGCCGCCCTGCCGCGGCTGTTTCTGTTTAATGTAATAACAAGCTCCCTGTAGAGCGGGTTTCTTACGACGACTGTAAAACATTCATAAGCAAACTGAACTCATTAACAGGTAAGAGTTTCCGTCTGCCTACAGAGGCGTAATGGGATGAGATTTCTCCTGTATGATGTACCCAATGCTTTGGCGACATTTACCCGGCTAGGGTCGCGCTAGCGATAGGAGCCAAAGCATTGTGGTACATTACTTTTTAAAAAAAACTACTGCCGGGCGGGGAGGACTGTGATGCCGGGAGGAACGGAGTAGGTGAGGGAGCCGTGGTTGTATTCTACGGTGATGGTGCCGTAGGGCGTGCCCTGGACAACCTTTACGTAATCCAGTCCCTGCGGGATTTGAGGCTCTATCCTGACGCTTTTGTAGCCGGGCTCTATAAGTTGAATTCCGCCCAGTCCCTGGTAGAACCAGCTAAGAATACCATTGTAGCAATTGTGCAGGTGGCTGCGCCCGCCATTCCATTCTTCCCATACGCCTGTGGCGCCATTATCAAGCATATAAAGATAGCCAGGATAATCCCGCTTTTTAAGAAGATTAAAAAGCCACTCACCCTCTCCGGCAAGAGTTGCCAGCTCCGTTATAACAGGAACGCCTACTAGCCCGGTTGCAAGATGCCCGTTCCAGTCCTTCTCTGTTTTCTCTACAAGACGGTTCCATACGGTCTCCTTAAGATTCCACGGCACAATCCCCACAAGAAGAGGATAAGCCATATCTATCTGGCTGCCGGAAGCATAGGAACAATCTGTAGGATTATAGTACTTATCGTGAACTTTCTTGATAAGGGCTGTGTACCTGTCCCTATACTCTGTTTCGTCCTGGTCCAGCCCCAATACACGGGCAATCTTTACAAGGCAAAGATAAGACTGGGCAAGCGCACAATTGGCAATAAGCCCAACTGAGCGAGGATCCCGCACGTCTGTCCCCTGCGGGGCGGCCCAGTCCCCAAGGAACCAGCCGCGATAAGGAAGGTCCGGCCAGCGCTCCAGAAGCCCCTCGCGCGAATAAGCATCCACGTAACCAATCCACGCCTTCATTGCCGGATAGCACTTTTCCAGAAGGCGAGGGTCCCGGTAACTCATAAACGTCCTCCACGGAGCTTGCACAAGGAAACTGCACCAATAGGCGCCCCCGCCGGCAGTGTAAGGATTGGGCGCGGTATGCGGCAGACCGCCGTCCGGCCTCTGGGCATCTACCCAGGCCTGAAGCCAGTTGTAAAACAGAGCGTCAGCATCTGCAAACCCCTGCAAAGAAAGAGTTGAAGCATTGCCATCCCCGCCATAACCCAGCCTCTCTATGCCGGCGCAATCTACCATATACCCGTCAAAGGCCAAGTTCTCCATAGTCCAGAAAACAAGAGCATAAATCCTGTTAAGATCCTCGTCAGAAGACGTAAAAAAAGACTCCTGGGCGTAATCCGTCCTCATCCTTAGAGCCTTAAGGTCCTTGGCCGCCGGTGCGGAGGGAAGCCCCTCAAGGCGCACATAACGGAACACCTGATGGTTGAACTTGCTGCAGTATCGGCCCCTTGTCCCGGAAGAAACGTACTGGTCCAGACCACCCGGCTCCAGGGAACCATCGGCCCGCATAAAATCGCTGAAAAAGGCCTTTACCGTATCCCCGGCCGGTATGGCCGGGAGGGAAAAATCTACCATTGCATTTACAACCTTGCCAAAATCGGCAAGCCAGGAATTATCCCCATAGGGGACGATGCTTACAGGTGTAAGCGTCTCCTGGACGCGACAGGGCTCGCACATCTGAGGGGAGGACTCGGGACAGGCCGATAGTGCAATTACCTCTGCGAGAATCCAGCCCTGGGCTGGCTCTGCGCCGGCAACCCTTGCGTCTATGATTTCCCCGCCAAAACGGTGCGGAGTCCACGTGCCTGAGTCCTTGTACCCGCTCCAGGCAGCCTCCCAGGAGGCATCGGTTATGGCCGGAAAATCCCCGGTAGAGGTATCGTAAACCTCTGCCCTTACAAGCGGGCCGTCATATTCCGCCCCAAAAGTAGTGCACTTGTACCAGCCGCTTCCGGCAAGAATTTTAACCTCGTTAAGGCCCTTTTTGAGAAGGCCGGAAATATCGTAACTGACTATCAGCGAGCGCTTGTCCAGCTGCGACACGGCAGGGGTAAGAACGGCGTCCGATACCGGCTTGCCGTTAACATAGGCCTCGTGATAACCAAGGGAATTAACGTTAAGAAGGACAGGGCCAGTAGAACCGCCATATTCAAAAGTCTTTCTAAACACCGGAGCGCGGCCCTCCCCGGGCACGGCCCCAATGTACTCTCCCCGCATCTTCTCCGGAGCAACTATTCCAACCCCGAAGCGCTGGACGGGACTCCACGGAGAAACCTTACCGTCTTCTCTCCAAATCCTTACCCTCCAGTAATAAATGCCACGCGGGGCTAAAGGAGAGCCCATATAAGGAATCATAATCTGCTCGTCAGAATTAAATCTTCCACTCTGCCAGAGGTCTGCCTCTCCGCTGGTCAGAGCCTTAAGGGAACTGGCCACCTGAATCTCGAATCCCAGCTGCGCAAGGCCCTCTTTGCCGCGCAACTTCCAACTAAAGTGAGGCTCGCAGGAGTCTATTGCCAGAGGCTCCCGTAGGCCCTCGCACTTAAGGTCATATATCTCGGCGGACTTGGTGCAGGAGGCAAGGACCAGCACAGACAAAAGCAGAAATCTCCTGAACATAGGTACTCTAAACTTCTATAAGATTGTTAAGCAGGGCATAAACGGTAAGACCGGCAACAGTCTTTATGCCTGTCTTTCGGGTGATATTTTTTCTGTGGGTTATTACGGTGTAGATGGAAAGATTGAGCTTGTCTGCAATCTCTTTGTTAAGCATACCCTTGGCAACGCATACAAGAACCTCCTTTTCCCTCTGGGACAGCTGCTCCTGAGGCTCGGACTCGTCAGGTTGCTCATGATGGGTGCTAAGAGCATCCCTCACCTTCTTTATAACGGCCGTAGGCTCGTCGTAAAGGCCAACAACATCGTCGAACTGCCTCCAAACCTCATCGGGCAAAAGAGAACTTTGAAAGCCAAGCACCGCCGCGTCGCACTGGGCGGCAATGCCACTTCTAATGGACAATGCACTGTCGGCATCATAGCCGCTGGGGTCAACTATCAAAACATCTGCCTTGATCCTTTGAAGAGGGGTCTCTCTTCCAAGCGGAAGGCTTCTCAGAATACCAGCCACCTCAAACTCTCCAAGGTCAGAAAAAATGCGTTCTAAACCCCTTGCCGCAATGATTGAAGGAACCGCTATAAGAACTTTCTTACTCATTATTCTCCAATCTGTTAACAACGGGAACCAAAATATTGTCTTCTATGAAAGTATGCTTTTCCAAATCCAGTTGAAGCATAAACAGTCTCCAAAGTACATCGCTGATAAGAGCATTGTCGCACTGAGGAGGCATATATTTCATCACTATGTTTTTAAGGTCTCCAAGTTTCTCGTCCACGTTGGTGTGGTTCTCCTCAAAACGGGCAATGGAAAAATCCTTGCCGGCGGTTTTGGCAAGCACGGCCTTAACATAAGGGAAAACTATAGTCTCTTCGTACTGGAAATGTTTTTCCAACTCATCTTCGTAGGCGTGGTAAAAGCCCATTATAACCTTTTTCCGGGCGGCGTCGCAGGGCTCTGTCAGTTTGTCTATGGCTTCGCGAAGCCCGCCTTTAACCTCTCCCATGTAATAAGAGTGGCTCCTTTTAAGGTATTTGACTATGTCGTCCAAGTCTACATTGGCCAGAAAATCCTCCGTAGGGGTATATCCGGCAATGGAATACACGTTGCAGATAAGAAGGAAGGTAGAGGTATTAACCCCGTCGCGGCGGCACACTTCCGCCACTGTATCTTCCCCGAACCTGAAGTTAATTCCCAGCCGGGAAATAACCCCCAGCAGCTGGAAATTACGCTCCAGCAACTGGGCCATTTTTATGGAACCGCTTAAAATTTCTTTATTGCTCATCGCTCATAGAATAAGGTCTGTCCTCGTCTTTTACCCCCCTGCTGAGGGAAGGCTGGTCAGACATTGTAAACACAAGATTCTTTCCTGAAACAAGGTCGCTGTGCCTAAGGTAATTATGCTCCCAACTGCTGCCGTCTACCTTAAGGGAAGAAACGTAGAAGTTCTGCGGCCCGTTCCCCTTTGCAGTAATGGTAAATTTGCCGTCAGGGCGGGTAACAGTAACCTTGTCAAAGAGGGGAGTGCCAAGAGCATACTGGTCAGAGGCAGGGCAAACCGGGTAGAAACCAAGGGCGCTGAATACATACCAGGCCGATGTCTGGCCGTTATCCTCGTCTCCGCAGTAACCATCGAAATTGGAAGTATAGAACTTCTCCATAACCTCCCTTACCCTGGCCTGAGTCTTCCAGGGAGTCCCGGCCCAGTCGTACAGGTAAAGCATATGCTGGATGGGCTGATTGCCGTGGGCGTAGTTCCCCATATTCATAATCTGCATCTCCCGGATCTCGTGAATCACAAAACCATAGTAACTGTCGTCAAAGACGGGAGGCATCTCGAACACCCCGTCAAGCATTGCCTCAAAGTCCTGCGCGCCGCCCATAAGGTTCACCAGGCCGGCTACGTCGTGGAATACAGACCAGGTGTAGTGAAGCGAGTTGCCTTCCGTGAAGTCTCCGCCCCAGGCAACGGGGCTGAAGGGCCTGCGGAACTCTCCCTTGGAGTTTTTGCCGTTCATTAGGCGGAATTCGGGGTCGAAGAGATTCTTGTAGTTGGATGCGCTCTTAAGGTAGGGCTCCGTCTCCTCGTCCGGGATGCCGAGAGCCTTGCCAAGGCGCCAGATGCACCAGTCGTCATAAGCATATTCAAGGGTGCGGGCGGCAGTCTCCCTAAGCCCGCAGTCGTTGGGAACGTAGCCCAAGGCATCGTATTGCTGCCAGCCGGCCCTTCCTGTAGAAGTAATATCCGGATGGCTGCTGTGCGCCCCGCTAACAACGGCGTCCCAGAGGGCGCGGGCGTCATAACCCCGGATACCCTTAACGTAAGCATCGGCCACAACGGAAGCCGAGTTGTTACCCACCATACAATTTCTGTGACCGGGCGAAGCCCACTCCGGCAAAAAGCCGCTTTCCTTCCAGGTGTTCACCAAACCCTCCTGCACCTTGGCGCTCTGGTCCGGATAAACAAGGTTCATAAGCGGGAAGAGGCAGCGGAAGGTATCCCAGAAGCCGGTGTCTCCAAAAAGATAACCATCGTGAATCTGGCCGTCGAACGGGCTGTAATGCACCCTCTTGCCATCGGCCGTAACCTCCGACAAATCCCTGGGGAAAAGAAGGCTGCGGTACAGGCAGGAATAAAAGGTCCTAAGGTGATCTACATTCTTATCCTCCACCGCAATGCGTCCCAGAGCCTGGTTCCAAATGTCGTGAGCCTCGCTGCAGACAGTATCAAAATCCTTGTCCTTAACCTCGCCAAGATTAACCATAGCCTGCTCAAGGCTTATGAAGGAAGAAGCCACCTTAAGGTTCACCTTCTGCCCGCGCGCTGTCCTGAAGCCCACAAGAGCCAGGGCGTGGCCGCCCGAGGCCTCTGACTCCTGGCGCACCACACCGTCTGTCACGGTAGAGACGGTCTGGAAGGGAGTATCGGACTCAATTACAAACCAATTCTTAAAATCCTTGGTAACCCCTCCGTGATTCAAGGTAGTGTAACCTACAATGGTGTTGCCGTCCGGAAGAACCTTTACATAGGAACCATTATGATAGGCATCCACCACAAGATAAGACATATCTTTCTGCGGGTAGGTAAGTCGGATTGCTGCCGCGTGCGACGTGGGCGTTACCTCTGCAAACACATCGTGCTCTGCCAGATACACGCTGTAGTAATATGGCTTGGCGGTCTCTGCTTTATGGGAGAACCAGCTCTGACGCGCTTCCTCGTCCCAAACTGGCCCGGTAGTCACAGGCATAAGGCTGAACTCGCCGTAGTCGTTTATCCAGGGGCTGGGCTGATGCGTCTGTTTAAACCCGCGTATCTTTGTGGCATCGTATCTGTAGGTCCATCCGTCGCCGTTTTTCCCGGTCTGAGGCGTCCAGAAATTCATTCCCCACGGAACGGCCACGGCCGGATAGGTATTGCCGGTTGAAAGCTCGTAAGTAGAGGCGGTCCCGCACAGGGTATTAACATAGGAAACCGGATCCGACACCGGGCCCTCTGCCTTTTGGCAACATCCGGCGGCCACGGCGGCGATGATTGCAAGGATTAGGAATCTTCTCATAGTAATTTTTGTTTATGCCGATGGTTAAAGTTTATTCTTGCTGAACTCGCATCCGCAAAAGTTCTGATTATAAAAATTCTGCTCTTTAATGATTTCATTTCTTCTTTCCTGAAGCCCGCAGACCCTCCAGTTCTGCCCCCACCAGGCCACCCCGGGAAAGAGAGAACAGGCAAAGGCCCCGGCCCTGTCTACCTGCTCCAGGTCCTTCCATCTGGAAGAAGCAAGGCTTGTGGTAAGCACCCCGAAGCCGTTTTCCCTTGCATAGCGCGCCGCCCTCTCCAGACGGTAGGCAAAGCAGCGGAGGCACCTTGCTCCCCGCTCCGGCTCCTTCTCGAACCCCTTCACGGCCTGCAGCCAGGCAGCGTGGTCGTAGCTGTCTTCCACCACTTCCAGTCCGTATTTCAGGCAGTACCGGCGGCACTCCGCCAGCCTTAGTTCGTACTCCTCACGGGGCACAATGTTAGAGTTGGAAAAGAAAACGACAGGCTTCTCTCCACCGGCGTCAAGAGCCTCTATGATTGCCCCGCTGCAGGGAGCGCAGCAAACGTGAAGAAGAAGTTTGCCCTCTGAGGGCTTTTTGAATTTGTCTGTCATTATTTTACACCAAATAGCGGCCGTTGTTATGCAAATATAAATATTGTTTGCAATAATTGGAAGTATTTATTAAATTTGCTTGCTGCTAGTGTAATACACCAGCCTATGGAAAACTATTCATCTGAAAGCAGATACGTTTATTTCAACTCCAGAGATTCCCTTGTCAGAATAGACCTGACCAAGGTAGTATATTTCGAGGCCGATGGTAATTATACGTCGATAGTTTCCCTTATACCGGAATCCAAGGTTATAATACTCGCCAACCTGGGCAAAATAGAGAGGCTTCTGGCCCTGAGCGCCAAAGACCACAGCACCGTTTTCGTACGTATCGGCAAAAAATATATAATCAATTCAAAATATATTTTCTCCATCACGCCATTGCATCAGGAGATGGTGCTAAGCGATCAAAGCGGTTTCCATTACACTCTGGAGGCATCCAGGGAGGCCCTCAAGGCTCTTAAGGAAACCATGATGAACAAACTTAGAACAAAATAACAGAACTATGATAGAACTAATTGTAGGAAGGGAAGAGGGGAAGGAGCAGCCCCGTCTGGCCGTAACCAGCAGCGGAAAAACAAGTTACTTCGGAGAGCCGGGCTCGGTGCCCAAGGAGGTTAGCCGCAAGCACTGCCGTATCTTGCTGGAAGACGACCTGTCTTCGATGAGCATTACCGATATCACGGACAACAACTTTATGTACGTGAACGGCCAGGAGTGCAAGAGCAAGGGGCATCTTACCCTGGATTGCACGGTGGAACTAAGTCCGGTCCGTTATTCTCTGGACCTGGCCGCAATACTTAGGGTGTTCACCTCCGGTCAGGCCTTCCACATAGCGCATCTTTACCACATTTATCAGGGCTATCATCAGGGAAAGATAGATTATCAGGTGAAGCAGAACCGGTTCAATGCCCTAAGCGCCATTCCCGGTGTGCTCAGTATGTCTTCCATAGGTCTGTCCTTTGCCATGAACGACCAGACCATAAGGATGGTAATGATAATTATCGCAGGACTCTTTGGTATTGTCTTCGCCATCATAAGAATTATGAACGCCGGCAAGGGCCCTAATTTCCTGCGTGCGATGGACGAGAGATTTCACGACGAGTACGTCTGTCCCAACCCGCTGTGCGGCAGGTTCCTGGGGTCCTGGCAGTACAAGGATTTAATCAAGGGAAAGGCTTGTCCGTTCTGCAAATCCAAGTACATAGAATAAACAATTGCCCCCGGAAAACGACATTTTGTC
This sequence comes from uncultured Bacteroidia bacterium, assembly GCA_902774045.1. GTDB lineage: Bacteria > Bacteroidota > Bacteroidia > Bacteroidales > UBA932 > Cryptobacteroides. Next base: position 30,481 of record CACYGW010000001.1, read on the forward strand.
AATAAATCCCGGGGTTTTGTGGATTATATGCCAAATAGCTTTCACGGAAATAAAAATAAAACAAAATTTGCCATATGAAACGAATCACAACAACAATCATCTCGGCAGCCGCCGCTTTTTTAGCACTCGCCCCCGTGGCCGGCGCTCACGATTTTTCCAAGACACTTAAGGATGGAAACACCCTTTATTTTAATATTATCGATGCCGAATCCAAAACGGTAGAACTTACCTACGAAGGTAAGAGGTTCAACAAGCAGAACAATCACCCCAAAGGTGAAATCGTGGTCTCTGATTTTGTAACGCACGAAGGTGTAATTTATAAAGTAGTTGCAATCTCTGACCGCGCTTTTTATGGTGCAGACAGTCTTGCAAAACTCACTCTTCCCAAGAACCTTGTAGAAATAGGAGACCTCGCATTTGCAAAATGCCCTCTTCTTACCACAGTGAATTTTGGTTCAAAGCAGATTGAGTTCGGCGACGATGTTTTCTACGGAACAGAGAACATAGAGGAGGTAACCTTCGAGAATGGATGGACCGCCCTTGACCTGAACCTCTTCAGCCAGCTTCTTGGCGTATCGGAAATCAACGTTCCCGCCTCTGTAAGGAAAATCACAAACCTTAAGACCATGGGCAGCCTGGAGGCTATCAATGTAAGCGAAGAGAATACAGCCTTCAGTTCCGTAGACGGTCTTCTCTACTCAAAGGACAAAAAGACCCTTTACGCCTGCCCCGTAAGCTACAAGGATTCCGTATATGTAGCAGAAGGAACGGAGAATATTCTTACCGGAGCCTTCAGGAACTGCGAGAACGTTTCGCTGGTAAGCCTTCCTGTAAGCATCAGACAATTCAACCTTAACGAGTTTGAAAATCTTCCGTTCCTTAAATCGCTTATAATCAACTCTGTAATCCCTCCTGTAACTGCAATTCAGGACGGCGAGCAGAAGTTTGCCCTGCGCCTTGGCAAAGAGGCTAAGGTTTATGTTCCGGACAATGCCCTTTCCGTATATCACAATGTTGTGGTTACAAAGGCCGGTGTTTATTCCTATCCTGGCTCAACGGCAGAGATGGAGTATGAGGCCGATGGTTTCGTGGGCAAGAAAGGTATAAAAGCAATAAAAAAGTAAACCAGTCATGAACAACGAATTCGAAGACAACAACATAATCGTCCCGGAGGAGGAGATAGAGGTTATCGGGTACGGAGAAGACGTTTCTCTTGCAGATGACCCGGAGGTGGTAACCGGAGTTACCGGTTTCGACGGCGAAGATGTTTTCGTGATGGAACTCGGCGATGACGGGATGTCGGACGACATCGACGGCATAGAGACCATAGAGCCTTCTGACGATTCGGTATTTTAACACTCAGCACCTTTTACTACCATGAAAAAATTATTACTCGCAATAGCATTTATATTTACGGCCTGCTTTACGCTAAGTGCGCAGAAGATCTACATCGTGGCCGCAGGCGTCAGTGACTATCCCGGCACCGTAAACGATCTGGGACTTCCCGCAAACGATGCCCGTTCCATTTACAGCCTTTACCGCAAGTACGCAAATGCAGAAGGCGTTATCCTTCTTAACAACAAGGCAACCCGCAATAACATCATAACAAAGGCAAACAATGTGTTCCAGAAGGCAGGACAGAACGACATAGTTATCTTCTTCTTCTCCGGACACGGAAACAGAGGCCGCTTCTATGCTTATGACGATGAACTTTTGTACGACGACCTTCGCAAAGTTTTCTCTGCCTGCAAAGCCAATAACAAGATTATTTATGCCGATGCCTGCTATTCCGGCGACATGGCCCAGGGCGGAAGCCACGGACGCAACGAAGACTTCAAGAACATAATGCTCTTCTTCTCTTCCCGCGCCAACGAGACATCCTTCGAGAACAGCAGCAACATGAAGAACGGATTCTTTACAGCCTGCCTTCTCAAAGCCATAAAGGGTGCAGCCGACAAGAATCACGACAGGAAGATTACGGCCAAGGAGTTGTTCAACTCCGTGAGCCCCGGTGTGGCAAGTCTTTCACAAAATCAGCAGCATCCTGTTATGTGGGGAAATTTTGACGACAATATGCCGGTGTTTGTTTGGAGGAAAAAGTAGAGAGAAATGCCCGTTGATCAGAAAATAAAAGTGCAATGTCCGCATTGCAAGGTGATTTTGGCAGTGCCCAGGACGCTTGAGGGACAGGATATTGTGTGCCCTAAGTGCAAAAAGGGTAGCTCTTTTGCAGAGTGCAAGCGTCTGTACGACGACACGATGGCTTCCGTAAACCGTACGGTACTGTCGTCGGGAGTCATAGACCGGCCGGGATTTTTGAGAGATATGTACTCCGGACAGAGTTATATGCTTCAGGAAGGGGAGAACATAATTGGAAGAATGACATACAGGGAGCCACCCAAGGCCACGGTGCCCATCGTTACCGGAGATATGGGATTTTCAAGGGCACATTTGATAATAAGAGTGGTCAAGGCCCCGGACGGATACTACCACGCATTCGCCTACAATGCTTCCAATATGAACCCTACAATGATAAATGGCGTAAGGCTGGAAGCAGAGGACCAGATAGGACTCAAGGACGGAGACATTATTCAGGCATCATCGACATATTTACAATATATTAAACTTGCGCCGCAGGTATGAACGTAAAAACAACATACACATTCATCCACGAGATTGGACAAAGAGCCAACCAGGAAGACAGCGTTTATCCGGATTCCGGAGTAGCCTCTGTTCCTGAGCTGTATCTTGTCTGCGACGGAATGGGTGGGCACGAAGGAGGAGAAATCGCCTCTGCCGCAGTATGCCGTGGGATAAGCTCATACATTGCATCCAACCAGAGCCCTGTCTTTACAACAGATTCCTTCAGGGAGGCCCTCTCTGCCGGGTACGACCTTCTGGATTCCGTAGATAACGGCGCAGACCAGAAAATGGGCACAACCCTTACGTTTGCCCGCTTCCATCAGGGAGGCTGCCTTGTGGCTCACATAGGTGACAGTAAAATATACCACGTACGTCCTTCGCAGCGCAGAATCCTGTATGTTTCCAGGGATCATTCCCTTGTAAACGACCTCATTCTCCTTGGAGAACTAACCCCCGAAGAGGCAAAGAGCTATCCCGGCAAGAACGTAATAACCAGGGCCATGATGCCCAATACGGAAAGAAGGGACAAGGCAGAGATAAGGGAGATTTCGGATGTACTCCCCGGAGACTATTTCTTCCTTTGCTCGGACGGCATAATGGAGAATCACTCGGACCAGGACATTCTGGACCTTTGCTGCCTTGGCGTAAGCGACCTTGAAAAAATGGAGGCCCTCAGGGACCATACTTCCTCCAACAAGGATAATCATACCGCAATGCTAATTAAGGTTTTATCGATATAAAAATATTAACCAATCAAATATCTTTTTATTATGTACATCGATCCTAACAACATTCCTGCTTCAGAAGGTACTCTCTATGTATCGCAGGATCAGAATTACGAGCAGCCCATTCAGGAGACTGTTCAGGAAGAATATGCAGAAGTTCCCGCCGCTCCCTTTGAGGCTCAGCCCCAGAAGGGTTCAGGCACCTGGAAGGGTGTTCTCATTGGCGGTATCCCCGGTATAGCACTTGGCGTAGGCGGTGCTTTCCTTGGCACAAGCCTTCTTGCAAAAGAGCACGATGAAGATGATCGTGAGCCCGGAGATGCAGAAATCTACGACACAGCTCCCGTGGCAGAATCCGTTACCGACGATATGTCCTTTGCAGAGGCCTTCGAGGCTGCACGCGAGGAAGTTGGTGCAGGCGGCGTATTCGTATGGCACGGCCAGGCTTATTCTACCTACACCCAGGAAGAGTGGGAATCCCTTACCCCCGAGCAGCAGGGCGAATATGTAGAAAGCCTTGTTAACTCCGGAGTTATCAGTGGCGGCGCTTCAGAGGAAACTGAGGTTGAGCCCGATGTAGACAACACAGACGATCCCAACGGCCTTGAAGGCGAAGAAAGCGACCTTGACAATGAGGGCGGCACTCAGGGCGGCACAACTGACGGTGAGCCCGCAGATGAACCCGGATATGAGACTGACGGCCCCGTAGGCGGTCCTACAGACGCCGAGGGTACTCACGGAATCGATGTCCTTGGCAGTGAAGTTGAGGTTCAGGAAGTTGGCTATTATCAGAACGAAGACGGTTCAGAGGGCGTCGCAGCCATCGGAACAGTTGACGGCCACTCTGCAGCCTTCCTCGATGTTGATGCCGACGGTGTTGTAGACCAGGTTCTTGTTGATACCGATGATGACGGTCATATCGCCCCGGAAGAGAACTTTGACCTCTCTGACAGCGGCCTTACCGTAGGAGACCTTGCAAATCAGGTAGACAACGGTGCAACCGATCCTTCTGACGAACTTTACGCCGGGGGAAGCGACTACACCAACGACGCAGATACAACTTCTCTTTGTTAAGGGGAAGTATTTCTCCCTTTGTCCTGACGGTCCGGGCTCCGGGCCGTCTTATTTTTCATATATTATTCTTATATTTGCAGGATATAAAGAGTAACAGTTATGTCATCTTTTCTTAAAACCGAAATCCCGGAAGGACTCACCTTTGACGATGTCCTTCTTGTTCCTGCACACTCAAGCGTCCTTCCAAGAGACGTTGACGTGTCTTCACACGTTACCAGAAACATTATTCTTCACGCGCCAATTATATCGGCGGCAATGGATACAGTTACCGAGGCAGACCTTGCAATAGCGATGGCCCGTGCCGGAGGATTGGGAATAATTCATAAAAATATGCCCCTTGAAGCACAGTGCGAGCAGGTACGAAGGGTAAAAAGGGCAGAGAACGGAATGATATATGACCCTGTAACCATCGACCCTCAGTCAAAAGTAGGGGACGCCCTGGCGATGATGTCCAAACATCATATCGGAGGTATACCGGTTGTGGACAAAAACAAAAAACTCATAGGCATAGTGACCAACAGAGACCTTCGCTTCCATACAGACTACAGCACTCCGGTGTCGGAGGTTATGACAAGCGAAAACCTGGTCACCGCACCCAAGGGCATAAGCCTCTCCGATGCAACCCATATCCTAATGCGCAGCAAGGTAGAGAAGTTGCCGGTGGTCGATGTTGACGGAACCCTTGCCGGGCTTATCACCTACAAAGACCTTATGAAAATCAAGGACAACCCCACGGCCTCCAAGGACAGCAAGGGCCGTCTCCTGGTAGGGGCGGCCGTAGGCGTAAAGGCCGACACTCAGGACCGTGTAGAAATGCTGGTACGCGCCGGAGCAGATGTGGTTGTGGTAGATACTGCCCACGGCCATTCGGAAGGCGTGCTCAAGGTTATTGCCGAGGTTTGCCGTAAATTTGGAAAGAACGATATCCAGATAATCGCAGGAAACGTGGCTACGGCAGAGGGCGCCAAGGCTCTTGCCGACGCCGGTGTAGACGGAGTAAAGGTGGGTATAGGCCCTGGCTCAATCTGCACTACCCGCGTAATTGCAGGTGTGGGTATGCCTCAGCTTACCGCCGTTATGCTGGCAGCCAAGGCCCTCAAGGGCACAGGTATTCCCGTTATTGCCGATGGTGGCATACGCTATTCCGGAGATATCACCAAGGCGATGGCCGCCGGAGCAGGTGCAATTATGGCCGGCTCCCTCTTCGCCGGAACAGAGGAATCGCCAGGCGAAACTATCATCCTCAATGGGCGTAAGTTTAAATCCTACAGGGGAATGGGCTCGCTGGAGGCAATGGAACAGGGCTCCAAGGACCGTTACTTCCAGGATATGGAAGAAGACGTAAAGAAACTGGTCCCGGAAGGCATCGTTGCTCAGGTTCCTTACAAGGGCACGGTTTCGGAGGTTGTATATCAGTTACTTGGAGGACTCCGGAGCGGAATGGGCTATGTGGGCGCCAAGAACATAGAAGAACTTCGTGGTGCGAAATTTGTCCGTATCACCAGCGCCGGTTTCCTTGAAAGTCACCCGCACGATGTAACTATTACCAAGGAAGCACCCAATTATTCAAGATGAGAAAATTAGTATCCGTTATAGCAGTGGCCGGGTGCCTGTGCGCCTGCAATGCGGTGGGTTCCCTGCTTCACGACGATGAATTGCTGGCCACCGTGGGCGAGCACCGCCTCTACGCAGCCGAGGTTGCCTCTTACATCCCGGCGGAGGTCTCTTCCCAGGACAGCCTTCGTCTGGCAAAGTCCTACATAGACACCTGGGTTAAGGACAAGATGTTCGAGGACCTTGCAGAGACAGAGCTCAGCAAGGAAGAGAAGGATGTGTCCAAGGAATTGGAGTCATACAAGCGCACGCTGCTGCGATACAGATACGAGCAAAAATACATTAATCAGAGGCTTGATACCGCCATTACTCCCGCTCAGGTAGAGGAGTACCACTCTTCCCACAAGGCAATGTTCACCCTTCAGGACGCAATAGTCAAGGCCAGATACGCCGTTGTTCCGGAAAAATCGTCTCACCTGTCGGCCCTCAAGGACCTTATGGCTTCTGCCGACGAAACGGACGAGATTGTGGTAAGTGACTCTCTTGCTTATGCTTACACGTCCTGGTACTCTGATTTTAAAGGTAAGTGGATAGATGTTAAGATTTTGGCCTCTGATTTGCAGATGGAACCACACGTTTTGCTTGCTTCAATAAAGAAAGGCTTCGTGCAGAGCGTAGACGAAAGCGGCAACCTTCATCTGGCTTATATATCGGAACTTGCAAGGGCCGGAAGCGTGGCGCCTGTAGATTATTGCGCAGAGCAAATCAGGGATATTATCCTTAGTAATAGGAAACAGGCTCTTCTTGCCGCGTTGGAGCAGGAATTACTGGAAAAACAAAAGACAAAAAATGAATAAAGCTTTTAAATTCATTGCAGCATCGGGTTTGGCAATTGCACTTACCTGTGCTGAGACCGGGGCACAGTCATACCCCGCAGGGCTGTTGGATAAAACTATAGCAGTCGTGGGTAACGAAATGATTTCCATTTCTTATCTGGAGCAGGAAAGCCAGGCCGCCCGCCTTACTTCCGGGCAGACCACCCGCTGCGACTTGCTGGAAAAGCTTCTGGAGACAAAACTCTTCCTTATGCAGGCCAGGGTAGACTCCCTTACAGTTAACGAGGATATGGTTAACAGCAGCCTTAATATGAGGATAGACCAGATTCGTTCCCAGTTCGGAGGAGACGAGGGCGTTGAGGAGTATTTTGGAATGCCTCTCTACAAGCTGCGTCAGGAATGGCGCAAGACCCTGGAGGAGCAGAGCCTCTTCCAGCAGGCCCAGTCCCAGGTTGCATCACAGGTGCGCGAACTCACCCCCAGCGATGTGCGCGAATACCTTGCAACCGCAGATTCCGTAGATATCCCTGTTGTGCCTATCCGTTATCAGCTTAGTCAGATTTGTCTTTATCCAGACCGCGAGAAGGCTAAACTGGCAGTGAAAGACCGTCTGCTGGACCTTAGGCAGAGAATCATAAACGGAGAAAAATTCTCTGTTCTGGCCAGGGCCTATTCCGACGATGTAGGCAGCGCCCGCAAGGGTGGCGAGCTTGGAATGGCATCCAAGTCTGTTTACGTGCAGGCTTTTGCCGACATGGCAATGTCCCTTAAGCCCGGAGTTATCTCCCAGATTGTAGAGACAGAGTATGGTTTCCATATTATGGAAGTCCTTGAACGAAAGGGCGACATGGTTAACGTGCGACACATCCTGCTTAGGCCCCAGTACACCAGCGAAGACAGGCAGAAGGCCTTCACTACTCTGGACAGCCTTAAGACAGAAATCAACAACGAGGCCGTTACCTTCACTCTTGCCGCAAAGTTCTATTCCCAGGATGTGGCAACCCGTACCAACGGAGGCCAGATGGCAGACCTTTACACCGGCAGCTCCTATTTTGAGATTGACCAGCTTAAGCCGGCGGACTATGCTGCCATAAAGAACCTTAAGGAAGGCGAAATCTCCGCCCCGTTCGAGTCTGTAGACAACGAGGGCCAGGGTAACACAATCTATAAAATCATCCGCGTAGACAAGATGATTCCCGCCCACACAGCCACCTTCGAGAACGATTTCGACGCCCTTGTGGACGGAGTTCAGGAGTTAAAGGCAATGAAGGCAATCAATGATTTTGTAGAGGCCAAAATCAAGGAAACCTATATTTACATAGACCCTATCTTCCGCGAGTGCGAGTTCTCCCGCGCCGCCTGGAACGAGGCCGCAGCCAGAAGCGAGGACTAACGAACAATGAGGAGGTTTCTTCCAATCCTGGCCGCGATGCTTTTGCTGTGCTTTCCCCTGAAGGCACAGCAGAAAGAGCAGAGCGACTCACTGGTAAGACTGCTCAGTGCCAAAAGAATGGAGCAGGTAGAGAAGGACGGACAGAGCTACCGCAAGGTAACAGGCCCTGCCCGCTTCCTGCATAACGATACCTACCTCATCTGCGACACGGCGTTCTGGAATATGAACACCTCCATAATCGAATGTATAAATAACGTAAGCATCATCCAGGAAGAAACCCGCCTTACCAGCGACAAACTCATCTATCTTATAGACGACGACCTGGCCCAGTTCCGCGGGGCCGTGGTGCAGCTGGAAGACAAGGACGGCAACGTCTTAAGGACCAGACATCTGGACTACAACACCAAGGACAGTGTGGCAGTCTTTGCCGGCGGCGGTGCAATGCGCGACAAAGACGGGCAGATAATAGAGAGTTTCCGCGGCAGATACGACTCCAAAGAAAAACTCTTCACGTTCACCACCGACGTAAATATGTTTACGGATTCCATATTCGTAAAAACCACGTCGCTGGACTACTATGCCAACACATCAACTGCATACTTCGGAGAGAAGACCGACGCCTGGAAAGAAGAGAATATGCTCTCTGCCAACTCCGGTTGGTACGACAGGGGCAAGGAACTGTTCTTCTTCAGGCGTAACGTGCACGGAATGAACAAAACCCAGGAAGCCTGGAGCGACTCTCTGTACTTCAACCGCCTCACCAGCGAGGTAGAGATGCTTGGCCACGCCCAGGTATCCGACACCTCCCGGAACTCCCATTCAATGGCGGGCAGGATGTTGTATATAGACTCCGTAGCCACCCTTACAATGACGCGGAACCCGGTGGTTGTAGGAATAACAAGGGAGGAGAAGGCCGATACTGTCTATGCCAGGGCCGATACTCTCATTTATTTCACCCGTCCTATGTGCGATATTACCGATGGGCAGCTGAAGGTATCCAAGAAGAGAATGGAGGATATCGATGCCGACCCCGTGACCGAGTATCGTAGAAAGGCCGCAGAGGATGCCGCAAAGGCGGCCGAGGAAGCAAGGAAAAACGATCCTAACGCCCCGCCGGTACTTAACGGGCCCAAGGGTGCGCTTAATGGCGGTGCCCCCGGCAGGAGCCTTGGAGAGAGCCCCAAGGGAGAATCCAAAGGAGAAAACAAAGGAGAGCTAAAGGGTGATGACAAGGGAGATGTCGTAGAGGATCCCAAGGGAGAATCGGGCAGGCCGGAGATAGCAGATACCACGAAACTATCGGCAATAGATACTACAAAAATATCGTCGATTGATACTACAAAGGTATCGGCAATTGATTCTACAAAGGTTTCGGTGGCCGACAGTACTATGGTTTCGCCGGCAGATTCGGCCAAGGTGGCCGGGCCGGCGCCGGATTCTACCAAAGTGGGCTTCCTCAGGGGAATACGTAACTTCAAACTCTTCAAGAGTGATTTGCAGATTATCTGCGACTCGCTGGAATACACAGATTTGGACTCCCTTATAAGGTTGTACAAGAACCCTGTGGTATGGAACGATGCCAAGCGGCAGTATGCGGCCGACAGCCTCTTTGCCCGCACCAGGGCCGGGAATCTGGATAAGGCCAGCCTTATGTCCAATGCCTTTGTGGTAGTGCGGGAAGACAGCCTGTGCTACGACCAGATACGAAGCACGGAAATGATGGCGTACTTCGATTCCGTGGGGGTGATAAAGCGGTTCGACGCTCTTGGCGACGCCGATGCTATCTTCTACATTCAGGAGGACAGTACCTACGCCACCATCAACCTTAGCAAGTCAAAGATTCTTAGTGCCCTGTTCAAGGACGGCGAGATTGATCAGGTGTATTATTTCGACCAGGCCAAGAGCGATGCTTACCCGGTGGCGCAGATTAAGGATGACCAGAGGAAACTCAAAGGCTTTAACTGGCAACCATCTAACCGTCCTGCCGGAAAAGAGGACATTACTAAATTTACGCTTCGGGAGTCGGAGAGGAAGCAGTACGCTTCCCATCCTAAGGCAGCGTTTAAAAATACGGATATCTACTTCCCGGGCTATATGCAGGATGTTTATGCCGGCATAGAGGCGGCTCGTCTGGAAAGAGAAAGGCGGGCCCGCGAGAGGGAGGCCCAGAAGGACTCCCTGGATATGGCGGCGGATTCCCTCAGGTTCTCTGCCGATTCCCTTGGGATTGTAGTAGATTCCCTAGGGGTGGCAGTAGAAACGCCGTCCGGGACGCTTCCAAAGGCTGGGACCGATTCGCTCAAGACAGGAAGCGGGCCAGTTTCCGAGCCTGTGAAACCCCCTAAGGCAGAGGCGGATACTCTAAAGACAGGCGTGGATTCCCTTAAGGCCGGGGCAGATTCCGTAAGTACTGTTCACGTGCTTACAGAGAAAGAGCGAAAGGCTCTGGAGAAAGAAGAGAAGCGAAAGGCTAAAGAAGCGGCCGCATTGGCAAAGATTGCGGCAAAGGAGGCCGAGTGGGCCCGCCTTGACAGCCTTGATGCCGTAAAGGCGGCAAAGAAGGCTGAGCGCAAGGCAGAAAAAGAGCGTAGAAAAAAGATTAAGATTCTTGAAAGAATGCGCCGTGAGCAGGCCCGCGAGAACGCAGTTCTGCAAAAGTACGTAAACTACTATCGCAAGAAGAAGGCTGCAGAAGATGCCAAGAAGGCTCGCCAAATGGCAAAGGAGGCCGCAGGGACCATCGAGCAGCTTAATCGTAAAAATGTAAACGAAATTCCTTCGGAAGACGTTCCGGATAATTCCTAGCCCAGAAGTTTTTTCCTGAGAGACTCCAGCATATCGCGGGTCATGGAATCCAGGTCGTATGAGGGAGCCCAGCCCCATTCTTCGCGGGCGCAACTGTCGTCCATCTTGTCCGGCCAGGAATCTGCAATTGCCTGGCGTACGGGGTCTGCCTCATACCTCATCTTGAATCCGGGAACATACTCGCAAATCTTGGAGTAGATAATCTCCGGGTCAAAGCTCATGGACGCTACGTTAAAGGAGTTGCGGTGAACGAGCTTGGCAGGATCGGCATTCATAATGTCAACGGCGGCCTTGAGCGCGTCGGGCATATACATCATATCCATAAAGGTGCCTTTGGCAATAGGGCAGGCAAATTCCTCTCCCTTAACCGCGGCGTAGTAAATCTCCACTGCGTAGTCCGTTGTGCCGCCGCCGGGAAGGGTAACGTTGGAAATGAGACCCGGGAAGCGCACGGAGCGGGTGTCGGTGCCGTATTTATGGAAATAGTAATCGCTAAGAAGTTCGGTTGCAACCTTGGTTACTCCGTACATTGAGCGCGGCCTCTGGATTGTATCCTGGGGGGTGTTCACGCGGGGAGTCTCCGGGCCGAACGAGCCTATGCTGCTGGGGGTAAATACTGCGCAGCCCTTCTCTCTTGCCACTTCCAGTATGTTAATAAGCCCGTTCATCTGGATATCCCAGGCCAGAAGGGGCTTGCTCTCCGCTACGGCCGACAGTAGGGCAGCCAGATTATAGATTGTATCTATCTTGTATTTGTCTACTATCTGGGCCAGAGACTGCGCGTTTCTTACATCAGCCTCTGCGCTTGGCCCGCTTTCCAGAAGGATGCCCTTAGGCTCTGCGCCTTTGATGAAACCGGCTACGATATTACCATCGGGATAAAGACCTCTTAACTTCATTGTCAGTTCAGAACCAATCTGGCCTGTTGAACCTATAACGAGTACGTTTTTCATTCTTTTTTTAGTGCATTAATTGGATTGCAAATATAATTAAATTGCATAAATTTGTGCTAAAGAATATTAACTAAAAACACAATAGCCATATGTACGGAAAATTCCAGAAATATCTTCAGGATGAGCTGTCGGCCATCAAGGAAGCCGGACTTTACAAAAATGAAAGGAACATTGCTTCTCCCCAGAGTGCAGAAATCAAGTTGGAAGACGGCTCAGTAGCCCTTAATTTCTGCGCAAACAACTACCTGGGCCTGGCAGACAACCCCCGTCTTATAGAGGCTGCCGGCAAGGCAATGAAGAGCCGCGGTTACGGAATGTCATCGGTCCGCTTTATCTGCGGAACCCAGGATTTGCACAAACAGCTGGAAAAGGCCATTTCTGATTTTTTCAGGACAGAGGACACAATCCTTTACGCCTCCTGCTTCGATGCCAACGGCGGTGTGTTTGAGCCTCTTCTTACGGCCGATGACGCCATTATTTCCGACTCTCTTAACCACGCTTCCATTATTGACGGAGTAAGACTTTGCAAGGCAGTGCGCTACCGCTATGCCAATGCAGATATGGAAGACCTGGAGCGATGCCTAAAAGAGGCCCAGGCCCAGAGGTTCCGCATCATCTGCACGGACGGCGTGTTCTCTATGGACGGCAATGTGGCCCCCATGGACAAGATTTGCGCGCTGGCAGAGAAGTACGATGCCCTTGTAATGGTAGATGAGAGCCATTCTGCCGGCGTCGTGGGCAAGACGGGACGCGGAGTAGCAGAGCAGTTTGGCTGTTATGGCAAGATAGATATATTCACAGGTACGCTGGGAAAGGCCTTCGGAGGTGCCGTGGGCGGCTTTACCACAGGACGCAAAGAAATCATAGATATGCTGCGCCAGAGGTCCCGTCCTTATCTTTTCTCTAATTCCATCCCTCCTATGATTGCAGCCGCAGCCATAGAGACCTTCAAGATTCTGGAGGAGAGCACTGCGCTTCATGACCGTCAGCAGGAGAATGTGGCTTACTTCCGCGATAAAATGATTGCCGCCGGCTTTGATATTAAGCCCACCCAGAGCGCCATCTGCGCAGTTATGCTCTACGATGCTCCGCTTAGCCAGAAATTTGCCGCCAAGATGGCAGAAGAGGGCATCTTCGTTACCGGCTTCTACTATCCCGTTGTCCCCAAGGGACAGGCCCGTATCCGCGTACAGCTTAGCGCCGCCCATAAGAAAGAGCATCTTGACAAGGCAATAGCCGCATTCGTCAAGGTTGGCCGCGAGCTTGGAGTAATTAAGTAATGGCAGACTTTAAAGCGCTTGCAAAAGACACTGCAATCTACGGACTAAGCAGTATTGTAGGAAGGTTCCTGAACTACCTTCTGGTTCCGCTCTACACCTATAAGATTGCCGCGGAAAGCGGAGGATACGGGGTGGTTACCAATGTGTACGCCTACACGGCCCTTCTCTTCGTGCTGCTTACCTACGGAATGGAGACTACCTTCTTCCGCTTTGCAAACAAGGAAGAGGAAGACTCCCGTAAAGTCTTTTCCACCGCGCTTTGGTCGGTTCTGGCTACATCGGCTGTATTCTTTGCCCTTGTGGTAGCTTTCTTAAGGCCGGTCTCCGGAGCTATGGGCTACGGAGACCATCCTTCTTATATCTGGACAATGGCCCTGACGGTAGCAATAGATGCTTTCCAAGCCATATTGTTCTCTTACCTTAGATTTAAGAAGAAGGCCATAAAGTTCGCTTCCCTGAAGCTGCTTTTCATAATACTTAACATAAGCATAAACCTCCTTGTCTTCGTGGTTCTGCCAATAAAGATAGACGTGGGCAATGTATTCTATATAAACCTTGGATGTACAGCCTTCATAACCATATTCTTTATTCCGGAACTCCGCGGCCTCTCTGCCGGCTTTGACAAGGCCCTTATGCGAAGGATGCTGTCTTACAGCTGGCCCATCCTCATTCTCGGACTTGCCGGAATCCTTAACCAGACAGCGGACAAGATACTCTATCCCATAGTGTGCCCGGGCGAGGAAGGCAAGGTTCAGCTGGGAATCTATGGGGCCGTGGTCAAGATAGCGATGATTATGGCTATGATAACCCAGGCCTTCCGCTATGCCTACGAGCCCTTTGTCTTTGGTACTTCCAAGGAGAAGGACAGCAAGGAAACCTACGCCAAGGGTATGAAGTACTTTATAGTTTTCACCCTCCTGGCCTTCCTTGTGGTAATGGGTTACCTTGATGTTTTCCGTTATCTTGTGAACCGCGGTTACTGGGAAGGACTAAAGGTGGTGCCCATAGTTATGGCGGCAGAGATAATGATGGGTATCTATTTCAATCTCTCTTTCTGGTATAAACTTACGGACAGGACCATCTGGGGCGCCGTTTTCTCCGGAGCGGGATGCGCGGTGCTAATCGCGGTAAACCTAATCTTCATCCCCCGCTACGGCTATATGGCCTGCGCCTGGGGCGGATTTGCCGGGTACGCCGTGGCAATGTTGCTGTCTTATTTTGTAGGAAAGAAGTATTATCCGGTTGCCTACCCGCTTAAGGAAATAGCAATCTACGTACTTTTGGCCGGGGTTTTATACGGGCTGATGGTGTCATTAACCTCTCCTGTCCATTCCGCCTGGCTGCGCCTTGGCCTTAACACAGTCCTTATTATTGTTTTTGCTCTTTATATACTCTGGAATGAAAAAGGTATTCTCCCTTCTTCTTTGCGCCGCCGCCTGCATCTGCGCTAAGGCGCAGACAGGCCCCGATGTCCTTATTCCAAAGCCTGTAAGTTACACTCTTTCCAAGGGGAGCGCTCCCGTAGGGGTTCCCGTTAAAGAAACCATCGGCTCCCGCAAATTTGCATCGGCCATAAAAGATCTGCCGGAATTTGCAAAAAAAGAAGCCTATCGATTAACCATCGGCCCCAAAAATATAAAAATAGAGGCCGAAGGCCAGACCGGTGCCTTCCGTGCCCGTAAGACCCTTGAATATCTTAGAGCCTTTGCAGGGGAGGAGGGTAGCCTTCAGTGTTGCCAAATCCTTGATTATCCCAGATTTGCGCACCGTGGGCTGATGTTCGACCTGTCCCGCCATTTCTATGGTAAAGACTTTATATTCAAAGAGATAGACCTTATGGCCCTGCTAAAGATGAATGTGCTTCATCTTCATCTTACCGACGACGCGGGGTGGCGCCTTCAGATAGACGGCTATCCTCTTCTTGCCTCAAGGGCGGCCTGGAGACCTCAGCTTCTTTGGGCAGATTGGGACGAGGGTGGCCATAATTACTCCCAGGAGGGGGCGCCGGATGCCTTCGGAGGGTATCTTACCAAGGAGGATGCAAGGGAGATAGTTGCTTATGCAGCAGAGCGTCACATTACCGTTATTCCGGAAATAGAGCTTCCCGGCCATAGCCTGGAGGTGCTAAGGGCTTATCCGGAACTGGCCTGCACCAGGGACGGGGAACCTGTGTTTACCTCTGACCTTTGCCCGGGTAACGACCTTGTAATAAAAGTGTTTCAGGATATTCTGGACGAGGTTATGGATATCTTTCCCTCCGAGTTTATTCATATCGGGGGCGATGAGGCCGGGATGGGTGCCTGGAGGGAGTGCCCTCGCTGCCAGGAGAGGATGCGCCGGCACGGCCTTGCCGATACCGATGCTCTTCAGAGCTGGCTTATAAGGCAGTTCGATTCCTATCTTGCTTCCAAGGGGCGCAGGCTTCTTGGCTGGGACGAGATTATGCAGGGCGGGCTTGCCCCGGGTGCTGCCGTTATGTCCTGGAGGGGTACGGAGCAGGGGATTGAGGCTGCCGCCTCCGGGCACGATGTCATTATGAGCCCTACTACCTATTGCTATATAAATAGGAATCAGGACAGTCCGCTGGAGAACGGAGAGTTCGTGGGCGGATATCTGCCAATTTCCGGGGTTTATTCCTACGACCCTGCCCAAGGATTTTCCAACACGGAGCATCTTCTGGGCCTTCAGGGTAATTTGTGGGCAGAGCATATTCCTACGGTGGAGAATCTGGAATACAAGGCCTTCCCCCGTGCCTTTGCCCTTGCAGAGGTGGGCTGGACGCCTCAGGAGCTAAGGGAATTTGAGGAGTTCCGTCCCAGGGCCGTGAGTCTTGTAAAATACATATCTTCAATAGGTTATTCGCCTTTTAACCTTGAGCGCGAGCTGGGGGAGCGTCCGGAAAGCGGTGTGGCTTTGCAGCATCTTGCCTTAGGAGCAAAGGTTACCTATAATATTCAGTGGAGTCCCAAGTATCCGGCCGAGGGGGCTGAGTCCCTTACAAATGGTGTTCAGGGCGGATGGACCTATGTGGGTGGCCGTTGGCAGGGGTTCGAGAGCGATATGGACGTAACCATCGACCTTGGCCAGACAAAGACTGTTAATTTTATCGGGGCTCATTTCCTTGCCAATATTGGCGATTGGGTGGGTCTGCCCCAGAGGCTGGAAATTTCCGTTAGCGCCGATGGCGCGAATTTTGTACTATTACCGCCGGTGCTTTGCCAGGTAAATGCGCCAGCAAGGGGTTCCTGCTATCTTCTTTTGGGCTCTTTCCTGGACAATGCTCAGGTTAGATTTGTAAGATTCAAGGCTTTGCGCACCGGAAAGTTGCACGAGGATTGGATTTTTACTGATGAAATTATAATTAAATAATTATGAAGAAAATTTTTGTTCTGATGGCGGCTGCGGCCCTGCTTTTTACTTCTTGTAGCAAGAATCCATCGCCGAGCTACTATACCTCTCAGGCTCTCTTTGGTTTTGAGTTTACCGATGCTGACGATCTTACTGAAGGCGACGGTTATTATTATGATACTTATTTTGTTTGCGCTAACGTTTTTGCTCTGGATAACAAGCATTCCGACGAAGGACTTTTGGGCGGCGCCGCCCTTGTAGGGCTTAGCGACGATGTCCTGGAAGAGGGTCACGAGAATGACAATCCTCTCTGTGTTTTTGGAGCAGGCGGTCACAAGGACTCCAAGTATTATGCTACCATAAAATACACTACTTTGGAAGATCATATGCCCACGCATCTTGGTGTTTTTATGGCACAGGAGGGCGAGCTTTTGCTCAACAGCGTTTACGTAAACAATACCAACGCTCTTGTTAACATTGCCTACTACGGAAAGCCGTCCGAGGGTATCCCTGCCTTCCAGGAGGGAGATTATCTTAAGCTAAGGATTAAGGCTTATTCCGATCTTTCCATTGAGTCTTACGTGGATGTAACCTTGGCAGAGTATACCGGAGGCAGCCTTGAGATAATTAAGGAATGGAAAGAGGTTAGCCTTAAGGAACTTGGCTATGTAAGGTATCTGGATGTAGAAATGACTTCTAATAGGACAGACCTGCCGCTTTATTTCTGCATTGACGACCTTGACCTTGTTTCCAAGGTGTTGTTCTAGAGAAGACCTTCGGGAATCTGCATCTTTAAGATGCGCTTTTTAGAGTTTACGGACAGGAGGAGTTCCTCGCTTAGAGGTACTAGACCCTGTCCGTTTTCTGTTTTTATTTCTATGCAGGGGTTCCCGGGGATTTCTTCCACAGCTGAAATCGTGCCTGCCGTGCGGCCGTCCTGGTCAAGGACTGTCCAGCCTATCAGTTCCTGAAGGTCTTCGTCTTCCTCCAGATCCGGATAGTCCTGGGGGCGTACATTAATTTTTTTGCCGCAAAGCTCCTGGGCATCGTCCAGGGAACGTACGCCGGTAAGCCTTACAAGGGCCTTGCTGTTGCCGCGAGGGGTAAGGCTTTCAATAAAATAAGGAACCGGAAGTCCGTCGCAATCGACGAATACCGGTTCCTCTGTATGAATATCCTCGGCGCAGATGCCGTGAAGTCCTATAAGGAGTTCGCCCTCCGTACCATTGGATTTCAGTACTGCAGCAATGCAAATCATTATGCCTCTGCTGCGGGCTCTTCTGCTTCTGCAGGTGCCTCTACGGTTGCCTCGGTTGCTTCCTCTGCTGCTGCTTCGGCGGCTTCCTCAGATTCCTTCTTAGCGGCCTCTTCTGCTTCTGCCCTCTTCTTGGCAATAGCTTCTGCCCTTGCCTCGTTTACCTTAGCCTCTGCTGCAAGAGCTGCCTTCTTGGCGGCTGCGTCAGCTTTGTCAAGGCTCTGAATCTTGGCGTTTACCTTAGCGTCGTGAGCCTCTTTCCAATCTGCAAACTTCTTGTCTGCCTGCTCCTGGGTAAGCGCGCCCTTTGCTACACCACCTGCAAGATGCTTGCGAAGGAGAACACCCTCGTAAGAAAGGAGACGGCGAGCGGTAAGAGTGGGCTGTGCACCAACGTTGAGCCATGCAAGAGCACGGTCACTGTTGAGAACGATGGTAGCAGGGTTAGTGTTGGGATTGTAAGAGCCAATCTGCTCGATGAAACGACCGTCACGCGGTGAGCGTGAGTCTGCCACTACAATGTGGAAGAATGCGAAATTCTTCTTTCCGTGGCGCTGAAGACGAATTTTAACAGCCATTGTTAATCTGTTTTTGTTGTTAAATGTTTGTAATAATTACCTTTCCAACCCGTGGAAAGCCTGCAAATATACTACAATTCCGCTTGATTACAAAAAAATGAAAAAATTTTTGCAGAATAGAATAATGTGTTTATCTTTGCAGTCCCAAAGTATGCGGACGTGGTGAAATGGTAGACACGCTACTTTGAGGGGGTAGTGGGCATTGGCCTGTATGAGTTCGAGTCTCATCGTCCGCACAAAGCGACCGTAAACCGGCCGCTTTAATTTTTTTAAAAAAATACTTGCAGATTCGTAAAAGTATTGTACCTTTGCATTCCCTTTTGGGATCATCATTGAGATATGGTGTAATGGTAGCACTACAGATTCTGGCTCTGTCAGTGAGGGTTCGAGTCCTTCTATCTCAACAAATTTACAGCCAGGCGCTCAGCGCGCCCAAAGGATAGCGCGAGCGAAGCGAGCGGAATCCTCAAAAAATGATGGCGAGGTAGCTCAGCTGGTTAGAGCGTCGGATTCATAATCCGGAGGTCGTGGGATCATGCCCCACTCTCGCTACAAAAACAGAGATTTTGTTTTTAAAATAAGTAAGCGGTCCATACAAAGCCCTTACGCTATAAAATTCTAACCTATATATACTCCCGGCGCATTACAATGCGACGGTTTATTTTTTTTATTGAGCCAATTGTTAGCCAATTATATAGAACAAATAAGCAGCTGAAAATCAGCCACTTATTTGTTCTATCGTAACGAAAACCTAATCCCAGGAGTTTGTTTGTGAGCCAATTGTGAGCCCTTTAATGGAATAGAATGTTCCTTTGCCCCGGGTACCGGTCACAACTAGGTAATCTGATAGTGATGCCAGAAGACGAGTAGCCGTTGGTTTACTGACGTTAAGTATTTTTTGAACATCGGAATTCGTGACTTTCTTCTCGGCCAGCACATAGTTGATGATGGCGATGCCGCGTTCATCCACTCCCGCCTCTTTGAGTTGAGCGGAAGGACTGTTGTAGAACGTGACCATTAAACCGCCGAAGGAAGTATCGAAAACCGGCGGAAGGAGTTTATCTGCGATGGCTCCATTGACAATCTTCCCGATGCCGCGCCCCCAGGCCTCAACCTCGCCGCAACGGAAGAATGCATTTGCGATGGCAGGATTGAAGGCGCGAGACGGATGCTTCTTCAGCAGGTTGTCAACAGTCCAGGATTCCGGAAGCGAACCGGGGTTCCAGAAAACGATGCGGTCCGGGTAAACGCTTATCTGAATGGGGATTTGCTCCGCATAATCCTTGTGTGAAACGCTATTCAGGATGCATTCCCTCAGAGGATCTTCCGGGAATGTGGGATTCTCAACGCGCTGCAAGCCCTCATACGAAATCATGTAGTTCATGTACTTCGTAGTGAGAAGGTCAAAAGCGCGGTCCACCTGCTGGACCAGACTGCCGTGAATCTCATCCTGGAAGAGAAGGTCTGAATCGGTCTTGAAGAATCCTATCTTGATGAAGGCACCAGGGAAAATTTTCTCCGGCTTCGGATGGAACATCAGAACACCGGCACGGGTAATCTGGCCGTCCACCATCATATCAAGAGAAGAGAGAAGCTCGGCCGGACTATCTGCCAGGACATCGGCATCCATCCTCTTTTTCTTGATACCGCTTTCCTTGAAGTCTTTGATAGACTCCGCACTGAGGTCCTCTGGTTTCACGGAAGGAACTGGGCCATTGCACCAGCGGATACCGATTCTGTCAAGGAGGAACTTGTTGAGTGCCGCGCCTTTGAGTTCCTGTTTGGTGCTACCGGAGCGATAGTAATATTGGCCTTTGTACGTAACCGGATACGGATAAGGCTCGACCACAATCTCGATGTAGCGCTTGTCGCCGTCGTGGAGCAAGTTTACATCGACCATAATGCCCAACATGTCACGAACCTTGTTAGGGATGTCTTCCATCAGCTTGTCGGCATCCGGGAGGTCCACAATATTGTGCGGAGCATCATCCTCCACGCCAATGTAGATCTTGCCGCCGTTGGCATTGGCAAAGCCGCATACCCATTTTAGATACTCGTCCCGCCAGCTGCTCTTGTATTCTATGTTTTGGCTCTCGTCCATACGTGATCGTTTAAGCATAGCAAAGATAATGATTTCATTGAGATTCGTCAAAAGAGATTTGATTCCTCCTCCTGTTCCGTCTATTTCTCTTGTTACACTACACTGAAGAGTAGAATAGGTTGGTTTATGTGGCAACCCGAAATTCGCCCAGCAGATACAAGGGCATTCCGGGCCGTGAAATGAACATTCGCCCGCTAGGTGCGTCAAAATTGTCTTACCCAGCGGGCAGATATGCCTGAGAGCGTTCTGCAGAGATAATCAATCTGCCTGGTGAATTTTGGGTGGGGGCTATCTTAGTACGTGGTTGCTATGGTATTCCGGGTGACGCCGGCGGAATGTACGGTCTCCGCCGGCTACGGCCTGCCGCTCGCCTGGGCTCGGGGTAAAGGCCCCACTCGCGGCGGCCGTCACCAGTAGACTCTATGGTTAAGTTTCTAACGTGGGTGTACGGAGGGGTGCATTTGGAAGTACCCCCTGCGTACGCTTGGATAGGTCATAAGCGTGTTGATGGATAAGTCCGGGCCTGTGCCCTTCGAGAGGAGTGCCGCCCATGGCAACTTGAATGGGGGGACCGCCGACCGTAAGGTCGGTGGTGGGATAGCCCCGTAGGGGCGTACCGGGTCGAAGGGCATTGGCCCGGGCTTCAGGTTTTTCTAAGGGATGAGATTTCTCGACTTCGGCACTTCGTGCCTACGCTCGAAATGACAGACGGAAGGGCTCTTCGTTTCCTTGGTTGAAATGACAGAAAATAATTTGTATCAGTTACGAAGTTAAGGTGATAGTGAACTAATTAAGGCACGAATTTGTATATTTGTGCCTTGTAACTTGTAAAGGGGGTTGGGGATGACTATTTTCCTGACGGGGAGCCCCACGAGGTTTGGGGAAGATCATTTTACAGAAGACAACGGGTTTCTTGCACAGGTCAAGGCCTCTTTGCCTGCAAGGCCGCGGGTGCTTATGATAAGCGCGGCCCCGGACGACGTGGCCTTCACGGACTCTGTGCTGGAGGGGATGACTACCTGCATCCGTAACTCCGGCATTGTCCCAGCCAAGACAGTTATGCTGGACAGGCGTAACGCCGCCGGCGTAGAAGAGTTGGTGCGCGAGTCGGACTGGATTATCCTCTGCGGGGGCCACACTCCCACCCAGAACAAATTCATTAACGAGATTCGCCTAAGGGAAATCCTTAAGGGGTACGACGGGGTAGTGATGGGCTGCAGCGCCGGCTCTATGAACTGCGCAGACCTGGTCTATGCACACCCGGAGCTGGAAGGAGAAGCCATCGACCCAAAATATAATCGTTGGCTCAGAGGCCTTGGCCTTACGGATATAAACCTTGTTCCTCATTATCATCAGGTTAGGCCCGTGGTGCTGGACGGTAAGCGGCTGTTCGAGGATGTGGTCTTCCCCGACAGCTGGAACCATCGGTTCTATACCTTTCCCGACGGAGGATATATAATTATAAAGGATGGCCGATCCTCTCTTAGAGGGGAGGCCTGGGAGATAACCCGGGGCGGGATGAGGAAAGTATCGGAAGAAAACAAATCATATAGTTTTATGAACTTAATATTCATCTCTCCCCATTTTCCGGGGACTTACTGGCATTTTTGTGCCGGCGCAAAGGCCAACGGCGTAAACGTCCTTGGAATAGCGGATACTCCCTATGACAATCTGCCTCAGGAACTTAAGAACAGCCTTACGGATTATTATCAGGTAAGTAACCTTGAAGACTATTCGCAGATGTACAGGGCCGTGGCCTGGTTTGCCCACAAATACGGGAAAATAGACTGGATAGAGTCTAATAACGAGTACTGGCTGGAGCAGGACGCCCGCCTTAGGACAGACTTTAACGTAACTACAGGGCTGAAGATAGACAGAATCGCCTCAATAAAGAATAAGAGCGAAATGAAGAAATACTACGCTCTGGGAGGCATACCCACCGCCCGTCAGATCAAGGCCGCAGAAGGTCTTAAGGCCGTAAGAGCCTTTGTAAAAAAGACGGGCTACCCCATAATTGCCAAACCGGACAACGGAGTAGGAGCTGCCGGTACATATAAACTCCAGAGCGATAAGGAGTTGGTCGATTGGTTCCAGTCCCATCCCAATTATGCCCAGTTTGTGATAGAGGAATTCATTACCGGCCTTCTTGTCTCTTACGATGCCATCTACAACGACAAGATGGAGCCTATTTTCGAGAATAACAGCGTATTCCCAACTCCGGTGATGGAGATAGTGCACGGAAATCTGGATACCTGCTACTGGACCAACAAGACTGTTCCCAAGGCCCTGGCCCAGATAGGCCGTCGCACTGTTAAGGCCTTTGGAATTACCAACCGTTTTGTGCATCTGGAATTCTTCCAGCTTGACCGTGACCGCGAAGGCCTTGGCAAGAAGGGAGACTACGTGGGGCTGGAAGTTAATATGCGTCCCCCGGGCGGATTTACGCCCGATATGATGAATTTTGCCCATTCTACCGATGTCTTCCAGATCTGGGCGGATATGGTGGCCTTCGGCCAGAGGCGTAAGGGGGAGGGCGAGCAGTTCTACTGTGCCTATGTGGGCCGGCGAGACGTTCATACCTACAAGCACGGTCACGACCAGGTGGTGGCCCGTTACGGAGGTGCCATTTGTATGTGCGAGAGAATGAGCGAAGCCCTTGCCGACGACCTTGGAGATCAGGTATATATAGTCCGGCTTAAAGAAAAAAAGGAAATTGATGAATTCTTCAGGTTTATGACGGAATAG
Organism: uncultured Bacteroidia bacterium; assembly: GCA_902774045.1. Lineage (GTDB taxonomy): Bacteria > Bacteroidota > Bacteroidia > Bacteroidales > UBA932 > Cryptobacteroides. Next base: position 53,771 of record CACYGW010000001.1, read on the forward strand.
GAAAGTATTGGTTTATAATTATTTTTATCGATTTGTATTGCGGGAATGTTATTGCGTTTCTGATATTTTTTATTACTTTTGTAAGCTAAAACGTTTAAAATCAATGAAACGCAAACCGCAACTATCTTTTTGGCAGATATGGAATCTCAGTTTCGGGTTCCTGGGCGTGCAGATTGGCTATTCACTACAGAACAGCAACACTTCCGGTATGCTAAAATCCTTTGGCGCAGACCTTTCCAGCCTTAGTCTTTTCTGGCTGGCCGCTCCGCTTGCAGGACTTATAGTTCAGCCCATCATTGGTATGTTCTCCGATGGCACCTGGACTAAACTGGGCCGCCGTCGTCCCTTCATACTTTTTGGTGCGCTTATTTCCACTCTGGCACTCTTCCTAATGCCAAACTGTCCCACGCTGCTGGCCTTTGCGCCGCTGCTCATGGGCGCCCTGGTTTTCCTGTTCATGGATTTGTCCTTCAACATTACTATGCAGCCCTTCCGCGCGCTGGTAACGGATATGCTGGACGACTCCCAGAAAACCAAGGGATTCGTAGTTCAGACCTTCCTTATTAACCTTGGTTCCATAATAGGAGCTCTTCTTCCTCTTATTATGACCCACGTATTCGGGGCTTCGGACAAAGAAGTGCCCGGGCAGGCAATGCAACACGTGGCCTGGTCTTATTACGCCGGCGCTGCCATCCTGCTCATTTCCGTGCTGGTAACGGTGTTCAAGGTTAAGGAGTATCCTCCCAAGGAATTTGCGGAATATAGCGGGGACAATGTAGCAGAGGACGCACCCAAGGCTCCCAGAAAGAGTTTCTGGCAGCTTCTCAAGACCACTCCCAAGACAATGTTGCAGCTTGGCGTAGTACAGTTCTTCTCCTGGGCCGCCCTCTTCCTTATGTGGAACTATCTTCAGCCTCTGGTTACAAGGGCCTTCATCAGCGCCGACGGCGTACTTAACGGAGAGGCTCAGACCTGGACTGGCGTTCTTAACGCAGTTTACCCCGTATCGGCCTGCATCATTTCCCTGCTTATGACCAACCTTGCCGGCAAGTTCGGCAACAAGGTAGTATACGGCGCCTGCCTTATCTGCGGGTCGATAGGCTATCTTACTCTGGCCTTCTTTACGGGCAAGGTGGCTATGATTATACCGATGGTGTTTGTAGGTATTGCCTGGGCCGGCGTTCTGGCTATGCCTTATGCAATACTTTCCAGAGCTATCGACGCAAGGAGCAGCGGAGCCTATATGGGTATTTTCAATTTCACGGTGACGATACCTCAGATATGTATGGGTCTGCTGGGCGGTGTATTCGTAAGCCTGCTCCGCGGCTTTATAGTTCCCGGCGGCAAGACCGTATATGAGACCCTGGACATTGTTCAGAAGGCTCAGGCAGACAGCACGGTTGCTATGTACATGATTATCATAGCCGCCGTATTTATGCTGCTGGCCAGCATTTCGGTTATTTTCGTGAAAGAAAAGTAATCATTCAATAACTAATTTAACTAATTAAAACTACACTCCAAATGAAAAAATTTCTGACCTTGGCAGCCATTCTCCTGCTTTCCGGCTGGGGAGCTGCCTCCGTATTCGCTCAGAGCGGATATCAGGTTAAAGGAGTAGTAGTCGACGCTATCGGACCGGTTATCGGTGCTACCATCCTTGAGGAAGGTACTACCAACGGTATATCCACCGGCATAGACGGAGACTACGTACTCAAGGTCTCTTCTGCGGATGCAACCGTAGTTTTCAGTTGCGTAGGTTATACCACGGTAAGCTTCAAGGCTTCCCAGGTTCCTGCAACTGTAGTCCTCCAGGAAGACTCCAACTTCCTGGACGAAGCGGTAGTAATTGGTTACGGTACTGTCAAGAAAAACGATATGACAGGTTCCGTTACCGCTATCAAGACAGAAGAGATAAATCGTGGCGCAATCGTATCCACACAGGACATGCTAAAGGGTAAGGTTGCAGGTTTGCAGATTATTCCCGGTGACGGTCGCCCCGGTGGCGGTTCAACCATCCGTATCCGTGGTGCTGCATCCCTTAACGCAACCAACGATCCTCTCATCGTTATCGACGGTGTTCCTATCGCCGTTAACGGAGGTGAGGGTATGACCAACCCTCTGGAAGCTATCAACTCAAATGATATCGAGAGCTTCACAGTGCTCAAGGATGCATCCTCTGCAGCTATCTACGGTTCCAGGGCATCCAACGGCGTTATCATCATCACCACAAAGAAGGGTGTCGCCGGCACAGAAGATCCTAAGATTTCTTACAATGGCAGCTTCAGCATAAGCCACAACGTAAACAAACTGGACCTTATGAGTCCTTCAGAGTACAAGGCATTTGTTGCCAAGACCTACCCTGTAGGTACTGATACGGGTGATGCTTTTGCCGCTCATCTTGGCAACGCCAACACAGACTGGTACAAGCAGATTTTCCAGACTGCCTTTACTCAGGAGCACAATGCCAGCGTTTATGGTTCGAAGGGTAATTTCCCTTACCGCATTTCTATGGGTTATCTAGACCAGGACGGTACCCTCAAGACTTCCAGCTACAAGAAAGGAACTCTTGACGTTTCCCTGTCTCCCAAGTTCTTTGACGACCACCTTTCAGTTAACCTGAATGCAAAGGGCGTTATGTCAAGGGAAGAGAAGGCAGATGCAGGTGCAGTTGGTACCGCAGCTTTCTTCAATCCTACTCTTGACCCTTATTTCCGCAATGCAGACGGTTCCATAGATTACACAACCACAAACGGTTTCTTCAACTATGGTAACGGCCGCGGAATTTACTTCACCCCTGACAACCTTGCAGCAGCCAACCCTCTGGATATGCTTTACAGCAACCGCGACAATGCCAACGCTCTTCGTTTCATTGGCAATGCCCAGTTCGACTATAAGCTCCACGGTTTCGAGGACCTTCGCTTCAACCTTAACCTGGGTATGGATGTTTCCAGGACCAAGGGTATCGTTGGTGCAAATCCCGGCTCCTTCAACTCCTACAAGGATACCGAGAATCCTCGCATAGGCCAGTACACAGAGTGGCAGCACCTCAGAAACAACACCGTGCTTGAGTTCTATGCAAACTACAATCACGAGTTTGGCAAGCATCACCTGGATGCGATGGCAGGTTACTCCTGGCAGCATTTCTATGGCAAGGACCGCAACATATCCTTCTTCAATGAGACTAACGAAATGAAACTCAACGAAGGAGAGACCCCCATTGAGCGTTATCCTTACTGGAGGACAGAGAACTATCTGGTTTCCTTCTACGGACGTTTGAACTATTCTTACGATTCCCGCTACCTGCTCACCTTCACACTCCGTGATGATGGTTCATCCCGTTTCTCGCCCGACACCCGCTGGGGTCTCTTCCCCTCCGCAGCTGCAGCCTGGAACATAAAGCAGGAGCACTTCCTCAAAGACAGCCGCGTTCTTTCCGCCCTCAAGCTCCGTGCTTCCTGGGGTAAGACCGGTCAGCAGGAAATAGGTTCCAACTATCCTTACCTTGCTTCCTACTACCTGTCAACAGACGTATATCACAGGTACAACATGGGTGGCGGTTACAGCTTCGTTCTGTCCCCCGGTGCTTATGATCCGGACATCAAGTGGGAAACCACCACTACTTACAATGCAGGTATCGACCTTGGCTTTGTTCAGGACAGGGTAACTGCAAGCGTAGATGTTTATCGTCGTGACACTGACGACCTTCTTAACTCTGTGCTTACCCCGATGGGTGCAAACTTTGGTAACACCCTCCTTACCAACATTGGTTCAATGCGCAACCAGGGTATCGAGTTCGCCGTTAACGTAGTTCCTATCGAGACCAAGGATATGTCATTGTCTTTGGGTGTAAACGGAACCTTCCAGAACATAGAGTTTACAAAACTTAACAATACCGAAGACCCTGCTTATGCAATTGAGGTGAGCGGTATCAGCGGAGGTACAGGTAACACCATCGCCCGCCACATGGTAGGCTATGCTCCTTTTACCTTCTATCCTTACCAGCAGGCTTATGACCACAATGGAACTCCTATCCAGAATGGTTTCATAGATCGCGACGGTGACGGTATCATTACCACCGCAGACCGTTATATGAGCGACAAGAGCCCTAATCCTGACTTTTTCTACGGAGTTAACCTCAAGTTCTCCTACAAGAATTGGGACTTCGGCTTCAACGGCCACGGCTCTGTTGGAAACTGGGTGTTCAACAACGTTCGCGGAGAAAACTCTTCTGCAAACTTTGTTGCAGCCAACGTATCAGTGAACAATTACCTCAACTATGTTAAAGAGACCGGCTTCCGTGGTACCAACTCCATAGAGCAGTACACAACCGACCTCTTCCTTGAGGATGCTTCATTCTTCCGTATGGACGACATCAACTTGGGATATACCTTCCCCGAGCTCAAATGCTGGCCCGGCGCTTCCCTGCGTCTTGCATTCTCTGTACAGAATGTATTTGTCATCACCAAATACAGCGGTCTGGATCCTGAAATCCCCAGCGAGAACGGTGTTGACTCTTCAATCTGGCCTCGTCCGCGCACTTATTCACTCCGCGTAAATCTTAACTTCTAGGAGGAATGACTATGAAAAAAATATATAATATTCTTGCAGCTATCGCAGTTTCATCGCTTTTCGTTTCTTGCGTAAACGACCTTGATACACTGCCCTTGAACCCTACAGATACCACTTCGGAGACTGCCTATGGCAATACCGAGGATTCTTACCTGTCCGGTCTTGCCAAGATATACTTCCAGTTCGTTTCCAACGACCTCACAGACCTTCAGCTCAACGACGGCGGTGCATCGGAGCTTATCCGTGCATACTGGTCACTGAACGAGGTTTCCACAGACGCTGCAAAGTGCGCGTGGAACGGTGATGCCTGGGTTGCCGCCATCAACACCAATACTTGGTCAGATGCCAACAACGATGCAGCTTACGCCGTTTATGTACGTACTATGCAGGGTGTTACCTTTGTAAACGAATTCCTTCGTCAGACTACAGAAAGCAGGCTCAGCGACCGTGGATGCTCCGACGCATTAAAGGCCAGCGTAAAGGGAATGCGTGCAGAAGCCCGCTTCCTCCGTGCTTACTTCTACTGGATTGCAATGGACGTATTTGGCGCTGTTCCTTTCACTACCGAGGATTCTCCCTTCGGTGCTGTTAATCCGGAGCAGGCAAGCCGTACAGAGGTATTCAACTACATCGTAGGCGAACTTACAGAGCTTGGTGCAGACGGAAGCGACCTTCCCGCAGCACGCAGCAATTATCCCCGTGCCGACAAAGGCTCTGCTCTTGGACTTCTTGCCCGCGTTTATCTCAATGCAGAGGTTTATACCGGAACACCTATGTGGGCAGAGGCTAAGAATGTTTGCGACCGCATATTCTCTATGGGCTATGGCCTTGCAAGCAATTATGCCGATCTTTTCCGCGGCGACAACGGTCAGAATCCCGAAGTGCTTAAGGAAATGCTCTGGGCTGTTGACTACAATGCAGAATATACCCAGACTTACGGTGGCACAAGCCTCCTTACTTTCGCAGCCATTGCTTCTGCCGACGTTACCGATAACAGCCACGCCAATGGCGTAAACGGTGGATGGGGCGGTATGCGCGTTCCTTACGAGTATGTAGAGAAGTACTTCCACGTAACAGATCAGGATTATGGAACAGGTGCTTATACAGTTACTGACAAGCGCGGACAGTTCTTCTACATAACAGGACGCTCAGAGACTATCGAGGATCTTTCCCAGTTCCTTCAGGGCTGGAGTTGTTTCAAATACAACAACATTCCTCACGATATGACTGCAGAGCAGTTTAATGAGACGGCTAAGACAAAGGGCTTCAGCGACATTGATTTCCCTATGATTCGTCTTGGAGAAATCATCCTTATCTATGCCGAGGCTTGCCTTAAACTTGGAACACCCGATGTTGCCAAGACTTATGTAAATCAGTTGGCCGAAAGAGCCGGCGTAGTAGCTCCCAGTACAATCACTGAAGATTGGCTTGTTGAGGAGCGCGCACGCGAGCTTATGTGGGAAAGCCACCGCAGAACAGACCTCATCCGTTATGGTCTGTTTAACTCCTCTACTTTCCTATGGCCCTGGAAGGGTGGTGCAATGCTTGGTCAGGGTTTCGACTCTCACCTTAACATCTTTGCCATTCCTTCTTCGGAGCTTAGCGCTAACCCTAATCTTAAGCCCAACCCTGGTTATTAATCATTAATTTGTACGAACTATGAAAATGAAAAAATACATTTTGATGATGGCTGCGGCGATCTTTGGATTCTCCGCTTGCCAGGATGAACTTGAAGAGTTGCAGTTGCTTGATCCTTCACAGATAGTAGCCCCCGTGCTCCATCAGCTCCCCGAGGAAATAGTAATTACCCCGGACAATATGTCAGAGGTATTGACCTTCTCCTGGGACAAGGCTTATTTTGGTCAGCCTGTTCAGTACAACTACTCTATCTGCGCTTCCACCGACGGTGGTGCAACACTTGTAAAGTTGTATTCCAATATTTCTACAACTTCCTTCGAGGTTGTTTATGAGGCTTTCAACCAGGTAGTAACAACAGATGCTGCCAAGGGCGGCCTTGGCCTTACAGCCGATCAGCTCCAGGACGTAGCCTTCTATGTAGGTGCAACAGTAGGTACAAATTATACAACCTATTATTCGGCTCCTGTAACAGCTTCCGTAAGCCCTACTCAGGCAGAGCGTGTTTACGAGACAGTATGGCTCCCCGGTACAGCTAATAGCTGGGACCACAGCAAGGCTCTCAAGCTTTATTGCTACGCAGAGGACCACAACACCTTCATCGGTGCTGTTGACTTTGGCGCAGACTACGCTTCCAATGAGTTCAAGGTTACCGGTGCCGCAGACTGGAGCTCCGCTACAGGAAACTGGGGCGTTGCCGATCCTACTACTCCCGCAGAGTCTGCAAGCATCCAGCTGTTGAACGACTCTAACGACAACATTACCCAGTATCGTGCTCACAGATACTATCACTTCACCTTCACAAAGAGCGACCTTGTCCTTAAGATGGACAGCGGCTTTGACAAGGTTGGTATCATAGGTCTTAACGGTGACTGGGATAATGATATCGAGATGACCCTCAGCCGCAAGTCTAAGTTCTATGCCGATATTGACGTAGCTGCTGCAACAGAGTTCAAGTTCCGTCTTAACGGTGGTTGGGACGTTAACTGGGGTGGCGATATGGCCGGCCTTACCAATGGCGGCGACAATATCCCCGTAGCAGCCGGACAGTACCGTGTTTACTTTGATCTTAACGATTGGGGCAAACCTACTGCCAAACTTGATGCTTCAATGTACGGACAGGACGAGGATGCAGAAGAGCCTCAGCCTCCTGTAACTTATCAGGGATGGGGTATCATCGGCGACTTCAACGAGTGGGGCGACGATGTTCATATGGCAGAGGTTGACGGTGTTTGGACCGGATACTTCACCAATATCGAGAACGGTGGCTTCAAACTCCGTAAGGATGCCGACTGGGCAGAGAACTACGGTGGAACATTTGTTGAGCTTGGTGTACCTTTCGCAGCAGGCAGTGACAATATTGCTGCTCCTGCAGGCTTCCTTAAGGTTGTCCTTGATCTTAGCGGCGAAACCCCGATGATTACCGTTTCCGAGGGCACCGTATGGTCACTCATCGGTGTAGGTGGCGACTGGAACAATGATATCGATATGGTACTTACCGAAGGTTTATGGGTTAGCCCCGCTACCACAATCTCCGGCGAGTTCAAACTCCGTTACAACCACGGATGGGATGTAAACCGCGGCGGTACCTTCGCATCCGTAGGCGTTGCCTTTGAAGCTGTTCAGGGTGGCGACAATATCAATGTTCCCGAGGGTGATTATGTGGTTACTTACGACCCTGATAAAGAACTTATTACCATAGACGGCGCTCTCCCTGAGAATTGCTGGTCACTTATTGGTGTAAACGGCGATTGGAACAATGATATCTATATGACCCATTATGCTTCCGGCATCTGGGTAAGTCCTGCACTTGCTTTCAGCGGAGAATTCAAGATTAGGTTCAACAACGGTTGGGACGTTAACCGTGGTGGTACCTTCTCTGACGCAGGCGTTGCTTTCAATGTTGTAGGTGGCGGTGCCAATATCTCTCTTCCCGAGGGGACCTGGCAGGTTGTTTACAACCCTATGCTTGAGACAATCACTGTTAACGAAGCAGCCAATAGCTGGTCCGTTATCGGAGAGTTCGAGGGCTTCAGCTGGAATAACGATCTCTTCCTGAGCCGTGTTTCCATTGGATACAATATAGGCGAAAGCGGTCAGCAGAACCGCCCCAGGAAAATGGCAGATTTTGTCTATCGTAGCGAGACCTTCCGTATTGACGGAGGCTTCAAACTTCGTTACAATGCCAACTGGGATGTTAACCTTGGCGGTACTTTCGTGACCGACGGAGAATACTTTAGTGTAGAGCAAGGCGGTGCCAACATCAGCGTAGATGCCCCCGGCAACTATTATAACCTTGTTTATGAATCTGTAGATAATGAACATTATGTTAAGATTAACAAGGCCTGGTGTATCATAGGTAATGTTGAGGGAACCAGCTGGGATAAAGACTTCCCGATGACCGAGACCTCTGATGGCATTTGGATGGGTTCAGTTGTGGTTAATGGTGGTTTCAAGATTCGCAAGAGCGGAAATTGGGATATTAACCGTGGCGGTACATACAGTGAGGGTTTGCCTTTTGATGTAGTGAATAACGGAGATAATATTTCCGTTCCGGAAAACGACAAGAAATATCTTGTAGTTTATAATGCTTATTCCGAGACTATGTTAGTTACTCTAATGTCAGCAGAGTAATTGTTTTTTCGGGCCGGAGCCCCTGACCGGGCTCCGGCTTGCCAATATAATATTTTGATTATGAGAAGACTATCTCTTTTTGTGGCGGCTATTCTTTTGGTCGCCTGTGGCGGCGGAAAGGAAACACCGGAAAAGCCCTCGGTAGTTCCCGCCATGACCCTTTCTCCGCAAACCATTAATCTTACTGCTGCCGGCACACCTGTATCGGTAAACATCAGTTCCAATGTAGCCTGGACGGCAACCCCTTCCAGTAATTGGGTTTCCGTTTCTACTCTTACGGGAACAGGCAACGCAACCATTCAGGTAAGCGCAACGGCCAATACCGGCGCCCTAAGGAAAGCTACCGTAACGTTTACTGACAAAGATAATAAGCTTGCCCGCACCCTGAACGTAAACCAGAGCGCAGCCGGCTCTGCTACGGTAGTTCCTGCTCCTGACGCCTTTGACGGTACAAAGCGCAGCGACCTTACCTATCAGCTCCTGGTTTACAGTTTCTGCGACAGCGACGGCGATGGTTGGGGAGACCTCAAGGGAGTAGAATCCAAACTTGACTATCTGGACGAGATGGGCGTTACCGCCCTGTGGCTAAGCCCGGTTCATCCATCGGACTCTTACCACGGATACGATGTTACGGATTATTACGGAATACATCCCAAGCTTGGAAGCGAGGCTGACTTCCAGGATCTTATAAACAGCGCTCACGCCAAGGGTATAAAGATTTATATGGATTATGTCCTGAATCACTCAGGAAAGGGTCACCCCTGGTTCAAGGAGGCACTGGCAGATCCCGAGAGTCCTTACAGGAATTACTACTTTATCAGTTCAAATCCTTCTGTCGAGTACTCTAGTTTCCCTATGCTTAAATACGGAAGCTGGACATACTCTTATAACGCTGGCGAGTGGAAACTTGCCTCCGGCGGCTCTCCCAAGATTACAATTACCGCTACCAACGAGGCTGTACAGACCGGTACTTCCAACTGGAACCTTTATTGGTGGAACGGCAGTGGGGATAATACTCCCAGATTCAAGGATAATGGCGACGGTACCCTTTCTATGGTTATAGAGATAAACGGCACCATCGGTCTTCTTGTAAGGAAATATATGAGCTGGGAAAATGGTTCCAAGTACGGTGCCAAGAATGGCGGCACCATCACCCTGGGTACTCCTTGTGAATTGGTTGCAGACGGCGCCGATATGAGCTTTACCGGTAATGGGAAGTATAAGATTACGCTTTCCGACGTATCCAATGCAAATTCCGTTTACTTCATGGGAGCATTCGGCGAATGGATGCCGGACCTTAACTATGGAGACGTTACCCAGGCAGAAAGCAACGCTTGCTTTATAGACCTTGCAAATTCTGCCGACAAGTGGCTTAATATGGGCGTAGACGGCTTCCGCCTGGATGCAGTAAAGCATATCTGCGGAGGTATGAACTCGTATAACAACGGTGCCAACCAGACCCTGCTTAAAAAGTGGTACGACCGCTGTAACACAACCTACAAGAATGCCGGCCACAGTGACGATATCTTTATGGTAGGAGAGGCCTGGATGGATCATTCCGTAGAGAAAGACTATTACAAGGGCCTCCAGTCTTGCTTTGAGTTCGACTACTGGGGTAAGCTTACTTATGCCGTCAACGACAAGGTGGCTATGTATTTTGCAAAGGATGTGATGACGTTCATCAATTCTCACAAGAATGTGCGCTCGGATGCCATTACTTCCATCTTCCTTACCAATCACGATGCAGCCCGTGCTGCAGAGGGCCTGGGTAAGAATCTGGCAAAGGAGAAACAGGCGGCTGCTCTGCTTCTTACAAGTACAGGTAAGCCCTTCATCTATCAGGGCGAGGAACTTGGTTACTGGGGCAACCAGAGTCAGGGAGACGAGTATGTCCGCACACCTATCAAGTGGACTAAGACGGGTAATGTTCCTACTGTGGCTCTTGGCGGCAAGGTGGATAACGGTATGCTTTCTTCCAGCATCTCCGTTGAGGCCCAGAAAGAGAACGATAGCTCGCTGCTGAATGTTTACAAAGCATTTGCAAGGGTACGTAATACCTATCATGCTCTTGCAAAGGGAACAATGAAGGAGCATGGCACCTACAACAGCAACAACACCTCTTATCCTTCAATCGGATGCTGGTATATGGAGTACGGCACGGAGAAGATGCTGGTAGTTCACAATACAGAGACTACAGCCAAGACCATTTCTCTCTCCGGCGAAGACCTTACCAAACCCGTAGCTCTTCTTGGTACTGCCAGCATTGCCGGCAGCGACCTTACCCTTGGAGGCAACAGCTCAGTAATATTTAAACTTTACTAACATAACATTGTCATTTCGAGTGTAGGTACGGAGTACCGAAATCGAGAAATCTCAAAATAATATGAAAAAGATATTAATTCTCATAGCCGTACTCTTTGCCACACTGTCCTGTTGCGGCAAGAAAACGCCGCTCCATCCCGAGTGGACCTACAACTCCGTAGTATACGAAGTAAACATCCGCCAGTTCTCTCCCGAAGGCACATTCAAAGGCGTAGAGGACCAGCTTCCCCGCCTGAAAAAACTGGGAGTGGACGTTCTTTGGCTGATGCCTATGTACGAGATTGGCACAGAGGGCCGCAAGGGCTCGCTTGGCTCTTACTATGCCATCTCCGACTACAAGAAGGTAAACCCCGAGTTTGGTACAATGGAGGACTTTGAGCACCTGCTCTCCCAGGCACACGAACTTGGATTCAAGGTTATCCTTGACTGGGTTGCCAATCAGACCGCTCCGGACAATGTATGGATGACAGAGAAACCGGCCGACTTCTACGAGCGCGACTCTCTTGGCAATGCCATCTGGGAGTATGACTGGACCGACACCCGCTCTCTCAACTACGAGAACCAGGAAGTTTGGTGGGCCCAGGACGATGCAATGCGTTTCTGGTTGGAAAAGGGAGTCGATGGTTTCCGTTGCGACGCCGCCGGTGAGGTTCCCGCTGAGTTCTGGTACGGTATCCTTCCCAAGATGAACCAGGACTATCCCGACATCTATCTTCTTGCAGAGGCAGAAAGGGATAACCTTGCAGACCCTACGGTTACTTTTGATGCAAACTATGCCTGGGAACTCCATCACCTCCTTAACGGACTGGCCCAGGGAAGCAAGACCGTTCAGGATCTTAAGGACTACGTGGCCCGCGATGCAGCCCGCTTCCCCAAGGAGGCCTTCCGTCTTACCTTTACTTCCAATCACGACGAGAATTCCTGGTCCGGTACCGAGTTCGAGCGTCAGGGCGCCGCAGCCGATGCCTGCGCAGTTCTGTCCTTCACTCTTCCCGGCAGCCAGCCCCTCATTTATACAGGACAGGAGATTGGTCTTGAGCGCCGTCTGGCCTTCTTTGAGAAAGACCCTATAACGGACTGGTCTACAAACGAGTACACTATTTTCTGGCAGAATCTTGTATCTCTTAAGCATAATAATCCGGCTCTTGCCGCTGGCGAGAAGGGCGGAGATATCGTATGGTGGGAAGCCCCGGAGGGTGTTGTTGCCTTCCATCGCGAGGTAGAGGGTAACAAGGTTATCGTCCTTGCCAACTTTGGCGTACCCCAGACCGCTCCCCAGGAGGGTGAAGCCGTTTCTGCAAACGACAATCGCCCCCAGGGAAGCAAGACTGCCCAGCCTTTCAAGAACCTTGAGTCAGAGCCTGTTAAGATGACTATCAAACTTGACGGAGAATATAAGGATGTATTCAACTACCTTACCCTCAGCGGTGAAGATGAAATATCCCTTGTTCCCGGCGAGTTCATGGTTCTTGTAAAACAATAAGAAATGAAACGTCTTTTGATACTTGCCGCATTTGCTTTGTGCTCTTGCGGCAATTCTTTTGTTTTTGAGCCCTCTTCTGTGGCCGATGCCCCCGAGGGTGAGGTTCTTCGCGTAGAACCCCCGTGCTGGTGGACAGGAATGAAGACCTCCCTTCAGTTAATGATTTACGGCCCCGGCATAGGAAACGCAGAATCTGTACAACTCAGAGGCCTGGATGGCGTAAGCATCGGCCATACAACAAAGGGCGACAGCCCTAATTATATATTTGCCGATGTAACCATCGGCCCTAAGGCCACCCCGGGAGATGGTTGGCTTGTTTTTACTTTGGCCGATGGTTCCGTTTTCAAATATCCTTATTCGATAGGGGAGAAGGCCGCCGGGCAGAGGGAGAGTTTTACCACGGCAGATATGATTTATCTAATCTTCCCGGATAGGTTTGCAAATGGCGATGCCTCCAATGACAGTACGCCGGATACTAAGGAAAAGGCCTGCAGAACCAGCATTCACGGGCGCCACGGAGGTGATATCCAGGGAATTATAGACCATCTCGACTATATATCTGAGCTTGGGGCTACAGCCATCTGGTGCACGCCGCTTCTGACGGACGACCAGCCCCGCGGTTCCTATCACGGCTATGCCTGCGGAGATTATTATGCCATAGATCCCAGGATGGGCAGCAATGCTCTGTATAAGGAGATGGTGGACCGGTGCCACGACAAGGGCTTAAAGGTAATAATGGACGTGGTTACAAACCACTGCGGTACAGACCATTGGTGGATGAAGGACCTTCCCTTCAAAGATTGGATTCACGTGTTCCCGGAGTACACCGGCACTAATGTGGCTTTTTCTACCAATATGGACCCCAATGCCTCTGCCTACGACCTTAATCTTCAGGAAAGCGGGTGGTTTGTGCCTTCTATGCCGGATATGAATCTGGACAATCCCTTTGTACTTAAGTACTTCCAGCAGTGGGCCGTCTGGTGGGTAGAGTATTCCGGGCTTGACGGCTTTAGGGTAGATACCTATCCCTACAACGAGAAGTGGCCTATGAGCCTTTGGTGCAAGGCCGTGCGGGAAGAGTATCCCTGGATTAACATAGTGGGCGAGTGCTGGACCTTCTCTCATCCGCAGCTGGCCTATTGGCAGGCCGGGGCCCCTAATCCCGACGGGTTTAACAGCAATCTGCCTTCGATTATGGATTTCCCCCTGAGGGAGGCAATCGTGTCTGCCATTTCAGAGGGCGGGGACAATCCAGGGTGGCTGATGGGTACGCAAAGGATTTACGATTGCCTAAGCCACGATTTTCTGTACAAAGACCTTTCCCATATGATGACGTTCTTTGCCAATCACGACCACGGACGTATGGGAGATGCTTTTGGGCACGATGCTGCCAAGATGAAACTGGCGCTTGCGCTTCTTGCCACCGTACGCGGCATTCCGCAGTTATATAATGGGGATGAGATGATGTTTTCCCGCCTCCCCGGGCAGGATGATGGCGATGGTGCCAAGCGCATTGATTTTCCCGGCGGCTGGGAGGGGGATGCCGTGAACCTTTTCTCTCCCCAGGGACGCACTGCAGCCCGTGGGCAGTATGCCTCTGCCGCCGAGCTTCACGATTACACGGCCCGCCTCTTTAACTGGAGGCGCGGCAAGAGCGTGCTGCACAATGGGAAGACAATGCATTTTGTAACCAGGGATAATACCTATGCTTTCTTTAGGTATGACTATACCGACGCTGTCTTTGTATTTATTAATAATTCGGGCTCGCCAAAGGCTGTGCCCTGGAGCCACTACGCAGAGATAGTTCCTGCAAGCGTTAACGCAACGAATGTTATTACGGGCCGGCCGGCAGTTCTTTCAGAAGACCTTACCGTCCCGCCTTTTACCGCCTACATAGCAGAGTTTAGCAGATAAATAGGCAATAGTCATTTCGACCGAACCCGCTCGTTGGTCATTTCGACCGAACCTGCTCGTTGTCATTTCGACTGAACCCGCTCGTTGTCATTTCGACCGAACGAAGTGAGTGGAGAAATCTTTAAAGAAAAGATTTCTAAACCAGAGATTTCTCCACGCGGGCCTTTGGCCCTTGGTCGAAATGACAGAAATGGTAAATAAATAGGTACAGGTTATTTATTAGGATTAGTTCTTTACTGGTTATCCCAGAGTTGAATTACCTGGTCCATTATCTGTTTAAGATCGGAGTAGGGCATATAGCCTACCGTAGAATCTGTCTTGGGACCACCGCTGGCAGCGGCCTTTACGCCTTTTGCCGCCCTGGTATCCGCCGGTCCGTAAACCCAGAGAAGGTAAGGAATGCTCTCTACTCCGTAGCGGGCAGCCCACTCCTTATTCTCATCTACATTTACACGGAAGAAATCAACCTTTCCGGCGTACTCCTTTGCCAATTTCTCCAGTTCCGGCCCCAGTTTGCGGCACGGACCGCACCAATCGGCGTAAAAATCAATTACTGCCGGACGTGTGAACTTGTGGTTGGACAAATCATTGTCCGTCATGCTTTTAACATTCTGTGCAGAGCAAAGAGCCGCTGCACCAAACAATAGAATTATTGCAAGAAAAAACTTTTTCATAAAATTGGAAATTATTTTTGCGGGAACAGACCATACATCTGTCCGTCGATCATATCGGTAACAGCACTGAAGTCCTCCGGATTATTGCCGAACTTAATTTTGTCTGCATCCACGATAAGAAGATTGGCTTTATAGTCGGCAATCCAGTTTTCGTAGCGCTCGTTAAGACCTGTAAGATAGTCTATGCGGATGCTGCGCTCGTACTCGCGGCCGCGCTTCTGAATCTGGGCCACAAGGTTGGGAATGGAAGAACGCAGGTAGATAAGAAGATCCGGCGGATTAACCAGGGACATCATAAGATCAAAGAGATCAGAGTAATTCTCAAAGTCCCTGGTGGACATAAGCCCCATAGCATGCAGGTTGGGCGCAAAAATACGGGCATCTTCGTAAATGGTGCGGTCCTGAATAATTACGTCGTCGCACTTGGAGATGTCCACGACATCCTTGAATCGCTTGTTAAGGAAGTAGATCTGCAGGTTGAACGACCACCTTTCCATATCCTCGTAGAAGTCTGCAAGGTAGGGATTGAAGTCTACAGATTCAAATTTAGGAGTCCATCCGTAATGGTTTGCCAGCATCTTTGTGAGCGTGGTCTTGCCACTACCTATGTTTCCGGCTATTGCTATGTGCATAATATTTAGTTTTTATTTATTCTATCGTCAGCCCCTTCTTTCCAAACAGTCCGTAAAGCTCTGCGTCTATCTTGTTGACAATCTGGGCAAAATCTTCCGGGTTATTCTCGAAGTCCAGATTGTCTGCATCTATGATGAGCACGTGGCCCTTATAGTCCTCTCCTATGAACTTCTCGTATTTGTCGTTAAGACCCTTAAGATAGTCGATTCCTATGCTCTGCTCGTAATCGCGGCCGCGCTTTTGAATTTGGGCCACGAGGTGGGGCACCGACGAGCGAAGGTAAATCATAAGGTCCGGATACTTAACCATCGACATCATCCTCTCGAAAAGTCGCATATAGGTTTCGAAATCCCTCTTGGAAAGGTTGCCCATCTCGTAGTTGTTGGCCACGAAGATATAGACTCCCTCGAAGATGGTACGGTCCTGGATGATGACCTCTTTGCTTTTTGCAATGTCTATGATATCTGCGAACCTCTGCTCCAGAAAATATATCTCCAGGTTGAAAGACCAGCGCGGAATATCCTTGTAGTAGTCTTCCAGATAGGGGTTGTAGGTTACCGACTCGTACTTGGGCGTCCAGCCGTAGTATTCAGACAGTTTACGGGTGAGAGTAGTCTTCCCGCTGCCTATATTGCCTGCTATTCCAATATGCATACCCAAATAGTATAAGTCAATCCTTACAAAAATAGTAAAAAATATTATTCGTTCAACGTTTGACCGCCTATAAATTCCCTCATTATGGAAGTGGGCGGAATGGCAGCAATCTCGTCGGGCGACAAAGACACTAAGTAACCAAGGAACTTAAGCAGGCGCACGGCCTCAGGATAGGCAGGGGAGGTGGGATGAATCCTCTGCAGCAGCGGCGTGGCGTAGTACTTAAGCATCGGGAGTTCAAAAATAAGTGCAGAATTAAAGATAGCATCGGCATTCTCCTGGAAGGGGAATATATTGCGGCTTTCGCCGTGCCGTACGCTGTGCCAGCGGAGTATGGTTTCCTCCGGGGATATGCCCCTTACCCGGTTGTCCCTTATCATCCTGCGAAGCAGGCGGTTGTCAGAGGTGGAGATGTTGTTGTTCTCGTCTATGTGAAGGCTGGTAAGAGCAGAGGCGTAAACCCTGAAAATTTTCTCCTGGGGTACCGAGCTAGTCATTGCCGGGTTAAGGGCGTGAATGCCCTCGGCAATCAGGATGTCCCCCTCTTCCAGCCTCATAGGCGTGCCTGCCCCGGGAATACGGGAGCCTGTCTTGAAGTCGAATTTTGGAATTATCACCTCCTCCCTGCGCAAAAGGGAGTTGAGCTGGCTGTCAAGGTAGTCCAGGTCCATTGCGTAGAGGGATTCAAAGTCGTAGTCTCCGTTCTCGTCGCGCGGGGTATGCTCCCTGTCCACAAAGTAATTGTCCAGCTCTATTACCTTAGGGTTGAGCCCAAGCACCCTGCACTCCATTGCAATTCTTAGCGAAGACGAGGTCTTTCCGCTGGACGAAGGCCCGGCTATAAAGACAATTTTTGCTCCCTTGGCCTTGATTTCGTCTGCTATGGCTGCGTATTTACGGCTGGCAAGGGCCTCTGAGATATTAATTATGCTCACGCCGTGGCCTTCCAGAATTGCGGCATTCAACTGGCCAACTCCGCGTATCCCTATAATTGAACACCAGTCCGAATACTCCTTAAGAGTAGCGGATATCTTGGATTGCATGGTTGTTGGAATGAGCTTGGAGAAGTCGTCTATGGACGGCGGCTTAAGGCAGAAGCCGTTGCTGAAGGGCTCGAGGGCAAAGTTTGTAAGAAGGCTGCTGTCCGGCAGAAGGGGGCCGTGGAAGGAGTCGTTGTTGCCCTGGAAACCATAGATATTGCAAGTATACTTTCCAAGGCTTTCCAGAAGTTTTGCCTTTTCCGGCTGATTCTGTTTTACATACATCTTGCAGGCTTCCGATACCAGCATCCTTCTCTTACTGAATGGTTTCCCCTCCGAGGCAATGGCGTGCATCTTCTCTTCCAGGGCGGCAATCCCCTGGGCGCTAAGTGCAATTGGGGCGCCATAGGGGCCGTCCAGCAGTTCGCAGTACATCCCGCTGGGAAGGGAATGGTCTATTATAAGGGTGCAGGAAGGGTAAAGTTCCCTTACCGCTACCTGTAGAAGGAAGCATAGGGAGCGCACGTAGGTGCGTCTTCCGTCCCCGTTGTTGTAGCCAAGGAACTCCACTACAACATCGTTGTAAAGTGTTGTGGTAAGTTCCTTGAGTTTATGATCTACGTATGCGGCCATAACAGGGTACTCCGCCCCGGTCTTGGGGTTTTTTATAACGGGGCACCAATTCTTTGCTACTTGCTGCAGTGTTGTGCCCTGCTCTACGGAGATTATCCTGTTTTCGTTTACCAATAAAATGTCAATGCTCATAACTCTAAAGTATTTCTTTTAAATAGGGGCCTGTAACGGAAACCGGGTCTGCGGCCAGTTCTTCCGGCGTGCCCTGGGCGATGATAAGTCCGCCCTTTCTTCCGCCTTCCGGGCCCATGTCAAATATGTAGTCTACAGACTTCAGTACGTCTAGGTTATGTTCTATGATTATAACTGTATTTCCTTGGTCAACAAGCTTTTGCAGAGCGGTAAGCAGGACTTTTATATCCTCGTGGTGCAGGCCTGTAGTAGGCTCGTCCAAGATGTAGAGGGTGTTTCCGGTAGATTTGCGGAACAACTCTGCGGCTAGTTTCATTCTCTGGCTCTCGCCTCCGGAAAGGGTAACGGAACTCTGGCCAAGGTGAACGTATCCCAGGCCCACGTCCACAAGGGCCCCCAGTTTCTGGGCAATCTTGGGTATGGGCTTAAAGAACTCGTAGGCCTCTTCAATGGACATCTCCAGCACGTCGTTGATATTCTTTCCTTTGTACCGGATTGCCAGAGTGTCCTCGTTATAGCGCCGGCCGCGGCACTCGTCGCAGGGTACGTTTACGCTGGGAAGAAAGTTCATCTCTATCACCTTTATTCCCGCTCCCTTGCAAGCCTCGCATCTGCCGCCGGGCACGTTAAAAGAGAAATGACTTGCTCCTACGCCCCTTATCCTGGCGTCCATGGTATCGGCAAACAAGGCCCGGATATCCCCAAAGACATCGGTAAAGGTGGCCGGATTGCTCCTTGTGGTCTTGCCGATTGGGCTCTGGTCTATCTCTATGAGTTTGTCTATATTCTCTATCCCGCTTATGCCGTCGCAGGGCAGGGACTTTACTTTTGAGCGGTAGAGATTGTTTTTAAGAAGAGGCATAAGAGTCTCGTTTATAAGCGAAGACTTGCCGCTTCCGCTTACTCCGGCAACGCCTACAAAACAGCCCAGAGGAATCTTTACGTCCAGGTTCTTAAGATTATTGCCCCTTGCACCCTTAATACTAATGAAGAGCCCGTTTCCTCTGCGCCTTGCAGGGGGGACCTCTATCTTGCGCTTCCCAAGGAGGTAGTCCAGCGTAAGCGATTCCCCAAAGATACAATGAGAGAGAGTTTCCTTGTCCGGCTTGGTTTTACCCATAAGCACGCCGGTGGGTGCGCTAAGGCAGATTTCGCCTCCCTTCTCTCCCGCTCCCGGACCAACATCCACCAGCCAGTCGGCGCTAAGCATAGTCTCTGCATCGTGCTCTACCACCATAATGGAATTGCCCTCGTCGCGCAGCGTCTTAAGAGAAGAAATGAGTTTACGGTTGTCCCTTTGGTGGAGACCTATTGATGGCTCGTCCAGAATATACAGTACATTAACCAGTTTGGAGCCAATCTGAGTAGCCAGACGAATTCTCTGGCTCTCCCCGCCGGAAAGCGAGGCCGTAGGCCTGTCCAGCGAAAGATAGTCCAGCCCCACGTCCATCATAAACCTAACCCTCTCCCGCAGTTCCTTAAGAATGTCCCTGGCTATGGCTTTCTGCCTTGTGTCCAGAACCTCCTCTATGCCGGACAGCCATTGCTGCAAGGCACTTATCTCCATTGCAGACACCTCAGTTATGGTTTTGCCGTCTATCTTAAAGTACGATGCGTTCTGGTTAAGGCGGGATCCGTTGCACACAGGGCAGGTAATCTTGTCTTCTATATCCTCTGCCACCCCGGGGTAGGCCACCATTTCCGATGTGGCACCCTCTCCTATGCGGAACAGCTCGTCCGAGCCAAAAATCAACAGACTCACCGCCTCGTCCGGTATGGCGGCTATGGGGTCGTATATGGAAAAATTGTATTTTCTGGCTATGGCCCTGATGACCTCGAATTTCTTATTCTCGCGCACCTTGCCAAGGGGAACTATTCCGCCTTCGGCAATTGAAAGTTTTTTATCCGGGACGATGGTTTCAAGGTTTATGTCTACTATCGTTCCAAGTCCCTTGCAGTGGGGGCAGTAGCCCTCCGGGGAGTTGAAGGAGAAGCTGTGCGGGGCCGGTTCGCTTATGGAAAGCCCGCTCTGGGGATCTACAAGATGCTTGGAGAAGTGTTGGATTTTTTCTGTCTCAAGGTCCATTACCGCAACCGAACCCTTGCCGATAGACAGCGTCCTGGCTACGGATTCCCTTATCCGCGCAAGGTCAGAGGCGCCTTCCGGCTTGAGCCGGTCTACTACAAGTTCTATGAAATGTGTCTTGTACCTGTCAAGCTGGGAAACCTCTGCCAGGTCCAAAATCTCTCCGTCAATGCGCACCTGGGTGTATCCGCGCCGCCGCATCTGCTCAAAGAGCTCTTTGTAATGGCCCTTTCGGCCGCGGACTATAGGGGCAAGAAGATAGCATTTGCGGGATTTGTAACCGGATATTATGAGGTCTACTATCTGCTCGTCGGTGTAGCGGACCATCTCCAGCCCAGACTGTGGAGAGTAGGCCTTGGAGGCCCTTGCATACAGCAGCCTAAGAAAGTCGTAAACCTCCGTTATTGTGCCCACGGTAGAACGAGGGTTGTTTCCGGTGGTTTTCTGCTCTATGGCAATGATGGGGCTCAGACCCTTTATTTCTTCTACGTCCGGCTTCTCCAGAACGCCCATGAAATGCTTGGCATAGGGGCTAAGGGTATCCATATAACGCCTCTGTCCCTCGGCATAAATAGTGTCGAAGGCAAGCGAGGACTTCCCGCTGCCACTAAGCCCGGTAACAACCACGAACTCTCCCCTTGGAATGTCTACGTCCTGATTCTTAAGGTTATGAGCCGAGGCACCGCGTATGCTAAGATATTCTCTTTTTTCAGGCATTATCTATGTCTCCCTCTTTCTCGTTGAAAGGCTGAAGGAATGGATTGGTGGTACGCTCTGCGGCTATGCTGGAAGAGGGCCCGTGGCCGGGATACACAGCGGTGTCGCTGTCCAGCCACATAAGCTTTTCCATAATACCAACAATGAGTTTGTCGTAATCTCCGTAATCTGTATCCGTGCGGCCAATGGTGCCGGCAAAAAGCGTATCGCCGGTAAACAGGACCTTCTGCTCTTTGCTATAATAGCACACCCCTCCTGGAGTATGGCCGGGCGTGCCGATGACTTCAAATACCGTGTCCCCGAAGGAGACTTTGTCACCATCGGCAATGGACTCGAAATCAAATCCTTCCGGTGCGGAGGCCAGATGGTAGTAGTCTGTAAGCTCCCTGTTCCAATTCTGGAGAAGGGGCTTGTCGGCAGGGTTAAGGTATATCTTAATACCATAGGCCTTGGCCAATTCTTCTACTCCGAAGATGTGGTCGAAGTGCCCGTGGGTGAGCAGAATTTTAACCGGACGAGCGCCGCTCTGCTCTATGACGCGCCGCAGAGCAGCTACCTCTTCCTGCTTCTGACAGCCGGGGTCTATAATTACGCCCTGACCGCTGTCGTCCCACACAAAATAGGTATTTTCTGCAAAGGCGTTAAAAGTAAGTCTTTTAATTTTTAGCATCAGTTTCTCTTAGTGAAATGGCAAATCCACCGCAGCGGGCCATCTTTATGCTTATGCTGTCAGCTGCGGTAACAAGGCGTTTTGTAATGGTGTAAGACTGGGGAGCAGTCTCGTAGTCGGCATCGGGACCATCGGCATAAATAGTTGCCTCATAAGTTTTGCCCGGGGTAAGGAAATCAAAGGCAAAGCTAGCCTCGCGGGGGTTTTCGTCGTTAACTCCGCCAACATACCATACGTCGCGGGCCTTTGTCCTTGCCAAATCTGCAGTAGTGGCGTTCTCCGGCAGGGCATAGACAAACTTGGCAGCCCCGCTTACGGAATTTTTCTTGCCGTCCTTAAGTGTGGCTACGCTCTCGTGGGCCTTGTTAAGGGAGGATAGTTTGGGGTGGCGGGCCGTTATTATGTAGTCTCCTGGCTCTGCATCAATGTAAACGCTCTTGTCCCAGTCTACGGCAACATCCTTTATGAACTGGAAGGCATCCATAAAGCGGGCGTAGTTCTCCGGGAAGTCGGCTGCCATCTGCAGAGGAGAATAGAAGGTTACATATATTCCAAGCTGGTTGGCGATGGTTACCTTTATCTTGCCGTTCCCGTGCTTGTTAATCTTGGACATGTCGTTCTCGAAGATGCCGGGGGTGTAGTCCATGGGACCGCCCTGCAGGCGGGTGAACGGGAGAATTGTAGTGTGGCCGGGTTCTATCCTGGTCTTGAACTCCGTTCCCATTGCGGACTCGTTTCCAATATGGTTGGGCCAGGTGCGGCAAAGTCCTGTGGGACGCACTGCCTCGTGAGCGTTAACCATTATGTGGTGCTCTGCGGCCTGCTTAATAGCGTAGGCGTAGTGGTTAATAAGGGGTTGGCTGTAGTGATACTCGCCGTAGGGAATAATGTCGCCCACGTAGCCGCTCTTTACTGCATTGTAGCCGTACTTGTTCATGAGGGTGTAGGCCTTCTCCATCCACCTTTCGTAGTTGAGGGTGGATGAGGAGGTCTCGTGATGCATTATAATGCGGATACCATTGGAGTGGGCATAGGCGTTGAGGGCCTCTATGTCAAAGTCCGGGTAGGGAGTTATAAAGTCAAAGACAAAGTCTTTCTTGTTGCCAATCCAGTCTTCCCAGCCCTCGTTCCAGCCTTCTACAAGAATTGCGTCAAAGCCGTTTTCGGAGGCAAAATCTATGTAACGTCGCACGTTATCGTTATTGGCCGAGTGCCTTCCGTGCGGCTTGGATTTGGAATAATCCGTAATTCCAAGCTGAACGGAGGGGTAGTCGTCGGTGTAGGACCAAGTGCCGTTTCCGGCAATCATCTCCCACCATACACCCATATATTTAACGGGGTGAATCCAGCTTACATCCTCTATTGCACAGGGCTCGTTGAGGTTTAGTATAAGGCGGCTTGCAAGCACCTCCGTGGCGGAATTTACTACCATAACAGTGCGCCAGGGGGTTTTGCAAGGTGCCTGCATACGGCCCTTTACGCCTTCTGCGTCAGGGGTGAGCCAGGTGCTAAGTACAAAGTTCTTGTCGTCCAGAAAAAGGTTGGTGGTGGGGTAATTGACTACGGCAGCCTCGTGAATGTTTACGTAAAGACCTTCTGCCGTTTTCATCTGAAGAGAGGTCTGAACTCCCGTCTGAGAGAACCCTTCTTCCGATGCGTTGGGTATGCGCTTGGAAGGGTAGAGCTTTCTTACCTCGGAGAGTTTGCTCTGGGTGTAGGCATACTCCTGGGTGTCGTAGTCCCCGGGAATCCACCATGCAGTGTGGTCTCCGGAAAGGGCAAACTCAGTAAGCTCTTCCTTTATATTAAAATAAGCCAGCTTGTTCTCCAGGGGGAACTCATAGCGGAAGCCTATGCCGTCGTTGTAAACGCGGAAGGTTATATTCATTGCCACTCCGTCTTCCCTGCCAAGGAAGAACGTGCTCTCGTTGAACCTGTTGGCAATCTTGGCCTCCTCTCCCCAGACGGGCTCCCAGTCTTCTTCTGCACTGCGGGAAGAAGTGTTCTTAAGTGAGAAGCCGCTCTGCAGGTCCGGATTGCTCCCAAAGAGCTGGAATCCCAGCTTACTGGGGAGTATTACCTGAACGGAGTCCTTGCAAAGACTGTACATAGGGGTCCCGTTTTCTGACAGGGCAAATATCAGAGCAACGTGGCCGTCCGGGCTGGAAACGGTTTCTCCCACAAGGGATTTGGGTCTGTCCGGGGTGCCGGTGCATCCAAAAAAGACAGCAAGCGAAAAAGCGAGTGATAAAAGTTTCTTCATATTAAATATGGTTTTATTCGGAGCGCATAAAGCCCTTAAAGATACTCAACATCTAACGTAAAAACAAGAATTCTACCAAAAAGAAAAAAGGACTTGTTTTTTTTACAAAAAATGCTAAACTTTATACTTGGAAATGAAAAGTTGGTCTTCCCCCATAGTACTTCTGCCCCTTACCAGCGTTGGTTACAAGGAGTCGCCGCTTGAGCCGGAGCGTCAATACGCCGGCTGGTGTATGCTGTATCTTTTGTCCGGAGAAGTGGTTCTGCAAGTAGAAGGAGAGATGTTCAGGGTTACTCCCGGGGAATTCCTGCTTCTGCCCCCGGGAATGCGCTTCCGCGCCGTTTGGTTCCGTAACAGCATCGGGTATACGGGCGGGTTCGAGGAAGAGACTATGAAAGACCTAAGCTATTCTCTGCTACGGAGCACCACCCCGGTTCGCTTCAAGGTTGCCGTTAACGACGAACCGCTTGTGAGCGAGGTCTTTGAGTCCATGCTGCGTAACAAGTCCAACATAAGGTATCTGGCCTCGGCCATAGACCTGCTTCTTAACCTCCTGCATATGGACGTTAATGAGGAAAAACTGTGCAGCCGTTTTCTGGACGAGATTTTCAAGGGCAGCCCCATCCACGACGGCCCATCTTTCTACAGCGATATGCTAGGAGTTACACCCTTCGCCCTTAACAGGGTCGTTAAAGCAGAGACCGGCCGCACGACAGGAGAGTGGATTGCCATAGCCAGGATTATTCTGGCAAAAAGATATCTAAAGGATAAGTTCCTTAGTATGTCGGAAGTAAGCGAGAAAGTAGGGTTCGAGGACCAGAGTTATTTCTCCAGATTCTTCCGCAAGCACGAGGGCGTGACACCTTCCAAATATAGGAACAGTTTGTTTAAAAAGTCCTAAAAACACACGGGAATTCCTAAATTTTTAGCCTTAAATTGGCTTACATTTGCAGCTGAATATTTATTTGTCAAGTTATGATGTTCAGTTTTGCAATAGCGGGCCTTTTGCTCGTTTCTGCCGGCTCAGAGCCGGTTTCGGTGGCTATAGAAGATACTCTCAAGGCTTCCGTGGTAAGTGTGTCAAAGGTTAATGCGTTGCTGGACAAGGCATCGGCTTCCGTGATAACCGTTTCTTCCCGCGAGGCCAGCGAGAAGAAAATAGAGGCCCCCAAGGCACTGTCTTCGCTGGTTCCCAATCTTCACATTCCGGACTACGGTTCTGCGATGACTTCTTCTATATATGTGCGGGGAATTGGCTCCAGAATGGAGAATCCCTCCATCGGCCTTTATGTAGACGAGGTTCCGGTGCTGGACAAAAATATGTTCGATACCGACTTTCTGGACATTCAGAACATTAACTTTATTTCCGGCCCCCAGGGTACGCTCTTCGGGCGTAACGCAATGATGGGAGTGCTCTCGGTAGAGACTCTGAAACCATCGGCCCAAAATAAAAATTTTGTTTCCCTGGGCTTTGGTAGCGGGGGCGCAAAGGAGGCATCGGCCCTGCTTGGCAATGATGTTCTGATGCTGGCGGCAAAGGCTTTTGACCTGAATGGCTTTTATACAAATACATATAATGACAGTAAAATAGACGGAGGCCGCGGCCTGTCCTTCAGGATAAAATATCGGCCTTATCGCAGGGAAGGCCGCAGCTCCGACTATTCACTATGGGTATCGTATCTTAATCAGGGTGGGTGGCCCTACCGTCAGATGGGTGACGATGGCGCCATGGCCCCGCTGTCCTTTAACGACCGTAATCACTACAGCCGCCTGTCGCTGCTGGCATCAGCCCGGGAAGGCTTCGGCATAGGAAACCATCGGCTTAAAAATATAGTGTCGCTCCAGATGATGGGGGATAAAATGTCTCTGGACCAGGACTTTACCCCGGCAAGTATGTTCACCCTCCAGCAAAGGCAAAGGCAGGCGGCACTTACAGAAGAACTTATTTTCAAGCCTTCATCCGGCGTGTCCTGGTGGGATTCGCAGACGGGTTTGTTTGCCTCTGTAAAGTATAACCGTATGCACGCGCCGGTGAATTTTCTTCCCGACGGCATAGAAACCCTCATCCTTGGCAATGCCAATTCGCATATTCCTCCGTTCGTGGGGCAGCTTGCCTTTGAGGAGGAGTCTTTTATAATAGGGAGCGATTTTGACCTTTTCTATCAGAATACTGCCCTTTACCACGAGTCCTGGTTTACCTTTGGGCTGTGGAAGTTCACGGCTGGAATAAGGGCGGACTTCGAGTATCAGCATATGGCCTACGACAGCCGGGCTACCGTCCATTACGCCCTGCCGCCAAGGATGCCGTCCTTCAAGGAACTGGAAACCGTGTTCGAGGGCTCAATAGATAACTCCTGGCTGCAGATTGTGCCCAAGGTGGCCGTGCGCTACGGAACGGAAAAGGACTATCTCTACGCATCTGCGGCCGGAGGCTTCAGGGCCGGCGGCTTCAATACGCAGATTTTTTCCGATATGCTGCAGAACCTTATGACCGCGAATCTTATGGATGCCTTCGGGGTCCATATTGATGGCTACTCCACCACGGCGGATGCTTCTTCTACCGAGTACAAGCCGGAGGAAAGCTGGAACTTCGAGGCCGGCGGGCGCACCTCCTTCTCCGCAGGGGCCTCGTCCTTCATACTGGCAGCATCGGCCTTCGATATAGAATGTCGCAATCAGCAAATAACCATATTCCCCAGGGGGAATGCCACCGGCCGTTTGATGGCAAATGCCGGCAGGTCCCGTAGTTTTGGGGCCGATGGTTCCCTTTCCTGGCTTTGGAATGGCTTCAGGGCCGACGTGCGGGCCGGATGGTGCCACGCTACCTTCAGGGAGTACAATGACAATATCAACGATTATGCGGGCAGGCATATTCCCTATGCTCCCGTGGCAACCTGGTACGGGGCGCTTGGCCGCCATTTCTCCTTTGCCGGCAAGACGCTTAAGGGCCTGTCCCTTTCTGTATCTGCCTGCGGAACCGGACGCATCTGGTGGAATGAGGACAACTCCCTTTGGCAGAAGGCCTATTGTCTTTTTGGGGCCGATGCTTCCGTTGATTTTGACAGATTCCAGGTCTTTGCGCACGCCTCCAATCTCTTTGAAAAGGACTACGGAGTGTTTTGCTTTAAGTCCGTGGGTAACACTTTCATTCAGAGGGGACGCCCCCGCTGCATCTTTGTGGGCGTCAGAATAAATATTTAACATTATAAAAATAAAAATTTCGTTTTAAAATCGTTTTTTGTAAATTTGTCTGCTTGATAATTTTATAACTCAATAATAATTATGACACAGACAAAAGGTAAACTGAATATCGTTGCGGTTGTAACGATGTGCTTCATCTTTGCGATGATTTCTTTTGTTACCAATATGGCCGCTCCTTTTGGCAATATCTGGAAGGGACAGTATGAGTGGGCCGGAATGATGGGTAACATGATGAATTTTGCCGCGTACCTCTTTATGGGTATTCCCGCAGGCAAAATGCTTCTCAAAGTAGGTTACAAGAAAACCACCCTTATCGCTCTCGCAACGGGATTCGTGGGTATCGTGATCCAGTGGCTTTCCAGCCGTACCTTCTTTGCCGGTTCTGCCATTTACGTATATCTGCTTGGTGCGTTCGTATGCGGTTTCTGCGTTTGTATGCTCAATACCGTCGTGAATCCCATGCTTAACATACTTGGCGGCGGCGGTAACAGAGGCAATCAGTTAATCCAGACCGGCGGTACCCTCAACTCACTTTCGGGGACCCTTACTCCTTTCCTTACCGGTGCTCTTATCGGAACCGTTACCAAGAAGACCTCCATGGCGGATGTGGCTCCTCTGCTCTTCATTGCAATGGGCGTATTCTTCCTGGCCTTCGTAATTATCTCCATGCTAAGGATTCCGGAGCCCGCTGCAGAGCGCAAGAATGTTAAATATGAGCACAGCGCCCTGTCTTTCCGTCATCTTAAGATGGGTGTGGTTGCAATCTTCTTCTATGTAGGTATAGAGATCGGAATTCCTTCACAGCTTAACTTCTACCTGTCAGACGCAGGCGTAAAGGGTGCCGGAATTCTTGTTAACGGAGCCCTTATAGGCGGTGCCTTCGCAGCAGCCTACTGGTTCCTTATGATGATAGGACGTTTCCTCAGCACACTTATAAGCGGCAAGGTAAGCACCAAGGCCCAGATGACAACGGTTTCTACAGTTGCCATTCTCTTTGTGCTCCTGGCCATCTTCATCCCCAAGACAACGGGTCTGGATGCACCCAAGTTCATTTATAATCCGGAGAGCAAGACCGTTGGTATTCTTGTAGATAATGGTATGGACGAGTCTGCAGCCAGGGAATATCTTGCAAATCCTACTCCAGAGGCCATAGCACCTTATCTTGCAGACCTTGCAGAGTCATTTGACATTACCGTTGTAAAGGCTCCTGAGTGCACGGAGGATCAGGCTCCCGTAGAGGAGGCTGCAGAGGAAGTGGTTACAGAAGAAGTTGTTCCCCAGGAAATTGTTCCTGCCCAGGAAGACAGTAAAGCTAAGGTTTGCGAGAAAGAACTTCCTGCAGTAATTGCACAGAAACTCCAGGATTCACAGCAGACCCCTAAGATTCCTCTCAGCATTATCTTCCTTATTCTCTGCGGTCTTTGCACCTCGGTTATGTGGGGAGGTATTTACAATCTTTCCGTAGAGGGTCTTGGAAAATACACAGAGCAGGCTTCCGGTCTGTTTATGACCATGGTGGTCGGCGGCGGTATCATGCCTCTTATCCAGGACTTCCTTGCAAAGGGTCTTGGCTATATGGCAAGCTACTGGCTTGTAATAGCTATGATAGCATACATTCTCTTCTTTGCCCTTGCAGGCTCCAAGAATGTAAATAAGGACATTCCCGTTTAGTTTCACCTATAATAAGATTCAAATGGAAAAGAAGAAAATAGCGACTGGTGAGAAGCAGTTTGTAGTAGGCGTAGACGTTGGCGGCCAGACTTCTAAGATTGGTGTGGTAGACGCCCGCGGAGAGGTGCTTGTTCAGACAGTCATCAGGTCTGACACTTACGGTGCCGACGCAGAGGCTTTCATCTCTGCTCTTGCAAAGGCTATAAAGGCCCTTATCAAAGAGTCCGGCAAGGAAGGCCAGATTCGCGGAATAGGCGTTGGCGCTCCCAACGGCAACTATTACACTGGAACAATAGACTTTGCTCCCAACCTAGCCTGGGCTGCCAAGGGTTCCGTTCCTTTTGCCAAACTCTTGTCTGCCGGTCTTGGCGGGCTCCCGGTTTCTCTTACCAATGACGCCAATGCGGCTGCAGTGGGAGAGATGACCTACGGTGTTGCAAAGGGTATGAAGAACTTCATAATGATTACCCTCGGAACCGGTGTGGGCAGCGGTATCGTTATCAACGGGCAGGTAGTTTACGGACACGACGGCTTTGCCGGCGAGCTTGGCCACACCTGCGCAGTGCGTCATAACGGACGTTCCTGCGGTTGTGGCAGAACCGGTTGCCTGGAGGCTTATTGCTCTGCAATTGGCGTTGCAAGGACGGCCCGCGAGTGGCTGGAGGCCAATCCGGAAGAGAAGTCTCTGCTCCGTGAGTGCGAGAACATTACTTCCAAGGATGTTTATGAGGCTGCAAAAGAGGGCGACGCCCTTGCTCTTCGCGTGTTCAATTACACCGGCAATATGCTGGGCCGTCAGTTCGCAGACTTTGTTGCATTCAGCGCCCCGGAGGCCATTGTTCTCTTTGGCGGTCTGGCCCGCAGCAAGGAATTCCTTACAGAGCCCATCCAGAAGGGTCTAAACGACAACGTGCTTTCTATCTGGAAGAACAAGGTCAAGATTCTCTTCTCTCAGCTTAAGGAGAGCGATGCTGCCATTCTTGGCGCCTCTGCCCTTGCGTGGGAACTTTAACCGTTGGCGACAAGTAGTTTTCTATCAATATTTTAAAAAAAAGTCCTGCCCCTGGCGTCGGGGTAGGACTTTTTGTAAATGTCTTATAACGATAGAGTCACATCTCACGGAACACTACCTCCGGGTCCCGGCGCCACCAAGTAAGCTGCCTTTTGGCGTAATGGCGGGTATTTGTTTTTATATCCTCTGCCGCTTTATTAAGGTCGATGCTGCCGTCCAGGTATTGGAAAATCTCGCTGTAGCCCACGGTTCTCAGGGCAGGCAGATCTCTGTACTGCGTAAGGGAACGCACTTCTTCTACAAGCCCGGCCTCCAGCATTGCATCTACCCTTGCAGAAATTCTTTTGGCCATCTCTTCCCGGGGCTTTACAAGGCAGAGCTTTTCTATCTGGAAGTGTCTTACGGACTTTTCCGCCTTACGGAAAGAAGAAAAGGTGCGGCCGGACAGAAGGCATACCTCAACGGCTCTCACTACCCTTTGTGGATTGGTTATATCTATGGACCGATAGGCCTCGGGATCCAGCCTTTGCAAATCCATCCTTAGAGATTCGATGCCCTCGTCCTTAAGCCTTCGGGACAGGTCTTTCCGCAGCTGAGGGTCTGCCTTGGGAACATCCGGCAGCCCGTTGCACAGAGCATCTATGAAAAACCCGGAGCCGCCGCAGGCCACAAGGACCTCGTGCCCGTCGGCAAAAAGTCTGTCCAGAAGCGCCAGGGCCTCCACCTCGTAGTCTCCAGCGGTATAGGGCCGGGTTACAGTGTGGTCCTGGATAAAATAGTGGCGCACCTCTGCCAGCTCTTCTTGGGAGGGTACGGCGGTACCTATCGTCATTTCCCTGTAAATCTGCCTGGAATCACAGGAAATAATGGGAGAATCGTATTTTTTTGCAAGTGAAATGCTCCAGGCTGTTTTGCCTACAGCGGTTGGTCCTGATACTATTATGAGTTTGCGGGACACGGGCGGGGGCGGGATTAAAGAAGGTCCTCGTCCTCTTCGTAAATCTCCGTAGCCTCATCGTCCTCTTCATCGCCATCTTCGGCTCCCTCGTCATCTTCGTCAAAATCATCGTCCTCGTCGGAAGAGGCAGCCTTAAGGTTGCGGAGATGCTTCTGGTCGTCGGGCAGATCCTCGTAGGCAACGTAGCCGTTCTCGAATTCTGCCGGGACGGGCCCCTTGGTTTCTACAAGCAGAGGGTAGGCGGCGCCGGGGGTGTCCGGAACCTCGCCTTCAAAGGTTATTATCACGCTTTTGCGGTTGGCTACGTCGTAGAAGTAGATAAAGGAAGCTACTCCCTTGTCGCGGGTTTGCTTCATAGATACTGTGTCCACTGCGCCTGCGCCAAGGTCAAAAAGCCCGTAGCGGCATACAAGGGCACCATCGGCATCAAGGGCCTTGAACTGGATTAACTGGTCCTGAGGGAATTCCAGTTCGCTGCGAAGCCTTTTGTGAAAATCGTACAAGGTAGTGGTAGGCTTCATGTCATAAACTCGTGCAAACCCTTTAAGTCCGGCTAGTGAAACTCTGTATCTTAATGCCATATTTATGTTAGTTTTCAGGTTAAATGCTTTCCACAGGGGGATTTTGCAGTACAAATATAATTTAAAATTTCTCTCATAGCATCTATACCGTGCAATTTTTTAAGTAATAACGCCTTCAAAAGGGCAGAAATTGGTTTATTTGCGATAATTGATGTATCTTTAACAGATTTATGGAAGAGAGCGATAAATATAAGAGTATTGCAGGGCCGGCGCAGGGTCTTTTCAAGGATAACGGCAGCCGCTTCATTGCCTTTGCCTACCCGGTAGAAAGGGTAGAGGAGGTAAAGCCGCTGGTAGATGCCCTTAAGAAAGAGTATCACGACGCCCGCCATCACTGCTTTGCCTACCGTATCGGGCATACCGGAGCCACCTTCAGGGCAAATGACGACGGAGAGCCTTCCGGAAGCGCAGGGCGGCCCATCCTGGGGCAGATAGATTCCTTCGGGCTAAGCGATATTCTTATTGTGGTGGTCCGATACTTCGGAGGCATTAAGCTGGGTATCCCCGGGCTTATAAGAGCCTACAAGACATCATCGGCAGACGCCATCGACAACTCTGTCATAATAGAAAAAACGGCCTGCAGAATGTTTAAAATAGAGTTTGACTATCTTGCTATGAATGCCGTGCAGAAGGTCCTCAAGGATATGGGGCTGCCACAGCAAAACCAGGAGTTCGGCCAGACCTGCCAGATAGAAACCAGGGTCCCTTTGTCCGGGACCCAGACCTTCCTGGAGAGGTGCTCAAACATAGGCGGCTGCTATGTAAAAGAAATTGTAGAATAATCATTGCTGAATGATTAAAATTATATATATTCGCAGTATTATTTGTAAAAAATTATAACTTAAAATAACCATTTCGCTTTTAAATTGATATGCAAAAAGTTCACGTTTTTAATGCAGGCCCTTGCATTTTGCCTCAGGAGGCCATAGACAAAACTATCGAAGCACTGAAGAATTACAAAGACACCGGTATTTCCGTGCTTTCAATTTCCCATAGGACAAAAGAATGGGAAGAGACTATGAATGAGTGCCGCGCCTTGTGGAAGGAACTCCTTCACATTCCTGATACTCACGAGGTTGTATTCCTTGGCGGCGGCGCATCTTTGCAGTTCCTCTATGTTGCAATGAACTTTCTTGAGAAGAAGGCTGCATATCTTGACACAGGCGTCTGGGCCCATAACGCCCTTGTTCAGGCCCAGGGTATTGGCGATGCTTACGCTATTGCCTGCTCTAAGGATAAGAATTATACCTACATCCCCAAGGGTTACGAGATACCCGCAGATCTGGACTACTTCCACATCACTACCAATAATACAATCTACGGTACGGAGATCAAGGAAGACTACGACTGCCCTGTTCCCCTTATCGCAGATATGTCCTCTGACATTATGTCCCGCCCCGTTGACGTAAGCAAGTACGCAATGATTTACGGCGGTGCGCAGAAGAACGTGGGCCCTGCCGGAGTTATTTTTGCAATTATCCGCAAGGATGCTCTTGGAAAGGTTTCCCGTTATCTTCCTACCATGCTGGATTACAGGACACACATCACCAAGGAGAGTATGTTCAATACCCCTCCCGTGTTCGCAATCTACGTAATGACAGAAACTCTGCGCTGGCTAAAGAGCATTGGCGGAGTAGAGGTTATGCAGAAAATCAATCAGGCAAAGGCCGCTCTTCTATACAACGAGATAGACCGTAACTCCCTCTTTGTGGGAACTGCCGCCAAGGAGGACCGCTCCCTTATGAATGTATGCTTTGTAATGGCTCCCGGCAAGGAAGACCTTCAGGATGAGTTTATGGCATTTGCCAAGGCTGCCGGAATGGTGGGCATTAAGGGTCACCGCAGCGTAGGCGGCTTCCGCGCTTCCCTGTACAATGCCTGCAAGAAGGAAGATGTAGAGGCTCTCGTGGCCTGCATGCAGGAATTTGAAAAACTTCACAAATAGACCATGAAAGTATTAGTAGCAACCCAGAAGCCTTTCTCTGCAGCAGCAGTAAAAGGCATCAAAGATATCATAGAGCAGAACGGCCACGAGTGCGTGCTTTTGGAGAAGTACGCAGAGCAGGCAGATTTCGTTGCCGCAGTGGCAGATGTCAACGCCATTATTATCCGTTCCGACAAAGTTACCGCAGAGGTTCTTGAGGCCGCTAAAAACCTTAAGATTGTGGTAAGGGCCGGAGCCGGCTTTGACAATGTAGACCTTGAGGCCGCCACCGCACACAACGTAGTGGTAATGAATACTCCCGGCCAGAACTCCAATGCAGTGGCAGAACTTGCCCTTGGCCTTATGGTATTTATGGCCCGCACGCAGTTTACTCCCGCTACCGGAAGCGAACTTCAGGGCAAGCGCCTTGGCGTTCAGGCCTACGGCAACGTGGGCCGTCTGGTTGGCCAGAAGGCAAAGGCCCTGGGTATGGAAATATCGGCCCTGGACCCCTTCCTTACAGACGAGCAGATCGTGGCCGGCGGTGCAGACCCGGTTCATTCCGTAGAAGAGCTTTATGGCGCATCGGACTATCTGTCAATCCATATCCCCGCCCTCCCGGCTACAATCAAGAGCATCGGCTACGACCTTATCACCCGTATGCCCAAGGGCGCAACCCTCATTAATACCGCCCGCAAGGAGGTTATTGACGAGGAGGGTCTTTACAAGGCTTTGGAAGAAAGACAGGATCTTAAGTATGTGTCGGACGTTATGCCCGACAACTACGATGTTCTGCGGGAAAAATTCGGCTTAAGGGTGTTCGCTACTCCCAAGAAGATGGGTGCCCAGACTGCAGAGGCCAATATGAATGCCGGCCTTGCCGCAGCACGCCAGATTTGCGATTTCTTTGCCACAGGCAATACCCGTTTCCAGGTTAATAAATAAGAAGATATGGTAAGAGTAAAACCCTTCGCAGCCGTACGTCCTCCCAGAAATCTTGTTACAGAGGTGGCTGCCCCGCCGTACGATGTTCTTAACTCCGTAGAGGCCAAGGCTATGGCAACGGAGAAGTCTCTTCTTCACATTACCAAGCCGGAGATTGACTTTGACCCCATTGCCGATGAGCATTCCCAGCCTGTTTACGACAAGGCTGTAGAGAACTTCAAACTCTGGAAGCAGAGGGGCTGGCTGGTGCAGGACGAAAAGGAAAAATACTATGTCTATGCCCAGACTATGGACGGCCGCACCCAGTACGGAATAGTGCTTTGCGCCCATACGGACGACTATGCCACCGGCAAGATTAAAAAGCACGAACTTACCCGCAAGGATAAAGAAGATGACAGGATGGTTCACGTCCGCATCCAGAATGCCAACATAGAGCCGGTATTCTTTGCCTTCAAGGACAATGCAGAACTCAATGCCATTGTAGAGGCAAAGATCAAGGAAGAACCCGAGTATAAATTTACCGACGAGAACAATTTTACCCATACTTTCTGGGTGATAGATTCCGGCAGGGACATAGAGCGCATCACAGGTATATTTACCAATGACATAGATGCTTTCTATGTGGCCGATGGTCACCACAGAACTGCCGCTGCCGCCCGAGTGGGTGCAGAGAAGAGGGCTCAGAATCCCAATCATACCGGGAACGAGGAGTACAATTTCTTCATGGCAGTATGCTTCCCGGAGAGCCAGCTCAAGATTATAGATTACAACAGGGTCGTAAAAGATTTGAACGGTCTGTCCAAGGAGGAATTCCTTGAGGCTCTGAGTAAGGATTTCACCCTGGACGCAGAGAGCAAGGAGATTCTTAAGCCTTGCGGCCTGCATAATTTCTCCATGTATCTTGACGGCAAATGGTACAGCCTTACGGCAAAGAAAGGCACCTATAACGACAGTGACCCCATAGGGGTTCTGGACGTTACCGTGCTGTCCGGTCTTGTACTTGACAAGATTCTTGGAATCAAGGATTTACGTACAGACAAGAGGATAGATTTCGTTGGCGGTATCCGTGGGCTCGGAGAGCTTTCCCGCAGAGTGGACAGCGGAGAGATGAAGGTAGCTTTTGCGCTTTATCCCGTGTCCATGGAGCAGCTTATGAATATTGCCGACAGCGGCAATATCATGCCTCCCAAGACTACCTGGTTCGAGCCTAAACTCCGCAGCGGCCTTGCTATTCATTTACTGGCATAGATTTACCGCCTGTAAATAAAAATTTGCAAAAAAATCGGTAAACATCAGTCTTCAGCTACGACGTATATGTATGCGCGCATACGTGTACGTCGTTTTGTTTTGTGCTTACATCTGCGCGCTTTTTGGAAACTACATATTTAAACCAACATACAAAACTTTAATAATCAATTTACTTTCGTTATGAGAACACCATCAACAATCCGGTTTTCGTTGCTGGGGTTCTGTGTGTCCTGCCTGATGCTTATCGGGCAGACTCTTTCTGCGCAGAATCCGGTTACGGGAACCGTGACGAACGGGTATGGCGAGCCTCTCATCGGCGCCGGTGTAGTCGTTTCAGGTACTACGATAGGTACTACGACGAACCTGGACGGCCGTTATGAGATTGTCTGCCCTGGAGACGCCGTTCTGGAATTCTCCTACATAGGCATGGTCACCCAGATCATACAGGTGGGAGGTAAAAGTGTCATCGATGTAGTCCTTCAGGAGGACTCCGATGTCTTGAATGAAGTAGTCGTTACGGCTCTTGGTATCAAACGTTCCTCCAAGGCCCTTAGCTACAATGTCCAGAAGGTAGATTCCGGCAATCTTACCACTGTCAAGTCCACCAACGTAATGAGTTCCCTGGCGGGAAAGGTGGCAGGCGTAAACATCAACACCAGCTCTGCCGGTGTCGGCAGCGCCACCCGTGTTGTGATGCGCGGCCCCAAGTCTGTCAACCAGACGAACCAGGCTCTCTATGTGATTGACGGCGTGCCCATCATCAACCGAAACGACGGCGAAACCAGCGGCATTTACGGCACCCAGCCGGGTTCCGAGGGTATCGCTGACCTGAACCCGGAGGATATCGAATCTATCTCCGTCCTTTCCGGTCCGGCCGCTGCCGCCCTGTATGGCAACTCCGCCGCCCAGGGAGTGATTATGATCACTACCAAGAAAGGACAGGCCGGCAAGGTGTCAGTCTCACTGGCTAACAATACCTCCTTCTCAAGTGCATTCGTAATGCCGGAGTTCCAGAATACCTACGGCAACCGCCCTGGCGAGACAATGTCCTGGGGCGCAGAAGGTACGGGAACCGGCTTCGAGCCTCGTTCCTTCTTCCAGACAGGTTACGACCTTCAGAACAGTGTTGCCCTTACCACCGGCACGGACAAGAACCAGACCTACCTGTCCATAGGTTCGGACAACGCCCGCGGTATCATCATGGGCAATACCTACGACCGTTATAACGCATCTTTCCGCAATACTACATCCATGCTGGACGACAAGCTCACATTGGATTTCTCGCTCAGCTTCACAAAGGAGAAAGACGCTAACCTGATGGCCCAGGGTCAGTATTACAACCCGCTTCCCGCCCTGTACCTCTTCCCCAGAGGAGAGGATTTCAATGCGGTCCGCACATTTGAGATCTGGGACGCAACCCGCGGTATCCATGTCCAGAACTGGAATTACGGCAGCGACCTGTACAAGCAGAATCCCTACTGGATTGCAAAGAGGATGACCCGCTCCAACGACAAGCGTCGTTATATGCTCAGCGGCTCACTTAGGTACCAGGCCACGAATTGGCTGGACATCATAGGCCGAATCCGTTGGGACGATGCCGTCACCAAGGGCGAGCGCAAGAATTATGCATCCACCCACACTCTGTTCACCGCCGGCTCCAACATGGGTTATTACGGCTGGTCCAAGGTGGACGATACTTCCTTCTACGGAGATGTGATGGCCAATGTAATCAAGACCTGGGACGATTGGTCCCTTTCCGCTAACCTCGGAGCCTCTTATATGATGGCCGATTATGAGGTAAACGGTTTCCAGGGCGCCATCCACAACATCCCCAACGCTTTCTTCCCCATAGCCATCGACCACCGTGCCGCGCACAACGACAACCGTCCTAACTATGTATGGACCCGTCACAACACGCAGGCTGTGTTCGCTAATGTGGAAATCGGCTGGAAGAATATGCTTTATCTTACCCTTACAGACCGCAACGACTGGGATTCAGCCCTTGCCGGCACTTCTTCAGAGAAGACTGGCTTCAACTACCCGTCCGTGGGTCTTTCCGGCATTGTTTCCCAGATGGTTGCCATGCCCGAGTGGTGGAACTTCCTGAAGGTCCGCAGTTCCTGGGCCTCCGTTGGTTCCCCGATTCCTGTTGGCCTTTCTACGGCCTGGCAGCTAGAGTACGCCTCTACATCTTACGACTGGTCCGTGGTCACCTACTATGTTCCGGACGACTTTAAGCCGGAGCGTACAATCTCCTGGGAGATGGGTGTCCAGTCCCAGTGGTTGGGTGGCGATATAACCCTGGATGCCACCTGGTACAAGTCCAATACTTATAACCAGACCATGTCCAGACCCGCTCCTGCAGGCACCGGCTACGGTTCTGTATACTATCAGGCCGGCAACGTGCAGAACATAGGTTTGGAACTGGCCCTGGGCTTCCACAAGAAGTGGACTAACTTTGGCTGGGATTCCAATTTCACTTATTCCATGAACCGCAACAAGATTATCACCCTGGTAGATGACGACAACGAACTTAGCTACATCTCCAAGGGTGGTCTGGAAGGCATAGGCATCATCCTTACCAAGGGCGGTACCATGGGCGATATTTACGATTACTCTTCCTTAGAATTGGACCAGGAAGGAAATGTTGCCCTGGATGCTTCCGGCAACATCATCCGCAAGACCCTGGACAATCCGGTGTACCGCGGCTCTGTCCTTCCCAAGGGTAACTTTGGGTGGAACAACGAGTTCACCTTCGCCGGCGTTAACCTGGGCTTCCTTCTGAGTGCCCGCGTAGGCGGTATCGTAATATCCCAGACACAGGCTATCTTGGACGCCTACGGCGTGTCCAAGGCCTCGGCTGACGCCCGTGCTGCCGGTGGTGTCCCGGTTAATACCGGCACTATCAGCGCAGAGCAGTTCTACTCCGTAGTGGGCGGTTCAACCCCTATCTGGCAGAACTACATCTACGATGCTACCAACGTACGTCTTCAGGAGGCGCACATAGGCTACAACATCCCGTCCAAGTGGCTTGGCGGCAAGCAGCTTTATGTGGGCCTGACAGGTTCTAACCTCCTGATGATCTTTAAGAAGGCCCCGTTCGACCCGGAGGCTACATCTTCTACCGGTACTTACTACCAGGGCTTCGACTACTTTATGCAGCCGAGCCTGCGTTCGTTCGGTTTCAATGTGAGAATGAAATTCTAATAACCTGTAAATGAACACGAAAATGAAAAAGATTAAGACTTACTTCGCTGTTGTTCTGACAGGTATCCTGGCCCTCTCTTCCTGCACTGGCAAGTTCGAGGAATACAATCGCCCGGGCGGAAACATCACAAAGGAGATGTTCAACCGCGACGGCCATGCAGTCCTTTCCTATATCCGTCAGATCGAAGACGAGGCCTTCCCCGAACAGGAAAACACCTGGCAGATGAATATAGACCTGATCGGCAACTACTGCGGCCGATATTTCACCTACACCAATCCCGGCTGGACCAATAATTTCCAAAGGATGAGCGCTCCGGAAGGATGGGCGGCTTATCCTTACCGCGATTGCCTTCCTAAAGTCTCCTCTGCGATGCGTGAAATAGAGCAGCTGGTTGACGAGGACAATCCCTTCTACGCCTGGGCACAGGTTGTCCGCGCTGCTGTGATGCTTCGCCTTACCGATATGTACGGTCCCTTCCCAATCGCGAACGACGGTTCCTATGCCGCACAGGAGGAAGTGTATGCCTATCTTATCGCCCAGCTGGACCACGCCACTGACGTTCTTACGCCTCTGGTTGCTTCCAATTCGGCCCTGACTATGGGAGACCCCGAGTTAGACCGCGTTTATCAGGGAAGGATGGCCCCTTGGCTGCGTTTTGCGAATTCCCTTAAGCTCCGCATAGCGATTCGTATGCGCTTTGCCGATCCTGCAACCGCGCAAACCATTGCCGAGTCTGCCGTTGCTGCCGGTGTCATTACCGACAATGCAGACAACTGCAAGACCAACTATCGCCCCAATGGTATGTACAAGACTTCCGTGGAATGGGGTGACAGCCGTATGTGCGCCGATCTGGACTCTTACATGAACGGATACGGTGATCCGCGTCTGCCCAAATACTTCAATCCGGCCGATAAGGTAGGGGACCGTGCCATCATTGGCTGCCCTGCCGCTGCTATCATCGGCGACAAGCCTACGGCTCAGGAGTTGTATTCTTCTGCTAAAGTCACTGCCGAAACTGACGGTGTGTGGCTCACTGCCGCCGAAATGGCCTTCTGCCGCGCAGAGGGTGCTCTGGCCGGTTGGAATATGGGTGGAAGCGCCCAGGAACTCTACGAGCGGGGTATCACCCTCTCCTTCGAGCAGTGGGGTGCAGGCAGTGCCGACGCCTATATCGCCGATGAATCCTCCATGCCTGCCAACTATACCAATGCCGACGGTGGCTATGGCTCTTCTGCCTATACCCGCTCTTCCAGCGTGACCATCGCCTGGGACGAGGGGGCTTCCGACGAGGATAAACTAGAAAAGATCATCGTCCAGAAGTGGATTGCTCTCTTCCCTGAAGGCCAGGAAGCCTGGAACGAAATCCGCCGCACCGGCTATCCAAAGGTATTCGCCCTGTCTCCGGCTTCCGTTACGGGTGCCAACGTTCCCAACCGTGTCCCCTTCGACCCTCGCGAAAAGGTTGATAACAGGGATGCTTACCTGAACGCCGTTTCTCTCCTGGGTGGGGACGATGACTATATGACCAAGTTATGGTGGCAGCGTTAATAATCCATATAAAAGTATCAGTATGAAAAATATATATAAATCAATAGTCCTAGCCGGCGGCATCATAGCCACTATGGCCGGGTGCGAAAAGTGGACCCGGACCGAGGTCCGCGAGGAACTGGTGCTCTCCGGTCTTGTAAAGAGCGAGGCTTACTACGAGTCGCTGCGCGCCTACAAGGAGTCCGAACACTCTGTAACCTTCGGCTGGTTCGGTAACTGGACCGGGACCGGAGCTTCTCAGGAGAATTCCATGATGGGCCTTCCCGACAGCGTGGACTTCGTGTCCATGTGGGGTGGCTGGGCCGGTCCCAGTAAGGAGAAGCTGGAGGATTTCCGCAGAGTGCGTGAACTCAAGGGTACAAAGGCCCTGGTCTGCTTCCTGGTATTCGATATCGGAGACCAGATTACTCCACCGATTCCGGAGGATAAAGAGCAGGAGGGAATGACTTACAAGGAATGGCGCCACGAGTATTGGGGCTGGGGAACCACCCTTGAAGAGCACGTGGCTGCAACCGAAAAGTACGCGAGGGCCATTTTGGATACCATCGCCAAGTACGACTATGACGGATTCGATCTGGATGCAGAGCCTTCTTATGCCCAGCCCTTCCAAACCGACAAGGAACTCTGGACCAATGGCCGCGAGGTTATGGAGGCTTTTGTAAAGACCCTCGCTACCGAACTGGGGCCCAAGGCCGGCAAGGGCAAGCTGCTCGTTATCGACGGCGAGCCCGAGGCTATGGCTCCTGAATTCGCAGATTACTTTGACTACTTCATCCTGCAGGCCTACTCCTGCAGCTCGGAATCTAATCTGAATAGCCGCTATTCCCGCCAGGTATCTCACTGGGACGGCTACCTTACGCCGGAGCAGGTGGCCAATAAGCTAATCGTGTGCGAGAACTTCGAATCTTATGCGCAGAACGGCGGTATTACCTTCAGTCGCCCCAACGGCACGCAGGTTCCTTCCCTGTGGGGTATGGCCTACTGGCAGCCCACTTATGACGGGCAGACCTTCCGCAAGGGCGGCGTAGGTACCTACCACATGGAGTACGAGTACAAGGTTCCCGGCAAGGAGGGTACCTATCCCTGGCTGCGCCAGTCTATACAGATTATGAACCCCCGCATCTACTAACCCATGAATCGTATGAAACAGTTTTTACTCTATACGGCTGCGGCTCTCACCCTTCTGGGAACCCTCTCTGCCTGCCAGGATGCGGAATATTCGCCGCTGACGGGCCGGGGTTATATCTCCCAGACACAGACCCGTAGCTTTGCTTCCCAGGTTGTGACGGTGGGACATACCGCTGTTACGACAGACATGAACATCCGCGTCTCAGACCCTGTGACAGAAGATGTATCCTTTAAGGTGGCCAGCAATGCGAAGGCTCTTGAAGCCTATAACGCCCGCTATTCCACCAATTACGTCCTGCTGGACGAGACGCAGTATTCCATAACGGACAGCGAAGGAAACCCGGTTTCGGGCGTTTCCATCGCCAAAGACCAGAATATGTCCCCTTCTCTCAGGATTCAAATTAATCCTATGACGGAGCAGATGCAGGAATCCGGCCAGAAGTACGCTCTGGCCCTTACTGCTACAAGCGCCGACGGGAAGGTCCCGATGATAGAGTCGGCTTCCTCCATGGTATATATCCTGGACAGAATTCCTATCCAGCCCGTTCCGGTAATCAACTATTCCACGGCTATCGACCGCGGCAAGTTCAACGGAAAGGCAGAAAGTTTTACCCAGTGGACCTGGGAGACCAATGTCAACATGGACCTGTTGGGAGAAGGTATCGGCCAGCTTAACAACCAGTACATCTTCAACTTCGACGGCTCCGGTGAGATTTACATCCGCTTTGGTGATGCTCCCATCGATGGCCGCGTCCTGCAGATCAAGACCCAGGGAACCCAGATGAACAGCCAGATGATGTTCTCTAAGAATACCTGGTACCACATCGCTTTCGTGTGCACCGGGAATCAGGTGCTCCTGTACGTGAACGGACAGTTGGACAATACTTTGGACGTAGGTGGGGAAACCTATCTTATCACTCCGGGTTCCGAGGCCGACTTCTCAATGTGTAACACCACTTACTTCAGGGCCAACGCCATGTTTGCCGAGATGCGCTTCTGGAACGTAGCCCGCAGTCAGGCCGAAATTCAGAACAATATGTATTCCTGCGATCCCACTACACCGGGTCTGTTGTGTTACTTTAGGTTCAATGAAGGTAAAGGCGGAGTTTTCTATGACGCCACCTGGAATAATGAGGAACCCCGTGCCTGGACCAAGGCTAAACCTTCCTGGCGGGACGATGTCCGGATTGACGGTAAAGAATAAACGATGAGCGTTATGAAAAATACAAAATTAATAATTTCTCTTGCCGCCTCCCTGACCGTCCTGTACGGCTGTGAGGATGAACTCCAGCCAGGAACACCCCTCATTCCTGTTGAGGAGGAGAACCTGACAGGGGTTAAGGCCTATGTAAACGATCTTGCCAGCGGCAATAGCCATGAGACTCTGTTTAAGTCTACGCCGCTCTTTATAGAGTTGCTTCCGGATACGGCCTCGTTCTACGTAAACCTTAATATGGCTGCGGCGCAGGATGTCGTGGTCGAGGCTACCGTGGAAGGACTGCCGGAGGATTGCTATGCTTTTGTCTCCGGGCATGACCAGGTGACTATTCCTGCCGGAAAGAGGGTTTCTTCCGGCGACATCCGTCTGGTCCTCCAGTCCAGCGACGCCCTGTACGACCTTTCCGAGTACACCGAGGCCAAAGTTCGTATTCAGATTGTAAGCGGTCCGGCCGAAATAGGCAGGAACAATAACTCCTTCAACTGGATTATACATAAACGCGTTACGAACGTTTTCTTGCAGCACCAGATGATGAGCGCGACGGATGGTCTTACGCCACTCCAGAAAGATTACTGGACGCTTATTACCAACTTCTACTCTGCCAATGCTCTTACGGACGGCAGGTCTGACAACTGCAGTTATAAGGAGCTGTCCTCTGGTCCATACATCACTATGAATCTTGGCAAGCAGACAGAAATCCAGGCGATGGGTTTTGTGCCTTACATGGTCACTTCCAGCTACAGACACTATTGGATGGGTTCGGCAGAAATCTTCCAGAGCAATGACAATGAGAATTGGACCAGCCTGGGTGTGATAGAATTCGATAACCCTGTTGCCGACGAGTGGCAGCTCGTATGTTTCTATGCGCCTGTCACTGCCCGCTACTTTAAGATTATTCCCTTAAGTAACATTGGCTACGACTATGGTTACGTCCTCATTGCCGAGGCCGCTCCATTTGTGTCGGAATAAAACGATGTCCGGCGCCATCAGGCGCCGGATTTTTTTATAAAGAAAAATATATCCATTTTACTATTTCTATTTTATCATTTCGAGTGAGCGAAGCGAATCGAGAAATCTTTATAGATAGGATTTCATTGGTCGAAATGACAAAAAGGGTGGTTGTATTAACGTGAAATCAGCGCTGTAGCCCAGACCTGACAGCCCTCGCCGCGGCCGGTAAAGCCAAGATGCTCGGTAGTTGTAGCCTTTACAGAGACAGCATCCACCTCAACCTCCAAAATACCCGCAAGGGTACTTCGCATCTCCAATATATAAGGGGCAAGCTTGGGTTGCTGGAGGGCGATGGTTACATCTACGTTGCCTACCTTCCAGCCCCTTTCTTTTACAAGAGTCATCACGGCGGCAAGAAGTTTCTTGCTGTCTATGCCCTTCCACCTGGGCGATGAATCCGGGAAGTGCTTCCCTATGTCGCCAAGGGCCAGACAGCCCAGAAGGGCGTCACAAAGGGCGTGGATTGCCACGTCCCCGTCTGAATGCGCCACAAAGCCCACGTGGCTTTCTATCTGTACGCCGCACAGGAACATAGGCAGCCCCTCGCGCAGGGCGTGAACGTCGTAACCGTTTCCTATCCTGAAGTCTTTCATAATGCAAATATATGGAATTTTTTAATATATTTGTAGATTGCTTTGCCTGCTGGCAGGCACCTGTAAAACGGA
Source organism: uncultured Bacteroidia bacterium (assembly GCA_902774045.1). Classification (GTDB taxonomy): domain Bacteria; phylum Bacteroidota; class Bacteroidia; order Bacteroidales; family UBA932; genus Cryptobacteroides. The sequence goes on from CACYGW010000001.1 coordinate 98,089, forward strand.
TAATAATCAGAGTTATGGCAACATTCGGATGGTTCGGAGACCAGGAGCACAGAGTCTTCAATTATAAACCAATGTATTATGACCCCGAGACAGAAAAACGCCGCCAGATGTTCGGTGCAGTGGACGGTTCTGTAGAACGGGAGAAAAAAGAAGGTACTTATGTCCCCGGATCCAGCATAAGGGGGGCTTTCCGCGACGGTAACTATGCTCAGAAACGCAGCGCCTCAAAAGCTCACGCATTCGTTGGAATAGTGGGCCTTGCACTGCTTTTGGTAGTACTAATCTACATTGCTAAATTCTACGCATTACTATAATGAGAATCAAGGTCTTACCTGCAAATGTGGCAAATCTTATAGCCGCCGGCGAGGTGGTTCAGCGTCCCGCATCGGTAGTAAAGGAACTTATGGAAAACTCCTTTGACGCCGGAGCGGACAATGTTACCGTGGTAATTAAGGACGCGGGAAGAACTCTCATACAGGTAATAGACAACGGCTGCGGAATGTCGCCGGAAGAGGCGGAGGTCTGCTTCGAGCGTCACGCCACTTCCAAGATAACAGAGGCCGCAGACCTTGAAAAAATTACCACCTACGGCTTCCGTGGCGAGGCCCTTGCCTCAATTGCCGCCGTGGCAGAGATTTCTCTTAAGACAAGAAGAGAAGAAGACGAGGTAGGCTGCTGCGTAGAATTCGCCGCCTCCGCACACCTTTCCACCACCGCTGCGGCAGCCCCTGTTGGCACAAACATCTCTGTAAGAAATCTATTCTACAATGTTCCAGCAAGGCGCAAGTTCCTAAAGAGCGACAACGTAGAACTTAAGCACATAATAGAAGAATTCCAGCGCGAGGCCCTTTCTAGGCCCCAGGCCGCCCTTACCCTTATCCACAACGACAAAGAGATTATGGTCCTCAAGAAGGCCAAGTCCCTAAAATTCAGGATTCAGGACGTGCTGGGCGCTTCTATGGCAGACCGCCTTGTAGATGTGCAGACAACCACCAACGTGGTATCCGTAAGCGGCTACGTCTGCCGTCCGGACCAGTCCAGGCGCACCCCCGGAGGCCAGTATTTCTTTATCAATGGACGATACTTCCGTAGCGCCTACCTTCACAAGGCCGTGATGAAGGCCTATGAAGATATGATTGCAGAGGGCGCAATCCCTTCCTACGTTATTTTTATGGAAGCCGCCCCGGATGCCATAGACGTAAACATCCATCCCGCCAAGACAGAAATAAAGTTCCAGGACGAGCCCGTAGTCTTCCAGGTGCTGTATGCCTGCGTAAAGGAGGCTCTGGGAAAGAACTCCTTCGGGGCATCCATAGACTTTGAAGAGGCGGTGGACCTTCCAGTCTTCAGCAGCAAATACGAGAAATTGCGTAACGATGTCTTTGCCCCTCAGGTAACCATCGACACAAATTATAATCCCTTCAATTCTTATTCCGCCCCCAGGCATGCCGAGCCCAAACAAGACTACTCCGTTCTTTTTGAAGAGGAGGCTGCCATTCCTGCCCGGAGCGCCCCTGCCGCCAAAACCATAATTCTGGCCGGCAAGTACGTGGCCACGCAGTCGTCCGGAGGCCTTGTAATAGTGAATGTGCGCCGCGCCCGCGAAAGGGTGCTATACGAGCGGCTGCTAAAGTCTCTGTCAGGCAGCGTACATCCCAGCCAGTCCGCGCTGTTCCCGGTACAGGTAAGGGTTGGGGCAGACAATATGCAGGTCCTGGAAGAGAATGAAGAACTGCTAAAAAAATGTGGCTTCGACCTTTCGTCCCTTGGCCCGGACACCATAGTGGTGAACGGGGTGCCGGACGGGTATTCCTGCGACAGCGCCAAGGTAGAGGCCATGATATCGGATGTGCTCCTGATACTGTCAGAGGGCGTATCGTCGCTACCCGGAGTGATGGAGTCTTCTATGGCAGAAAAGTTCGCCCGCCTTGGCGCGGCCGACGGAGACCTCCTGCGTTCAGATTACGAGGCGGCCGCCCTGCTGGAAGCCCTTTTTGCCTGTGAAAACGCAGAATACACCACTTCAGGCAAGAAAATCATAACGGTACTGGGGCCCGATCAACTAGAAAAACTTTTTTAATTATGTGGAGAAACCTTCCCCCTGTAACTAAGCACCTTATCATAATAAACATCATATTGTTTGTGGCCACTATGGCCAACGAGAACTTTATGATAGGCACCTTTGCGATGTTTTATCCCGCATCGCAGTTCTTCCGCTTCTGGCAGCCACTGACCTATATGTTTATGCACGGCAGCTTTATGCACATATTTTTTAATATGTACTCCCTGTTGCTGTTTGGCTCGGTGATAGAAAGAAACCTGGGTACAAAGAAATATGTATTGTTTTATTTTGCCTCCGGTTTTGGGGCGATGCTGCTCCATCTTCTTACCATTCATCTTTTTGGAGGGCCGATGGAGAAGGCGGTTGTGCCTATGCTCGGTGCCTCCGGAGCAATCTACGGCCTGTTCATAGGCTACGCAATGCTTAATCCGGATACGGTGCTTACTCTTATCTTCCCTCCCATTTCGCTCAAGGCAAAGTGGATGATGCTCATTTTTGTAGGAATCGAAATACTGGTGGGCGTGTTCGATACTTCCGACGGCGTGGCACATTTCGCTCACCTTGGAGGAGCCCTGGTGGGCTTTCTGCTAATGTATTTCTGGAAGAAAACAGGTAGAATATGGCTAAGAGACGAATGGGTTTAACCGGCTTTACGGCCAGGACTGTTATGATTGGAGCGGCTGGCGCACTTGTGCTCAGCTACTTGTCAATCTTTTGCAACCCGGCCAAAGTCTGGTTCATGACCTTGTTCGGCCTTCTTTACCTTCCCTTCCTCATTGTAAACGTAGCCCTTGCAGTATTGGCTATAATTCGCAGTTCCAAAACCCTTTGGATTCCGGTTCTTGCCCTTCTGCCCTCTCTTTTCATATTTGAAAGGTCAGTTCAGATTTCCGGCTCGTCGGAGGTTCCCGCCCCCGGAGACATTAAAGTCATAACCTGGAATCTGGACCGCTTTAACAATCTCTCAGCCGGAAAAGCCGCCTGTCAGGATTCTGTTTTCAGGTTCCTGCGTGCCCAGGATGCAGATATTATCTGCCTGCAGGAGATGTACATTGCCCCGGGACAATCCATAGAGGAACTCTTTGGAAGGGTATTTCCCTCATACAATCTGGAATACTATCTCTTTACCCCCAAAAGCGGCTCCTTCGGCAATGTGACCCTAAGCCGTTTTCCCATTCTTAACAAGGGCAAGATTTCCTTCGAAAACAGCACCAACGTAGCTATCTACGGAGACTACGACATAGCCTCCGACACCATAAGAATCTACAACTGCCACTTCCAGAGCTACAACATATCCCTGGCCCGCCTGGGAGCCTCCGTAAAGCGCAAGGGCTCCTCGGAGACCATAAGGGACACGGAGACCAAGATGCGCTCTTCGCTAAGGCTGCGTCCCAAACAGGTAGATGCGGTTATCAAGAGTATCGGCTCCTGCCCTCTGGATGCCTTTGTGGCAGGGGACTTTAACGATACCCCTATGTCCTATACCTACTGGAAGCTGAGCCGGGGCAGAGACGACTCCTTCATAACCGCGGGAAAGGGCTTCGGAGAAACCTATTCCTGGCTAAGGCCCCTTCTTAGGATAGACTACCTTCTTTGCCCGCGCAGCCTGAGGGCGATATCGCACAAGGTGGAAAACGTAAATTATTCTGACCATTATCCTGTAATTGCAACATTCAGAAAAAATGATTGATATAGACAAAGTTATTAGGGAGGCCGTGGCAGTGCTGGGCCGCGGAGGAATAATCCTCTATCCCACAGATACAGTCTGGGGCCTTGGCTGCGATGCCACCAACCCCCTTGCGGTAGAAAAGATATACAGCATAAAGAAAAGGGCAGACAGCAAGGCCCTGGTCCTTCTGGCATCCAGCCTGGAGATGGTGGCAAGATACGTCAAGGACATCCCGGAGATGGCCGCCCAGCTCGTGGAGGTAAACGACTCTCCTATGACAATTGTTTATCCCCAGGGCATTTGCGCCAAGCCCTCGCAGGACGGCAAAGAGCCTGTTGCAGACAGGCATTTTCTGGCCCGCAATGTAGTGGCAGAAGACGGTTCCGTGGCAATCCGCGTTCCTATGAGCGAGTTCTGCCGCAATCTTGCCTACAAATTAGGGCGCCCGGTTGTGTCAACATCGGCCAACATATCAGGGATGCCGTCGGCCAAAAAGTTCCGGGAGATACCGGAAGAAATAGTGGCTGCCGTAGATTACGTGGTACCCGCTTCACTTGATAAAGAGGCCACGGGCCTGCCCTCACAGATAATAAGGGTAGAACTGGACGGCCAGGTTAAAATCATCAGGGCATAATGGAGATTTTTTTCAGTGACGATATTGCAGCTTCCTCGCTGCGGCTTCCTCCGGAAGAATCGGCCCACTGCGCCAAGGTGCTCCGCCGCCGCGCAGGGGACGTAATAGAGGTTATCGACGGGGAAGGGACACTGTACAAGTGTACTATCGTGGACGATAATCCAAGGGGCGTAGAGGCTGCCATAGATGAAAGGATTCCCGGATGGAATTCCCATCCATACCATCTTACCCTTGCCGTATGTCCCACAAAAAACAACGACAGGTACGAGTGGTTTGCCCAGAAGGCCGTGGAGTTTGGGGTAGACTGCATAGCGCCCGTGATAGGGGAGAGGTCGGAGCGTAAGGTATTCAAGACGGAAAGAATTCAGAAAATAGCCCTGTCGGCCGCCAAACAATCCCTAAAGGCCAGGCTTCCACAGATTCCGGAACCTCTGACCGTGAAGGAGTTCATTAAGCGGACAGCATCCGGCGAGTCTCTTAAACTAATCGCCTATTGCTTCGAGGACGAGACTCATCCCCGTCAAAGCATAAAGGAGGTGCTTAAAGCCCACAGCTGCCAGAAGGAAATCATTGTCCTGGTAGGGCCGGAAGGGGATTTTTCCCCGCAGGAGGCAAAGGAGGCCATAGAGGCAGGGTATGTGCCCGTTCATCTTGGGGCCTCCCGCCTAAGGACAGAGACGGCCGGCATAGCAGCAGCCGCCGCAGTTTATTTTGAATATTTGTAAACCAAGGATAAAATGAAAAGATACCTTTCACTGGATGTTCTAAGAGGTCTTACCGTGGCCTTTATGTGCATCGTAAATAACCCAGGAAGCTGGGGCCATGTATTCCCTCCGCTGCTTCACGCCAAGTGGACCGGTTGCACTCCCACGGACCTTGTCTATCCCTTCTTCCTTTTCTGTGCCGGCTGTGCAATGGCCTTCTCCTTTGCCAAGTTCGAAGGACTTGAGCCCGGTGCGGTAAAGAAAATTATCAGAAGGGGTATTCTTATCTTTATCGTGGGCCTGCTTTGCAATATGTTCCCGTTCTTCCCTATGTCCCCACACGATGCCAACGCCTCCTTTGGCGAGAACTGGATTTATTGGATAGGGCACGTAAGGATATTCGGCGTACTACAGCGTATAGGCCTGGCCTATATGATAGCCGGCCTTGTGGCTATGTGGCTGCGCTGCCCCAAAAAGATACTGGCAGCCATAGGCGTGTTGTCGGTAGTTTATACGCTGATACTTCTTGTATTTGGCAGCGAGCCCGGTGCCTTTACGTTGGAAGGGAACATCTCCGGTAAGATAGACCTTGCCCTTGTGGGCGATAATCACGTCTATCACGGTTACAGGGATGCCGCCGGAAACGCCTATCCCTTCGATCCCGAAGGCCTTCTTGGCGCGCTTATGGGGGCCTGCACCGCCCTGCTGGGCTTCATAGTGGGCACAACCATACGCCAGGCCAAGACCTCTCCCACAGGCAAGGTGCTGGTATGGGGCATGCTTAGCCTTGCCTTCTCCCAGATTCTAAGCATCTGGATTCCCATCTCCAAGCCTCTGTGGTCTGTATCCTATGTCTTCCTTGCAGGAGGGTGGGCAATGGCCGTTCTGGGAGTGCTTATGTATTTTATAGACGACAAGGGGGTTACAAGACCGTTTACAATGTTCAAGATTATGGGTACCAACGCCCTTACGGCCTTTGTTATGTCCGCCGTCATCTCCAAGGTGTTCAGGCTGGCAGGCGTAAGTCCTTCCAATATGTTTAACATCGGGGATGTTAATTTCTTTGGATTTAACGAGTTTACCTCCCTCGCCTGGGCGCTTATATTCATGATGATAATCTTCTCTATCCAGTACGCCCTTTATAGGAAGAAGATAATAATTAAACTATAGAAACAGCCCCGTGAAAATAGGAGTAATATCGGACACGCACGGCGTATTTAGCCAGGAGTTCAGAGACTTCCTTGCTCCCGTAGACCAGATCTGGCACGCGGGAGACTTCGGGGGCGGGCTGGACTTTGTAAAGACAATAAGCCGCTTTAAGCCCCTGGTGGGGGTCTACGGCAACTGCGACGCCCAGGAAATCCGCTTCGAGTGCCCCCTTGTGCAGCTTTTTAACTGCGAGGGAGCCAAGGTCCTTATTACTCATATTGGCGGCCATCCGGGGAAATATCCCCTAAATATTGCCGCTATGCTGGATGTGCACAAGCCGGATATTTTTGTATGCGGGCACTCCCACATACTTAGGGTAGAGTTCGATACTAAATACAATACCCTCTTTGTTAATCCCGGCGCGGCCGGCCTTCAGGGCTGGCAGATAGAGCGCACCGCCCTAAGGTTCGACCTTAAGGACGGAAAGCCTTCCGGAATGGAGGTCTTCCGTCTGCCAAGATAAAGCTATGAGTAAGGAAGCAACAGTAGTAATGAATGCCGGCAGCCATTATTTATTGTCGGAACTGCCGCAGTGGGCCCCTTTCCCGGCCGTGCTGCGCGGTAAAATAAGACTTGGTAAGGGCGCGGCCACCAATCCAGTAGCCGTTGGGGACCGGGTGACCTTCGTCCTGCCTGAGGGCGGGGAGGCCAGCCTCTCCAATCCTGCTTCCATAGCGGAGGTGCTGCCCAGAAAGAACTACGTCATACGCCGCTCTACCAACCTGTCGCGCCAAAATCACATTATAGCCGCCAACCTGGACAGGGCCTACATCGTTGTGTCCCTGTATTTCCCAGAGGTCAAGCTGCCCTTCCTGGACAGGATTCTGGTAACCTGCGAGGTTTACGGAATACCGGCGACCATCGTCCTAAATAAAATAGATTTATACAAAAGCGAAGCGGCCCAGTGGGTGAGCGACTTCCATAAAATCTACGAGTCTGCAGGCTATCCGGTGATGGAGACTTCTACTCTTACCTGGGAGGGCGTAGATGCCCTCAGGGAGGACTGCAATGGCCGCATCTGCCTTTTCTCCGGGGAATCGGGGGTGGGGAAGTCGTCGCTCATAAAGGCCCTGGATCCTTCTCTGAATCCCAAGGTGGGGGCTATATCCACGGCTCATCTTCAGGGCCGCCACACAACCTCCCTCTACGAGATGTATCCTCTTTCTTCCGGCGGTTATATCATTGATTCCCCGGGCCTTAGGGGCTTCGGGCTGGTGAGCCTGGAAAAAGAAGAAATTGCCAAATACTTCCCGGAAATGCTGGAACTGTCTCAGCATTGCCGGTTCGTGCCCTGCACCCATACTCACGAGCCTGGCTGCGCGGTAAAGGAGGCCCTGGAAAACGGTTCTCTGAGCCCTGAGCGCTATAATTCCTATCTTGGAATGTTGCAGGACGACACAAAATTCAGACTCTGATATTTATTTGGGTTAATTAGAATAGATTTGTATCTTTGTAAACTGAGTAAAAATTAGTTATGACAGGATACATTTCCCAGATAGTGGGCCCGGTTGTGGACGTTCACTTCCCGGCATCTGCCCAGGAAAATAATCAGGAGACCTTTCTCCCCGGAATTCACGATGCTCTTAGGATAGAAAGACCTGCCGGCGGCAGTCTTATCGTTGAGGTTCAGCAGCACATCGGAGAAGATACCGTAAGGTGCGTGGCCCTTGATTCTACAGACGGGCTGCGGCGCGGCTTAAAGGCAGAATGCCTTGGAGCCCCTATTTCAATGCCTTCCGGCGTGCAGATTCGCGGCCGCGTAATGAACGTGACAGGAGATTCCATAGACGGGCTTGGTGCAATGAACAGCCAGGGCTCCCTCCCGATTCACCGCGAACCTCCCAAATTCGAAGATCTTACCACATCCCAGGAAGTGCTTTCCACCGGCATAAAGGTGATAGATTTGTTGGAGCCTTATCTTAAGGGTGGAAAGATTGGCCTTTTCGGGGGAGCCGGCGTAGGAAAGACCGTGCTTATCAAGGAACTCATCAACAATATTGCAAAAAAACACAATGGCTTTTCTGTTTTTGCCGGTGTGGGTGAGCGTACCCGTGAGGGAAACGACCTTCTTCGGGAAATGATAGAATCCGGGGTTATCCGTTATGGCGATGCTTTCCTAAAGAGTATGGAAGAGGGCCACTGGGACCTTTCAAAGGTAGATATGGAAGAACTTCGCAAGTCTCAGGTGGCAATGGTGTTCGGCCAGATGAACGAACCTCCGGGAGCCCGTTCCAGCGTGGCGCTCAGCGGCCTCACCCTTGCAGAATCGTTCCGTGACAGCACAGAAGCAGACAGCCCCAAGGACATACTTTTCTTTATCGACAATATATTCCGTTTTACCCAGGCAGGGTCGGAGGTGTCCGCCCTTCTGGGACGTATGCCATCGGCCGTGGGATACCAGCCCACCCTGGCAACTGAAATGGGACAGATGCAGGAGCGAATCACCTCTACTAAGAACGGCTCCATCACCTCCGTTCAGGCAGTTTATGTTCCTGCCGACGACCTTACAGACCCTGCCCCTGCAACCACCTTCTCCCACCTTGACGCCACTACGGTGCTTAGCCGTAAGATAGCGGAGATGGGTATTTATCCGGCCGTAGACCCTCTGGATTCCACATCCAGAATCCTAGACCCTAACATCGTGGGGCTAAAGCACTATCAGACGGCCCAGAGGGTAAAGCAGATTCTCCAGCGCAACAAGGAACTTCAGGATATAATCTCCATCCTTGGTATGGACGAGCTCTCGGACGAAGACCGCCAGACAGTAAACCGCGCAAGAAGGGTGCAGCGCTTCCTAAGCCAGCCTTTCTTTGTGGCAGAGCAGTTTACCGGCATACCCGGGGTTATGGTAGATATCCAGGACACTATCGATGGTTTCGAGAAGATTCTTTCCGGAGAGGTAGACTACCTGCCGGAGCAGGCCTTCCTTAACGTGGGTACCATAGAAGACGCAATCAAGAAGGGAGAGGCTATCCTTGCCCAGGCAAAATAGTTTATGGCAGACATCCACCTTTATATTCTTTCTCCTCAGGAGGTACTTGCAGACCTGCAGGTGGGCACCGTATTCCTGCCCGGCACGGTGAGCCCTTTCCAGGTGCTGCCAGGCCACGCAGCTATGGTTACCTCCCTTGATAAAGGTGCTGTCCGCTACACTTCAGCAGCCGGCGAAGAAGGTTCAGTGGAAATTTCTTCCGGCTTTGCCAAGATTATGGACGATGAAGTAGTAGTTTGCGTAGAAAAATGAGACTGAGGCTATTCATATGGTTCTTTTTTGCCGCTCTTGCCCTTGGAGCCGCCCCGCTCGGGGCTCAGGAAACCGGGAAGCAGGAGGAGTGGAGCGTGCCGGAGGTAATATTCGGGCACATAGGAGACGCGTATGAGTGGCACATAGCAGACTTTGGCGCAACCAAGGTCGCAATACATCTGCCTGTAATACTTTACAGCGGCAAGAGCGGTTGGCATATTTTCTCTTCTTCCCGCCTGGAGGAAGCAGAGTACAGGGGCTTCCATATAGACCCGGAAAGCGGCAAAATAGTGGATTCGGACGGGGAACGCCCCCTGGACCTTTCCATTACCAAGAACGTGGTTTCTCTGATGATAAGTGCCATTTTGCTTCTGGCCGTGTTCCTGCTTACCGCAAGATGGTACAGGAGGCACGATGTCCTTAGGGAAAAGCCCACGGGAATAGCGGCCTACGTAGAGCCCATAGTAATGATGGTGCACGGGATAGCGCGTGACAGCATAGGAGAGAAGGACTACCGCAGGTATTCTCCCTTCCTATGTATGGCGTTTTTCTTCATACTGCTAAACAACTTCCTGGGAATCATACCTTTCTTCCCCGGAGGAGCCAATGTGACGGGCAATATAGCGGTAACAATGGTACTTGCCATCTGCACATTCCTTGCAGTGAACCTTTTTGGAAACAAGCACTACTTCAAGGAGATTTTCTGCCCGGACGTGCCAGGCTTCCTTAAGCCCATAATGCCCATAATAGAGGTATTCAGCGCCATAATGAAGCCAATCTCGCTTACCATAAGGCTCTTTGCCAATATGATGGCCGGTCACATACTTATTCTGGCCCTTGTGTGCGTTATCTTCATCGTGGCCAAGTACGGAGCGGTGCTGTTTGGGGCCATGAGCGTGGTATCCGTGCTTTTTGGAGTATTCTGCGACATGCTGGAATGCCTTGTGGCCTTTATACAGGCCTATGTGTTCACAATGTTAAGCGCAATTTATATAGGATTGTCAAGGCCTAAGGCTCATTGACGGTAAAAGACAATATAAACAACTAAAATAAAGTAATTATGATTAGTGCATTTCTTCTTCAAGTAGCGGCTAATGCCGTGTTGGGCAAAGTGGCCGCCGCCTTTGGCGCAGCCTTGGCCGCATTTGCAGCCGGATTCGGTATTGGTAAAATTGGCCGTTCCGCAATGGAGGCTATGGCCCGTCAGCCAGAGGCTGCAGGCGACCTTCGCAGTGGAATGATTATCGCCGCCGGTATGATAGAGGGCGCAGCCCTTTTTGCAATCATTGTTTGTCTGCTGACCATATTCCTGTAGAAAGATGAATCTGGTTACTCCCGATGTCGGGCTTCTTTTCTGGACTGTCATAATCTTTGCCATTGTCCTGGCTATTTTGTGGAAATACGGTTTCCCAATGATTACAGGAATGGTAGAGAAAAGGGCAGACTATATAGATGAGTCCCTGCGTCAGGCTAGGGAGGCCGAGGACAGGATGAAGGGTCTGGCCCAGGAGCAACAGAAGCTTTTGGACGATACTTCCCGCCAGCAGAGCGAGATGCTGCGGGAAGCGGCAAAGACCCGCGACAGCATAATACAACAAGCCCGGGAAGAGGCTCGCAAGCAATCCGAGGACCTTATAGAAAAGGCCAGGATAGAGATTGCCGCAGAAAAAGAGAGCGCAATGCGGGATATCCGCCGCGATGTGGCCCGCCTGTCCGTGCAGATTGCAGAAAAGCTTCTGCGGGAAGAACTTTCTCCCGAGCATAAAAAGGCCGAGTACCTTGACAAGGTTCTTGACGAAGTTCAGACTAACAAATGAATACCGGAATCATAGCTTCCAGATACGCCGCCGCACTTTATAAGTGGACAGAGAACAGCCCTTTGGCCGGGACCATATGCTCCCAGGCCGGGATGCTTGTGAAAGCTCTGTCCCTGCAAAAACTGCGGGACGCCCTGAGCGACGATGCCCTCTCCTCCTCACAGAAGCTTTCTCTTCTGGAGGCGGCCCTGCATCCGGAGGCTATGGACCCGCAATTAAAGAAGTTCCTGCTACTGGTAGAGTCTAACGGCCGAATGGACGAGCTGCGTTTCATCCTCATTGCCTTCCGAAACCTTTATTACAAGAAAAAGAACATTCATTTTGCCAAAGTAGTGACGGCCGGGCCCTCATCCGCCCACATCCGCGACAGGATTTGCAGCGTGGCGGCTTATGCCGTGTCAGGCAAAATAGAATTGGAAGAGATCGTAGATCCTTCGCTCCTTGGCGGAGTGGTGGTAGAAGTTGATGGTCTAAGGATGGATGCCAGCGTACGTAGCGCCCTTGCAACCATAGGCCGGGAATACGAAGAAAAGAACAAGCGAATTATTTAAAGCTGTCAATAATGGACAATATCAAGCCAAGCGAAATATCATCAGTGCTGCTGCGGCAGCTGGAATCAATGGACCTTTCCGTCAAGTTCCAGGAAATAGGCAAGGTCTTGCAGGTGAGCGACGGTGTGGCCAGAATCTACGGACTTGAAAGCGCAGAGTCCGGAGAGCTCCTTGAGTTTGACAACGGAGTAAGAGCCGTTGTAATGAATCTGGAGCAGGACAATGTGGGAGCTGTGCTCCTTGGCCCTACAGACCTTGTAAAGGAAGGGATGTCCGTGCGCAGGACCGGCCGTATAGCCTCCGTTAATGTGGGCGAGTCTATGCTGGGAAGGGTGGTAGACCCTCTTGGCAATCCGCTTGACGGCTTTGGCCCCATAGAGGGAGACCTGGTTCAGATGCCTCTGGAGCGCAAGGCTCCGGGAGTTATCTTCCGCCAGCCCGTCAACCAGCCGTTGCAGACAGGCCTCAAGGCCATAGATGCTATGATTCCTATAGGCAGGGGGCAGAGAGAGCTTATTATCGGAGACCGTCAGACCGGAAAAACAGCCATAGCCATAGATACCATCATTAACCAGAGGGCCGGATATCTTGCCGGAGACCCCGTATATTGTATCTATGTGGCCGTGGGCCAGAAGGGCAGTACGGTTGCCAGTATAGTGGATACCCTAAGGTCCAAGGGAGCAATGGACTATACCATAGTAGTGGCCGCTACGGCGTCTGATCCTGCCGCCCTTCAGTACTATGCTCCTTTCGCAGGCGCCGCCATAGGAGAGTACTTCAGGGATACGGGCCGCCACGCCCTCGTGGTCTATGACGATCTTTCCAAGCAGGCAGTGGCCTACCGCGAGGTGTCGCTTATTCTGCGCCGCCCGTCGGGCCGCGAGGCTTACCCCGGAGATGTGTTCTATCTTCACTCCAGACTCCTTGAAAGGGCCGCCAAAATCATCGACCAGCAGGAGGTTGCCCAGACAATGAACGACCTTCCCGCCTCCCTTAAGGGCCGCGTAAAGGCCGGAGGTTCGCTTACCGCCCTGCCAATAATAGAAACCCAGGCCGGGGATGTATCGGCCTACATACCTACAAATGTAATTTCCATTACCGACGGTCAGATATACCTGGAAAGCTCGCTGTTCAACCAGGGTATGCGCCCCGCCATCAATGTGGGCATATCGGTATCGCGTGTGGGTGGCAGCGCCCAGGTAAAGAGTATGAAAAAGGTGGCCGGTACGCTCAAGATAGACCAGGCTCAATATAATGAACTTGAGGCTTTTACAAAGTTCTCGTCCGATATGGACAAGGTAACGGCCATGGCTATAGACAAGGGCCGCAAGAATAATAAGCTGCTTATCCAGCCCCAGTACAGCCCTATGCCCGTAGGGGAGCAGGTGGCAATTCTGTACTGCGGCACAAATGCCCTTATGAAGGACATATCGGTAGACAACGTAATCGAGTTCCAGTCCGTTTTCCTGGATAAGATGCGCAGTCAGCATAAGGAAGATGTGCTTCAACCCCTGTCCAAGGGCATCATTAACGATGAAATAACGGAAATTTTGCGTGAGGAGGCTGCAACGGTGGCCGCCCAGTTTAAAGATTAATGGCATCACTCAAGGAAATAAAGGGCAGGATAGCATCGGTAAAGAGCACCCTTAAGATTACTTCCGCAATGAAGATGGTAGCATCGTCCAAATTGCGCAAGGCTCAGAATGCCGTTGCCGGAATGCTGCCTTATTCTACTGCGCTGGGGGGCATACTGGAAGACCTTATGGCCCCGGCAAACGTAGATGAGGCTTACTTTCGTCCCCTCCCCACGGAGGAGCCGGCCAAAGTAGCCCTTGTCTGCCTTTCCTCAAATTCTTCCCTTTGCGGAGCCTTTAACTCCAACGTGCTAAAAAAGGCTCTGGCCGCGGCAGGGGAGTACAAAGCCCTGAGATATGGAGTAACCATCGTCCCGATAGGTAAAAAAATATCAGATTCTGCCGCCAAGGCGGGCTATGGCCCCTTCCGGGATTATTCCGCCCTGTGCGCCCGTCCCAACTATGAAGAGGCCGCCTCGCTTGCAGACCGTCTTGTGGCCGGTTTTCTTGCAGGCGGGATAGATAAAATAGAATTCATTTACAATCATTATAAAAGCGCTTCGTCCCAGGAGACGGTGCGCGAGGTCTTCCTGCCAATGACTTCCGTAGAGGAGTCCGGAAGGCAGGAAAGGGATCTTATAGTAGAGCCTTCCAGCCGTGAGCAGGTGGCGCTGCTTCTTCCCAAGGTGCTTAGGCTCAGGCTGTTCACCGTGCTTCTGGACAGTGCAGCTTCCGAGCATGCTGCCCGTACTTTGGCGATGCAGATTGCTACGGACAATGCCAATGAACTTTTGCAGGAGCTTAATCTTGAGTATAACAAGGGCCGCCAGCAAAAGATTACAAGTGAAATCCTGGATCTTGAAGGAGGCGCGGCTCAGTAGTATGAAACGGCTCTCTCTCATATTCTGGGGTCTGGCCCTATGTTTTCTGGCCTTTGGCTGCGGAGGCAGGGAGCCGCTTGTACTGGGGGACCAGAGGACCGATGTATACCTGCCCCTCCTGGAAGGGAAGCGGGTGGCGGTATTTACCAACCACACCGGCATTGTAGGCAATGTAATAAAGGATACGGTTTTGGCCGATGGTGCCCTTCTCCAGACCGATGATACCCTTCACACCGGCCCCAATATAGTGGATGTATTGTACGCACAGGGGGTGAATCTTGCCTTGATTTTTACTCCGGAACACGGATTCCGCGGGAATGCCGATGCCGGAGGTTATGTGGGCGATGGTACCGATTCTCACACCGGGACACCTATCTGCTCATTGTATAAGCCGGGCGGATATGTTCCTTCCGACGAGGTGATGTCTACATTTGACGTACTTGTGGTTGATATTCAGGATGTCGGAGTTAGATTCTACACCTATTACGTTACTTTAAAGAGGCTTATGGAGGTCTGCGCCGTCCACGATAAAATGGTGGTTGTGCTGGACAGGCCCAATCCAAACGGGTTTTTTGTGGACGGTCCTGTTCTGGACATGTCCCTGCGCTCCGGGGTGGGGGCCATCCCGGTTCCCGTGGTGCACGGAATGACCCTTGGAGAACTTGCCCTTATGATGAACGGAGAAATGTGGCTGGATGGCGGCAGGTCCTGCGCCCTGGCAGTAGTGCCCTGTCTTGGATACAGGCACGGCGACAGGACGTCCCTTGTCATTATGCCCTCTCCCAACCTAAAGGAGATGGCGGCTGTGCTGGCCTATCCTTCAACTTGTTATTTTGAGGGGACGATAGTTTCCCTTGGCCGCGGCACGGATAAGCCCTTCCTTGTCTATGGGCATCCCGATATTGCCGACGGCTATGCTTTTACCCCTCAGGGCCGTCCCGGTGCCTGGAATCCTCCGTGCAAGGATGAACTTTGCAGGGGGACCAGTCTTACGGAGACATCGGCCTACATAGGAAAGGTGGATTTTTCCTATGTGATTGATGCTTATCAGCGGCTTGGCGGCCGGGAGGATTTCTTCCTTAAAAACGGATTTTTTAACCTTCTTGCAGGGCAGAGCTCCGTTAAGGAAGGTATTATTGCCGGGAAGTCTGCTGCCCAGATTGCCGGCGAGTGGAAAGAGGATGTCGAGTCTTTCAAGCTGATAAGAAGCAAGTATTTATTGTACGAGTAAACATTTTAAAAATATAATATGGAGACTTTAATACTGCCGCCCGGATTTCCACTCAAGGGCGGGAATTACAAAATCACAAAGCTGCTGGGCCAGGGTGGCTTTGGAATTACCTATGAAGCCGAGCAGGTTTTGCTTGGAAGGAAAGTTGCCGTGAAAGAGTTCTTTATGAAGGACTCCTGTAACAGGGACTCAACATCGTCGGCCGTTTCTATTCCGGCCACGGGAAGTTGTGAGCTTGTAGAAAAGTTCAGGGACAAGTTCATACGCGAGGCAAGGCTCATTGCCTCTATGAATAACCCGCACATTGTAAGAATTTACGATGTGTTTGAGGAAAACGATACCGCATACTATGTAATGGAGGCGCTGGACGGAGGCTCTCTCACCGACTTGGTTAAGAGAGAGGGCGCCCTGCCGGAACCCAGGGCCATAGAGTATATCCGCCAGTTGGGCGAGGCTCTTGGCTACATTCATAAGCGCAATATCCTTCACCTTGACGTTAAGCCTTCAAATGTTCTTCTTGGCCCAGAGGGGGAGGCTGTGCTCATAGACTTTGGTATTTCCAAGAGGTACGACGAGGGTGGTAATCAGACCAGTTCCACTCCCGTGGGCATAAGCGAGGGCTTTGCCCCCGGCGAGCAGTATCGAGCCGGAGATATATCTACCTTTAAACCGGCTACGGATATTTATTCCCTGGGTGCTACATTGTACTATCTTGTAACAGCTACAGTTCCGCCGTCTGCAACGGAAGTGCTGAACGAGGGCCTTGCTCGTCCGGAGGGTATTTCGGATGTTACCTGGACTGCCATAGAAAGGGCTATGGCTCCAAGGGTTAAGGATCGTCCCCAGAGTGCTGCGGAGTTCCTTGCCCTTTTGCCTGCGGGAGAGGCTCCCGTGGCTCCGGCACCATCGGCCCCGGCCCCTTCTGTAGAGGGTACCGTCCTTCCCGGAGAGGTGTTCCCTCCCGCACAGGAAGTTCCAGCCCAGCAGGCTCCTTATTATCCTCAGGAAGTGGCTCCTCAGGAGGCTGCTCCCAAAAAGAAGAAGGGTAAGGGCGTTCTGGTTGGCATAATATCCGGTATCGTTGCAGCCGCAATAGGCGCCGGAGTGTATATTTATTTGGGGCAGAATAAGGAGGGTTCTACTGATACAGAGGATAATACTGCTGTGGCTCAGACAGAAACTCCTTCTGCCGATAAGCCGGAGACTGTGCCCGGCCGTCCTTCGGGGGCATCACAGGGTTCCGCCGCTCCTTCTACTCCTTCGCAGCCGGCAGAGAGTTCTTCGTCAGGGACTCCTGCATCATCGGCCGCAGACAATGCAATTGCGTCGGGCCCCGAGGCTGGTTCCGAGGCCGGTCACGACTGGGTTAATCTTGGTCTTTCCGTAAGGTGGGCTACCTGCAATCTTGGAGCTACATCGCTGGAGCAGCCGGGTCTGTATTATGCCTGGGGAGAGCTTTTGCCCAAGCAGAATTACAGTGCCGATACCTATAAGGCTTCTCCTTCACTTTCTAATGTTTCTGTTTCCGAGGATGCTGCCCGCGCCGTTTGGAAGGGTAGCTGGAGGCTTCCTACCAAGAAGGAGGTTACGGAATTGGTTAACAAGTGCAAGTGGGAGTGGATTAAGCAGAATGGCCGCCCGGGATATAAGGTTACAGGTCCTAACGGTAAGAGCATCTTCCTTCCTGCAGCCGGATTAAGGGATGGTTCCGCTGCTCCCGGTATGGGCTCTACCGGAGTTTATGCCACTTCTGCCGGGGCTTCGGATGCAAAGGCTTCCTGTGTTAAGTTTGATGAGAGGGGCAAGTCTGTTTCTTCAGAGGAGCGCAGGATGGGCTTCTCTATAAGGCCCGTGTGCAAGTAGGGTTCTGCTTTAGATATTGAAAAACCGGCTTCAGAGGGTTCTGAGGCCGGTTCTTTCAACTAACACTAACACTTACTCAATATGACTAATACTAACTATGAAGTTTTCTGACCAGTGTTATTGCTAAAAGCGTGCCAAAGTGAAAATTTTTTAAAAAATTGTTCTTTCCGAGATGTAGATTTCGCTCTTTCCGAGATTTGCCCGGCCCTTTGGGCCGGCCACATCTCGCCCCGCCTGCCGGCGGGGCTTGCCAAACCGAAAAAAAAGAAACACCAAATCGATTTGGTGTTTCCTTTTTCCTGTTTGGCGGAAAGAGCGAGATTCGAACTCGCGATACCCTTTTGGGGTACACACGCTTTCCAGGCGTGCCTCTTCAGCCACTCGAGCATCTTTCCAGTCTTTTGGGACTGCAAATATAGTAAAAACTCTGGAAAACAGCACTCATTATTAAAAAAAATAAAAAAATTATTTCTTTTCAAAAAAATCGCCTCTTTCAATTTGTAAGGATTTTTGCGCAAAATCATTATAATTCGAAAGCACAAGTCCGAGTTCTTAATGAAAAATACCAGTTAAAACGATATAAAAACCCCTAAAGGCTTAATTATAAAGCCGTTTTTATTATTGGAAATAAATTAAAAGTTGTTTATCTTTGTCTCGTATTGCCTTTGCCTTACAGCAATGGCAACGTGTGTTATAGGGGAAAGTATACACAAAAATCAATATTAACTTAAAACAATGCTTATGGAAAGAATTAAGCTTTTATTCGCTTCCTTGTTCGTTCTGTTTGCAGTAGCAACAGCTAATGCGCAGAATGTCAAGGTATCCGGTGTTGTTACGGATGAAGCCGGTTTCCCTGTTCCGGGAGCTACCGTTATGATTCCTAACACAACAACCGGTACTTCTACCAACGGAGCCGGCGAGTATTCCCTCACAGTTCCCTCCAATGCAACACTCCTTGTTACCTGCGTAGGTTATAAGGATGCTCTTGTCAGTGTTGGCGGCCGTGCCAAGATTGACATCACCATTAAGGAGGATGTAAGTGTTCTGGAACAGTCAATCGTCGTCGGTTACGGATCGGCCCAGAAGGTAGGAAACCTCGTGGGCTCAGTTAAAACCGTTTCGTCAGAGACCATCAAGGCTTCGGCCACTGCATCACCTCTGGATATGCTTTCAGGTCAGGTTGCAGGTCTTTCTGTTCTTACCACCGGTGGTGTAGCAGGTGATAACAACGTATCCCTCACCCTCCACGGTATTGGCTCTCTGTCATCAGGTACCACTCCTTTGTTCATCGTTGACGGTGTTCCTGCTTCCAGCAGCACAGTTATGAATATGAACCCTAACGACATTCTTGCAATGTCCGTGCTCAAGGATGCATCCGCAACTTCCATTTACGGATCACGTGCAGCAAACGGTGTTGTATTCGTAACCACAAAGACCGGTGCCTACAATAACAGCGCAACTGTAACAGTTCGTTCCCAGTACGGTATCTCCACTCTCGCAGACTTCACAATGTACAAAAACATGATGAGCGGAGACGACCTCAAGGACTTCTGGATCAATTCCGGTATTTACACCTACGACTATGTAAAGACTGTTTACACAGACCGTGGATACAACTACAATACCAAGTGGCACAAGTACTTCCAGCAGTTCAACAACCCTCAGAGCCAGAACGATGTAACTATCGAAGGCGGTAGCAACGTTGTTGCTTACAACATTTCCGCATCACAGTTCCATCAGAGAGGTAACACTATCGGCAACTACTACGATCGTTACACCCTCCGTACAAACGTACAGGCTCACCCCAAGGATTGGCTCAAGGTTGGTACCAACATCAACTTCTCCGTATCACAGAAGTCATCCAACGGCAACTGGGGAGACAGTGGCAGCGCAGGTGGAAACAACTACCTCGTGGGTGGTCTTTCAATGATGCTCAACCCTCTCTATCCTGCAATCGACCCTGTTACCGGTTCAAGGTATGAGTATGTTTATCCTCTGTTCGCTTCTGCTTACAACTGGGAGACCTTAGTTAAGTACAGAGGCAACTACACCAACTACTACGGTGTAATGGGTTCTGCCTTCGTAGAACTGGAGCCCATCAAGGACCTCAAGATAACCAGCCGCGCAGGTGTGGACGCTAGGTTCAACTCATTCAAGTATCGTTCAATGGCTGCCTGGGCAGAGATGTTCCCTTCACACACTTCAGGAAGAAGCCGTTCATTCACCCGCGATTACTCTGCAACCGTTACCAATACAATTGAGTACTCACACGTATTCAATGACAATCATCGCTTCAGCGTACTTGCAGGTCACGAGGGTATCTACAACGATTACGATTACTTCTGGGCTTATTCAGAGAATCAGATAGACGACCGTATCCTCCTTCTCCAGAAGGGTGAGCAGAAAACCTTCGATATGGAAGAGAGCCGTTCCCAGAGCTCATTCCTCTCATTCTTTGCACACGCAGACTACAGCCTTATGGACAAGTACATCATTGATGTTTCTGCACGTACAGATGCTTCTTCCCGTTTTGGTTCCGACAACCGTTGGGCAAGATTCTGGGCAGCAGGTGTTCTGTGGAAAGCTAAGAAAGAGGCCTTCCTTAAAGATGTAGAGTGGCTCAATGAACTCAGCCTTAAAGTTAGCTACGGTACCCAGGGTAATGCCGCCATTGGTAACTATTCTTCACAGGCGACCCTTGGTGATCAGAATATCGGCTCCTACGCAGATCAATCTTGTTTGTTTATAGCAACTCCTAACAACAAGAATCTTTCCTGGGAGCAGCAGGCTCTTGGAACCGTTGCCGTCAGCGCACGTGTATTCGACAAGGTAAGCGTTGAGGTAGAAGTTTACAACCGTAAGACTACCGATATGCTTATGTCCCGTCCTCTCCCTTACAGCACTGGTTTCACCTCAGTTACAACTAACGTAGGCGGTCTCCAGAACAGGGGTATCGATATCACCATCGGCGTAGACATTCTCAAGAGTAGGGATTACGCCCTCAACTTCAACGCCGCATTCAACTACAACAAGCAGAAGATTACCGAACTCTTCGACGGTCGTAAGGAGTGGGAAATTGTCAATACAGGTGTTACCTACGTTGTAGGCCAGCCCGTATCCTTCTACTATCCTATTTATGCAGGTGTAGATCCGGCAGACGGAAAGCAGATGTGGTATCTCCCCGGAGAGGACATCAACGTTTGTACAAAGGATCCCAGCCGCACTACCAAGGTGTTCGTCGAGTCAGACCTTCGTCAGAATACAGGTAAAGAGCGTTACGCTCCTATCAACGGTGGTTTCGGAATTTCCGGTAGGTATAAGAACCTGAGTGTTAAAGCAGACTTCAACTACACTCTTGGCAAGTACCTCATCAATAACGATGCTTACTTCTATAACAACCCTAACACTTTTGCGGGTTACAACCAGTCCAAGGCCGTTACTGATTTCTGGACACCCAGAAACACCGATGCAAAATATCCCTCATGGGCCGATGGTGCAGAGATGCATTTTGATACCCACCTCCTTGAGAACGCTTCCTTCATGCGCCTTAAGAGCTTGCAGATAGGATACAGCCTTCCTAAGAACCTTCTTAATTGGGCCGGCGGTGTACTTAGCGATGTTAAGTTTACCTTCACAGGCCGTAACTTGTTCACTATTACCAAGTATATGGGTTCAGACCCTGAGGCTGATTCCAACATTACCCTGGGTCTTCCTGGTAATACAAGACAGTATCTTGGTGGTATAGAGATTACATTCTAATTTAAGAGGAACTGATAAAATTTATGATTATGAAAAATATAGTTAAGAATATATTGTTGGGAACCTCTTTTACCGTAATCCTGGCTTCTTGCAACCTTGATCTTGAACCCAAGACATCGATTGCTTATACTCCCGGCGAGCCTGTAATCGTTACAGCCAACGACCTCACCCAGTTCACCAATGGTGTACTCGCAACTTTCAGGTCCTATCAGTCCGGCTTCTTCAATGAGCTTGATGACCTTATGTGCGATGGCTTCAACGCTTCTTCAGACTACGGTAACAACTATGGTCCTATTCACCGTACGGATAACAGCTTCAATTCATCCGACCAGGATATTGAAAGCTACTACGGTACCTATTATATAGCAATCAACCGCTATAACAACTTTATAGATCAGGCGAACCTTATTCCTTCTCCCACCCTCAAAGCAGAGGCTACTACAGCGAAGGGATATGCATTCCTTTACAGGGCGTTCACCTATCTCCAGCTTGTAAGGCATTTTGCAAAGGATTACGATCCTGCAACAGCAGAAACAGACCTTGGCCTTCCTATCGTTCTTCACGACGATATTGATTATCGTCCTTCAAGAAGTTCTGTGGCAGACACCTACGCACAGATTAAGAAAGACCTTGATTCTGCAGCCGTTATTCTTGCAGATGTTCCCGGCTCTCCCGCAGCAAGCCTTCCTACAATAGACGCTGTAGACGCCCTCTATGCACGTTATTATCTTGACGTAGAGGATTACGAAAATGCAGCCCTTAAGGCAGGTGGTCTTGTAGACAGCGAGCTCTATCTTCTTGCAAGCAACGACGCTCAGTTCACAGCCGAATATACAAACGATACCGGCACAGAGGCTATCCTCCAGCTCTACGCTTCCAAGGATGAGGCTCCCCGCGCATACGATTGCTATACCCGTCTTGTAACCGTTGACAATGCAGACGCCTATGCTCCTTACTTCTTCCCTTCAAGGAAGCTTGTAGAGGCTTATGACGAGGATGACCTCCGTCTTGCAAACTGGTTCTCATTCGGTGATGTTCCCGTATTCACTTCCAGCATTCTCTATAACGATGAAGACCTGGCAGTATTCGTAAAATGGGCAGGTAACCCTGCATACGCTTCTTCAGGCAAGCCTTCAGGAAGCAATGCAATCAAGCCTTTCCGTATTGGCGAGATGTACCTCATCGCTGCCGAGGCTCTTTACAAGTCCGGCGATCTTGAGGGTGCCGCATACTATCTTAACGCTCTTCAGACTGCCCGCGGAGCAAACATAACCGCTCCTTCAAATGCTACCATTCAGAACGAGTGGTTCAAGGAAACCGTTGGTGAGGGTCTTCGTATGAGCTGCCTTAAGAGATGGAACGTTGGATTCTCCAGCCGTCTTGGTCAGAATTGTTCCGCCGCCGACTATGTTCTTAGCCACGGTGAATCATTCGAGAACAAGTCTATGGAAGCCAGTGATTACCATTTCGTATGGCCTATCCCCAGCTATGAGCGTCGTCTGAACGACAACCTTATTCAGAATCTTGGATATAGCGCTGTTGTTGAATAATCGCAGAGATACCTATTAAATACTGTAAGACTATGAAAAATATATATAGAATACTTGTAATAGCAGCAATCTCGGCGTTCTTCGCCTCCTGCGACAGGACAGACAAGTACGTTGGTGCCGACGGCCTGGAGTACATCTACCCCTTCGTTACATTCGACGTTAAGACATCATACAGCGTTAGCGAGGATATAGGTCACTTCACCATCCCGGTTCGTCTTGTTAATCCTGCCGAACTTGCATTCAACGTTACCCTTAGCGGTGTAGACGGTGATGCAATCAACGGTGTTAACTATACCATCTCTGAACCTGAGAACGGCGTGCTTTCCTTCAGCGCAAAGGATACTCTTAAGTATATCACAATCGATGTAACCCGTATCCCGGACTACAACGAGCCTGGTTATCTTAAGTTTGCTGTAACTCTTGACGCTGCTACCAATGGAATTGCTATTGGTGCCTTCAATAAGGTTGACGTTACCATTACAGACGCTGATCACCCGCTTGCAGACATACTTGGTGACTACACCTCAGAGGGAACAGATTATTTCGATGGCAACACATCCTGGACAACCACTCTGTCTTCTGTAGAGGGTGATGTTACTTCAGTTAGAATCATCGGCCTTACTCCTTCCTTCGTGGGTGGATATATCCCTGCTCTTGGAACGGATTATTCCTTCGTAGCAGAGGTTTCCGGAGAGGCTGGTTCCCGTACATTCTCTGTTCCTTTCGGAACACCGTTTGTTTCGCCGGTAAATGGCAACATCGTTTCCCTGTGGGGATTTGACGGAACTTATGTTTACGATGAAGGTGATCTCGTATTTGTTGAGCAGCCCGACGGTTCATTTGTATTCGAAGACGACTGGGGCTTTGGTATAGGTTACAGGACAGCAACCGGCGGTATTTCCGTATTCGATCTCGAACTCCCTGGTGTTGTAATGCACAAGCAGTAGAATACCAGAGACATATTTATTAAGAAAGTCCGCCTCGTTTGAAGCGGACTTTCTTTATATAATATAATAGGTGTCTTATCTCCAGGCGTCCTGCGCTGCGGGGATGCGGATGTCTCCAAGATAATCTATCTGTACAATGAACCACTGGCCGGTGCTGGGTTTTTTCCTGAGGGTAACAGGCCTGGGAGAGTCTGCTCCGCCGGAGTGGAGATACAGGGTTGCCCTGTCGCTTGCAGGATAGGAATAGGGATTAGAGGATACCTGAATCTTGTAAGGAGTGGCGGGAGTGTAGTTATTCTCCGGGGTTGCACCCTCGAATAATGCATTAACCTTGTAAAACTTCCCGTCCATAAACCTGTCAGAGATGTATCTTTGCTCTGTAGGGTTCATAGGGCCTCCGGGACCTTTAAGGAAATCCAGCATACGGTAGCACTCCTCGCGGTCTGTCTCAAATTTGGTAAGAGCCAGTACAGAGAGAGCTGCTACTGCAAACTCATCTGTAAGTGTAGCCTGGGGAAGGGCCTTAAGCTCATTTAAATTCTGCGGAAGAGAGGTGAAAGTGTAGGTTTTATTCTCACTCTTGGCCGCATTTACGGCACTGTTTACCGCATTGTTTACGGCGCTGTTTACGGCACCGTTCAGGGCACTGTTAACACCACCGGTTAACGAACTGCCGGCGCTGTTTGTCAGGTGGTTTAGAAGATTCTTGAACATGGTCTGAAATGTTTTATGCCCAAATATATCAAATTTAACTCTTAAAAACAAAGTAAGTAAGTGTAATTCAATATAAACGGCCATATAATTGTTTTTAACGGGGGAAAAGACTACATTTGCAAACTCTATAGTAAAAATATTATGAAAAGCTTTATTATTTCTGCATTTACGATTCTGGCGTTCTTTGCGTTTACCGCAAATGCCGCCAAGGAAAAGAAGGTTTACACTCCTACCGAGACCTGGCCTTATATGCTGGAGGAGTTCGAAGCAGGAACCGTAAAGTCCACCACCGGGGAAGTAAGGTCCTATGAAATGCTTAACATCTACCTTCCCAACCATACTCTTCACTATGTAATGGAAGATAAGGTGTTGGTGGCCGATATGGCCAAAGTCTATCTTGTAGCCGTCGGAGAGGATGTTTACCTTAATACCGGAGGTAAACTTCGTAAAATTATGCTCGAGGGCAATAACGGCGTGGTGCTGGAAGAATCTTGGATTGATATGGAGGCCTATAACTCCGTTGACATAGGCTATGGAATCTCTTCCAGGACAGCATCGGCCCAAAATGTAAGTAATCTGTATTTCCTTAATAACTCTGCTCAGATGAATATGAATCTGACAGACCTTGTTAACAAGAGAGACAGCAAGAAATTAGAGATTCGTAAAAGCCTGTACCTTAGGGTGAACGGCCTTCTTTACAAGGCTGATATTAATGAGATTGCGGCTATGATGCCGGATAGCAAAGCCGCCAAGAAAGAGCTTAAAAAGCTTAAAATCAAGTGGAAAGACCCTAACTCCCTTATTGCGGTAGTAGATTATATTTACGAGAAAACAAAATAGAAACACATCATGCGAAAACCTAAACTAATTTTAATTTCTGCCATCTTATTGATGGGTGGGACTGTGATGTTTGCACAGGGAGGGCAGGAAGCATTGCCTTTTATGCGCATAGACAGGGACCCTGCTACGGCAGCTATGGGTGGAGCCGGAACGGCTTCAACGGAGTCAATCGCCTACAGCGCATTCAAGAACACATCGGTCATCCCTTTCTCCCAGAAGACCTTCGATATCGCCGCATCTTTCCAAAACTGGGCTCCCGATGCCGCCAAGACCACCAATGTTAATTTTGGCTTCGGCGCAAAGGCCGGCAAAAACTTTGGCTTCGCCCTTGGTTTTGCAACCCAGAGCGGCCAGAAGTACGATGTTATGAGCGAGACAGGCTCTGTAACCGGCGACTTCACCCCCAAGGACTTCGTTATCAACGGCGGTTTTGGCGTTGCCTTCACGGAAAAGATAGGCATGGGCCTTACTGCAAGGTACGCATCCCAGAAGATTGCCAAAGGCGTTTCTTTTAACACCGTTGCTTTTGACGCCCTTCTTTACTTTAAGCCGGCTCCTGAGTTCGGACTCACCGCCGGAGTGGCTTCCATAGGAGGAAAAATAAAGGACGAAAGCGGCAAATCCTTCGACATCCCCTCTTCTGTACACGCAGCCGGAGACTACACCACTTCTTTTGAAAAGAATTCCTTCAAGGCAGTCCTTGATCTGGACTACTACCTTTCAGGAAACGTAAACGCCGCACTTGGTGCCCAGTACGGATACAATGACCTGCTCTTCGTAAGGGCCGGTTATCATATCGGAGGCAAGGAGGCTGTCCTTCCTTCTTTCGCAACTGTGGGCGCCGGAATTAAATTCTACGGTGTAAATATCGATGTTGCCTATCTTACCGCAAATGACTATCTTGGCAACACCATCACTATCGGTATAGGATATAGTTTTTAGGATATGAGGAAGATTCAATATATAGCAGCAGCGTTTGCTGCAATGGCTGTTTTTTCTTGCAGCAAGGCCGAGCTGGAACAGGCAGAGGCCCCTGTAGATCAGATTAAACAGAGCGATGCCACCCAGGAACCGGAGTACAGGAACCAGGTAAGCGGAAGTATGATAGTGGAGTTCGACGACGCCACCCTTTCACTTATAGAGAATGACCTTATGGACGGCAAGCTCGTTACCAAATCAATGGGCCTTAACTCGGCTCTGGACGAGCTTAATATTGTCTCAATAGAGCGTCTGATTCCCGCCGGGGGCGAGTACGAGGCTCAGCGCCGTCAGTACGGACTTCACAGGTTCTATGTGGTTAAATACGACGAGAAAATAACTTCTACCAAGGCTCACAATGAGTTTATATCGGTAAAGGGTGTGGTTAGCGCAGACCCTGTACGCAAGGTCCGCCGCCGCTCGGTGAACGACACCTACTACAGCCGTCAGTGGGCCCTTAAGAATAACGGTTCCGGCAACTTTACCGCCGGGATGGACATTAACGTAGAGCCCGTATGGAATAACTTCACTACCGGAGACCCCAGGGTTATAGTTGCCGTTACCGATGGTGGCGTGGCCCTTACTCATAACGACCTGGCTTCCAATGCACTGCCTGCCCAGGCAGGTGGCAGCCGTAACTGTATGAAGAGCAATTACAGCATTGACGTAGACGACCACGGAACCCACGTTGCGGGAACCATCGCCGCCATTACAAACAACAACCGCGGTGTCGCCGGCATTGCCGGAGGCGACTATGCCAACAATGTTGCCGGTTGCAAGGTTATGTCCTGCCAGATTTTCAATGACGATCCGTACGACAATGACAATGGGTCCGATGCTACCTGTATTCGGGCATTTACCTGGGCAAGGGAGAACGGAGCCGTCATAAGCCAGAACAGCTGGGGCTATTATGCCGATACCGACGACAATGGTTATGTAAGCACTTCCGAGTACAACGCTTTTAAGAATATTACCGTGGGTAATTCCTTCAAGCAGGCCATCCAGTACTTCGTAGACCTTGCAGGCTGCGACGCCAACGGCAACCAGAGGGAAGATTCTATGATGAAGGGCGGAGTGCTCTTCTTTGCCAGCGGCAACGAGAACATAGACCTGGACCCTATCTGCACCCAGTGCAATGTTATCGCCGTAAGTTCATTCGCCCCGGATGGAAATAAGGCTTACTATTCCAACTACGGAACCTGGGTAGACCTTGCAGCCCCGGGCGGTGATGCCTACTTTAACAACGGAGAAATTTACAGCCTGGCTCCCGGTAACAAATATGCCTGGATGCAGGGAACTTCCATGGCCTGCCCTCACGCTTCCGGCGTAGCGGCCCTTGTGGTTTCTTACTGCGGCGGACAGGGCTTCACCAATCAAATGCTCGTAGATAAGATGCTCAACGGTGCAGTATCCGGCGTGCTTACGTCTTCTGACCCCATCGGTTCCAAGCTGGATGCTTACGGAGCCATTACCTACGGCCTTTCCACAACTCCTCCCGCACCTGTCGCCAACTATACTGTTGCCGCTGTTGCCAACAGCATAGACTTCTCCTGGAAGGTAACTGCAAATGCCGCCGGCACGGCAGTTTGTGCAAAATATATTCTCCTGGCCTCCGAGAGCAGTTCTACACTTTCTGCCGTAGATCCCAAGAATCCCGGCAGCGGTGTATTCTCCAAAGTTATAACCGTTCCAGATGGCTCCGTGGTAGGTAACGACCTTACCGGTCGCATAGCAGATTTGGAATTCTCTACCAAGTACTACGTGGCAGTTGTAGCCGTAGATGCAGGTAACGCATACTCTGAACTATCGACCATAAAGAACATTACTACCAAGCCCAACAATCCTCCGGTAGTAACCGTATCGTCCGACGCTCCTGCGCAGATTAAGGCTTGGCAGACAGTTACCGTTCCCGTAAATATAGAGGACCCCGACGGTCATTCATTCACGGTCAGCCTCACCCACGGTTCCGACGCCGACAAACTGGACTACAACATTGGCAGCAACTATCCCATAGTTGTAAAGGGCTCGGGCGCAAATCCCGGCACTTACACGGCTAAAGTAACTGCCACGGATGCTTACGGTGCATCGGGCAGCGCCAACTATACCTACACCCTCCTGGAAAACAGGGCTCCGGTCATAGTTAAGAATATGGAGAATATCATAAGCTACAAGGTAGGAGACATTACCACCTACACAATTGACTCTTATGTGACCGATCCTGACGAGGAACCGCTCAGCTATACCTTCTCTTACAGCAATAACGGTATAGTACATTGCAACATCTCCAACGGGAAACTTTATGTAACCACCCTTAATTACGGAACCACTTCCGTATCCGTAGTTGCAACCGATACCCTTGGCAAGAGCGTTACCCTTACGTTCCAGATTCTGGTAAGGGATCCTAATTCCGATATGGTTGATACCTACCCTAACCCCGTAACCACCATCCTGTACGTACGTACCGGCGAGGCCGAGGTTCCTACTACCGTCAAGCTGTCATCCTCTACAGGCTCAGAGGTATACAACGCTACCTCTACCTTCAGCGCCTTCAGCCCTCTGGCAATCGATATGTCCGACTGCGCTCCGGGCGTTTATTCACTGAAGGTTACCTTCGGAGGTAATACTTACACCAAGACGGTTGTGAAGAGATAGGCTATAACTTATTCTGCTTGAGCTTCTCTATGTACCGGTCTATCCGGTGAAGCTCTTTAGGAATATCGATACTTTGCGGGCAGTGCTGAAGGCATTGCCCGCAGCCTATACAGTGGTCTGCCTGACGCAGGGTAGGGATGGCCTTGTCGTAGGAGAGAAGGTAGTTCCTGCGCAGTTTGCTGTAGTTCGCCTGCTCCTGGCTCTGGGCAACGGTGCCGTCGTTTACGTGCCTGTTGTAGTGCGCAAAAATCTCCGGAATGTCTATTCCGTAAGGGCAGGGCATACAGTAGTTGCAATGGGTACAGTTTATTGTGGGATAGGTTGCCATAATGCCTGCCATATCCTTTACAAACTGCAGCTCCTCTTCTGTAAGAGGCTTGAAGCCCAGGAAACTCTTAAGGTTATCCTCCAGATGCTCGCGGTAAGTCATTCCGCTAAGGATGGTAAGAATCCGGGGGTAACTACCCACAAAGCGGAAGGCCCAGCTGGCTACGCTCTTGTCCGGCTCGCGCTCCTTGAACTGACGGGTTACATTATCCGGAACAGTGGCAAGACGGCCTCCCAGAAGGGGCTCCATTACCACTATGGGGAGTTCCCTCTTGTCCAGGCAGTCGTAGAGATAGTCTGCGTTAACGTTACGCTTGCCGTCGGCGTGCTGCCAGTCCATATAGTTCATCTCTATCTGCACGAAGTCCCATTTGTACTTGTCGTGAAGGGCTATCATCTCGTCAAACTCAGGCTGGCTGCCGTGGAATGAGAAGCCCATCTGCCTAATCCTTCCGGCCTCGCGCTCCTTGAGCAGGAAATCCATCATTCCATTTTCCTCGTAGCGCTTGCTGAAGGCCTTGTAGCCGCCGCGTCCGATAGAGTGCATAAGGTAATAGTCAAAGTACTCTGTCTGCATCTGCTCAAAAGAGTCGTGATACATCTTCTTGGAGGCCTCCGGGGTGGAATCCCTGAAGTTGGACAACTTAGTGGCTATATAATAAGAGGAGCGGGGATGGCGGCTGAGTGCCAGACCGCTGGCCTTCTCTGACTGGCCCTGGAGATAAGCGGGCGAGGTGTCAAAGTAGTTTACTCCGGCCTCTATGGCCCTGTCTACCAGCTCGTTCACGCTGTCCTGGTCTATAATGTCCTTACCCTTCTCGTCCTTAATCATTTTCCAGCGCATGCACCCGTAGCCAAGCAGGGAAACCTTGTCTCCGTTGTTAGGGTTAATCCTATACTCCATGGTGCCTTCTGCCAGGGAGTCGGCGGGACCGGAAGTCTTTTTGGCGCCGCAGGCGGCTGCTCCAACGGCCAGTGCACCGGCTCCGGCCATTTTAAGGAAGTCTCTTCTATTTATGTCTTTCATGGCTGTCAGTCTTTGATGTGAACATTAAGGCCGTTAACGGTAATGGCGCTGAACGGTCTGGAAGGACAGAGATTCTCGCAGGCTCCGCAACCTATGCAGCGGCTCTCGTCAACTGCGGGGATGCGGGGGCTGTCCGGATCTTCGGGATTAAGTTTAACCATCTTTATGGCACCAACGGGGCAGTGCCTTGCGCAGTTCCCGCAGGAAACCCCGTCGCGCTCTACAACGCAGAGCCCCCTGTCAACAGAGGCCACGCCAATGTGGAACTGAGTCTTCTCCTCCGGGGTAAGGGCCAGGATGGCACCGGTAGGGCACACCTGAGAGCACTCTGTACACTCCGGGCGGCAATAGCCGTTCTCGTAACTCATATAAGGCTGCATCGGGTGCTCCAAAGAGGCGGACGGCTTAAGCACGCCGTTGGGGCAGACAGAGATGCAAAGCTGGCAGGCTACGCATTTTTTGTAGAAGTCCTTTACGCTTTCCGATCCAAAGGGTACAAGCGGCACTGTTCTCTCGGGGGCCTTTTTGTCTATGATGGCGGCAAGACCTCCGTCCAGCTTTTTACCCTGTGCGCCCAGAGTGGCAGCCGTTGTGGCCATTACGGCAGAGGCCAGGAAGGCACGCCTTCCGGCATCGGTACCGGCAGCATCGGCATCACCGGAGGCCCCGAGGGCCTGGGATTTTTTATTTTGGCCGATACTTACCTTGTAGTGCAGGGCGTCAAACTTGCAGGCGCCAACGCAGTCGAAGCAATCTACGCACCTGCTGTAGTCTATACTCTTTGTCTCTATGTCTATGCAGGCTGCCTTGCAGCTACGCTCGCAAACGTGGCAGTTCTTGCATTTGTCCTTGTCAATCACAGGCCTAAACAGGGAGAATCTGGAGAAAAAGCCCAACGTAGTGCCTACGGGGCAGATTGTGTTGCACCAGGTACGTCCGTTCTTCCAGGCCAGGATGCCTATAACCACCATAAGAACAAGGCTTACGGCGGGCACCATCCAGCCGGCGGTCTTTCCGCCAAGGGTGGCCAGCATTTTTCCAAAAAGACCATAAGGGTCAAGCAGAATCACGGCGTAACTAATCCCTGCAAGCAGCGCGGCTGCAAAAAGCACCCAGACTACATATCTTACTTTCTTCTCGCCGGACGGGGTATAGCGAAGCTTGTTCTTCTTTTCCGCGCGACCAAGGCTCCCTATGATGTCCTGGAAGATACCTAAAGGGCAGATAACAGAGCAGTAAATGCGCCCGAAGAGAAGCGTTACCGCAATAAGTACGGCCAGTATAATTACATTGAGGGAAAGCAGGGCTGGGATGAACTGCAGTTTTGCAATGAATCCCAGCTGTAGGGAGCTCTCCTCCCACGGCCTCAGAAAGAGCAGCACCACTGCGCATAGCACTATGGCTGCAAGGATGATTCTGAATTTTCGCAACATATTGTAAGAGTTGTTGTTAATTCATTATAAGCACGGCGGCGGAGGGTTTGCTGAATTCCAGCGAAATCTCGTCCTCGGTGGCCGTGTTAAGCGTGGCCTTCCACCAGTTGTCAAAAACCACCCCGGAGGTATCGTACTGCAGGCCGGAGGATTTTATCTTTAATCCGTTGTCGGGCGACAGTATGGATACCCGGCGGCCCACGCCAACGTTAAGGCGGCAGCTATTCCACAGGGGGACGATGGTTTCGTAGTCCGACACTATTTCCAGCTGCATTCCCTTTGTCTGCGGGAACATCCTGCCGTATTCCATAAGCAGCGACACGTTGCCAATCGTGTGGTCCGTTCTCTTTCCGGTGGCACCCAGAATGTGAATTTCCTGCACTCTTGGGTAGGATGCAAGTAAGTATCGGACCGCCTTGGTAAGATCGTTATAGTCCTGCTCGTCCTCCTTTACCACAATGGACTCATATTCTTTCCTTAGTCTTGCCGGCAGGGAGTCCATATCTCCCACAACGGCGTCCGGCCTGCGTTCCCGGCCCGGGAACAGGGAAGGGACCGCCTTGAGAAAACTTCTTAGAGCTCCGTCGCAGCAGATAATAATGTCCGCGGTGGATATGAGATATCTCGGATAAGGTTTCCGGGGAAAATCTCCGTCACATATTAT
Source organism: uncultured Bacteroidia bacterium (assembly GCA_902774045.1). Lineage (GTDB taxonomy): Bacteria > Bacteroidota > Bacteroidia > Bacteroidales > UBA932 > Cryptobacteroides. The sequence continues at coordinate 130,419 of CACYGW010000001.1, forward strand.
GGCAGCTGTCATAGGTCTTCTATATTGTCTTGTATGAGGACGCGTCTCTGAAGCCGGCCAGGAAGGCTTTAACCTGCATACGCTTCTTTCCTGCAAGCTGAATGTCCTGTAGGCTTATGGCCCCGTCGGCTGTGGCAATGGCCAGGTAGGTCTTGCCGTCTGTAAGAATAGAGCCGGGAGCGGCCGCAGAGGCCGTCTCCATCTTTTCTGCTTTGTAAATCTTAAGTTGCACAGGTTCTTCGCCCTCGCGGACAATCTCTGTAAAGGCGGCAGGGTAGGGGCTCAGGCCCCTTATAAGGTTGTATATCTTGACGGTGGGCTGGTTCCAGTCTATCTGGCAAAGCTCCTTGGTAAGCTTTGGTGCGGGTTTAAGCACCTCTGAACCCTGGATGAAACTCCTCTGTACCCTTGTCTCTATGTTCTTCTGGATAATGCCCTCTACGGTTTCCACTACAAGGTCCGCACCCAAAGGCATTAGTTTGTCGTGAACGTCGCCGGCGGTATCGTCCTCTGCAATGCGGCATTCCTGCCTTAGAAGGATGCCTCCGGTGTCTATGTCCTTGTCTATCATAAAGGTGGTTACACCTGTTATCTTTTCTCCGTTTATAACCGCCCAGTTAATAGGGGCTGCGCCTCTGTACTGGGGCAGAAGGGCGGCGTGAAGGTTGAACGTACCAAGAGGGGGCATCTTCCATACAACCTCCGGCAGCATCCTGAAGGCCACTACCACAAAGAGGTCTGCCTTAAATGCGGCCAGATGCTCCAGGAACGCAGGGTCCTTGAGTTTTTCTGGCTGCAGCACGGGTATGCCTTTTTCTACAGCGTACTTCTTTACTGCGCTTTCCGTAACCTTAAGCCCGCGTCCGCTTGGCTTATCGGCTACAGTTACAACGCCCACAACCTTGTATCCTTTGTTAATAAGGGCCTCAAGCGGAGCTACTGCGAACTCCGGAGTACCCATATATACGATTCTTGTCTTCTTGAACACTCTTGCAATCTTGCTTTTGAATGAACGCCAGGCTGCTCCAAGATTGTCGTTCTTGCCAAACAACTTGGCATCGTTTATGGCCTTCCAGGACAGGAAGAGGCCCAGCGGGAGCAACACTCCCGTAGATATGAAGGCCCCCAAAGGAGCCGATGCGGCCCCGTCCTTGGCCAGTTTTGTACCTGTAATATCAACCACCCAGTAGAGTACGAAGAACAGTATGGCCACTATGGCCGCCGCACCCAGTCCGGTTTTTTTGGTAACGAAGGAGCCCAGCGGCGCTCCTATGAAAAAGAGAATGAGGCAGGCCAGGGCCTGGGCAAATTTCTTAAGCAGCTCCACCTTGGTGTGACGCAGGATTTTGCTGCTGTAGCGCATATCGTCGTCGGCAGATATAAGATAGGACTCTATCTCTGTCGCAGCGTTGGCGGCATTGTCCAAGGCCCGCCTCTGCATGGAATAGCCCATCCATTCCTTGTTGGAACAATCCATCACCGCCGTGGCTTCGAAATGTTTGGAGGTGTCCAGCTGACGCAGGTACTTAAGGCTCTGCCTTCTCCAGAAACTATTGACAATGCTGTTGAGGGTAGAGTCTTTCTCTCTCTGGAGAGAGTCCCTGCCCAGTCCAAGCAATTTTACATTCTTGGCGCGTACCTGGTCGGAGAACTTGCCCCCGTCGGACTTTTCAAAGGCGTAGTTCTGCAGAGGAATAATCAGCTGCTGCTCGTCAAAACTAATCCTTTGCAATTCCAGGGTGGTATCACGATACTTCATAGTGTTAGTCTCCTGGTAGTTAATGCCGCTGAACAGCCTGAAGGTTAGGTAATCTTTGGCCTTGGAGATGCGCATCTCGGCAGAATCGGCCAGAGTAAGGCTTACATCTCCCTTATCCTGGGAGTGGTCGTAAACCTGAACGTTATACATCATCCCGGTCTTATTGTTCCTGTCGTCCACCCTTATAATATAGCCTTCAAGGCCATTGTAGAAGGTTCCGGTGGGGATGCTGATTTCTGATTTGGTGCGGCCGATATCGTCCCGGAGCGTATATATATTATTGTATGCCAGGGGTACAAGGTCGTTGGCGGCCACAAAGGCTAAAACGCTAATTATAGCCGATGCCACTGCAATGGGGGCCATTACCCTGCGAAGGGAGATGCCGGCCGACTTAAGCGCTATAAGCTCGTTATTCTCCGACATCTGGCCCATGGTCATCACAGAGGCCAGAAGCGTGGCCAGAGGCATACTCAGAGGCAGGAGGGTAGCCCCGCCCCAGGCCATAAACTCCATTATAACTCCAAAACTGAGACCCTTTCCCACAAGTTCGTCTATGTAGACCCATAGGAACTGCAACATAAGTATGAACAATACTATGAAAAGCAGAGCAAAGAACGGCCCTACGAAAGACTTAAGTATGAACAGGTCCAGTTTCTTCATACTATCCTTCCAGTATTATTTTCTCCAATGTTTCCATTGCCTGTCCAAGACCGTTTACGTCCCTTCCGCCGGCGGTTGCAAGGCCGGGCTGTCCGCCACCGCCGCCCTGGATGAATTTGGCGGCCTCGCGAATGTCCTTGCCGGCATTGCGGCCCTTTTCTACAAGGTCCTTGGTGTACATAAGCACAATCTGGGGCTTGTCTTCCCATTGGAAGGCTGCGGCAAGAGCGATGCCTGTCTTATCCTTCTGGATGGCTGCTGCAACTCCGCGCACAATGGCCGGGTCTATGTTGGCGGCAATCTTTATAAGTTTTATATCTCCTACAACCTGGGCTCCGTGGATGGCCTGCTCTGCCAGAGCGTTAATCTTTTCGTCCATATAGCCTTCTATCTCTTTCTTGTATCCGGAGTTCTCCTCTATCATCTTCTGGATAGCGGCTGTGATGTCAGGGGCATTGTTAAAGAAGGCCCTGGCTGCGCGCATAGTGTCCTGCAGGGTGTAAACCAGATTCTCTGCGGCCTCTCCGGTAAGGGCCTCAATCCTTCTTACTCCTGCGGCCACTGCGCCCTCCGATACAATCTTAAAGAAGCCTATATTGCCTGTAGCCTCTGCGTGAGTACCTCCGCAAAGCTCTGCAGAAGGACCAAAGCGCACAACCCTTACTCGGTCTGCGTATTTTTCTCCGAAGAGGGCTATTGCGCCCATTGCCTTGGCCTCTTCCATTGTGGCGTCGCGCTT
>CACYGW010000002.1 GCA_902774045.1 uncultured Bacteroidia bacterium
GATTCCTGGTCAATGATGCGCTGGAAATCCGCATCCGTCTTGCCATAGAGGACACTGTACACCGTGGTGAAGAAGGAAGATGCGTCTGACTCAAAGGTTGGCGCGAGGTCTTTGCTGTAGAGACGCAGCTCAGAGGTGTGCGTCGTAATCTTCTGGAAGCCAGAGCCGCGTTTTTCCATCAGGTCCAGCTGCTGTTATTCTTGGCATGACAGCGCCGCGTCTAAGCGCCATTCTAAGTGGCAAGGCGAATCCAACCTTTGAGCAGGCACGAATCATGAGTAAGATTCCTTACACCTCCACCCAACCCAAACGACTGGCCAATTCTCTAGCAAAAACCAAATCCCTTTCTGGTATTTGAAACGTCACCACATTACCGGAGCCATAGGCAGGACCTTCCGGTTCCATGAGCATCGTGGGCTCAAGACAGTGGGAATCATAACTTACAGCCTCATCCAAAGCCTTTCTTACAAAGGCATTGATGGAAATGCCTGCTTCAGCCGCCATGTTGGCAATGTTCCGGTGCGTATCGGGCGCAATGCGAACGTTGAACATGCCGGAAAAACTTTTTTGCGGTTTTAATCCGTGGTCAGTGCAGAATGCAAGATAATCCTCTACAGCTTCGTGAAAGGATTTTGTGAGTTCCTGCATTGTCTTTCCTTCGTAGTTGACAAGTCCGTCTATTCCCAATATTTCACCGAAAAGCAAATTGTCCTCTGCGCTGAACTCGATTGAACCAAGATACCCCTTATACTTAAGAGTTTTCATTTTGTTCCTTGATTTTTCCATAGTACCCATATGCAAATGTAACTAATATTTAGTTACTATGCAAAATAAAAAGTAAAAACTATTGATCTCGTGCTCATCATATGATGAGTTTAAAAAGGATTCTAGATTAAAGGACTATAATGATACGCTATATCAATAAAATCTTTATATTTGTAAATACAATCTCCAAACAAAGAGTTTTGTAGACATATTTAACTTAGCATTTGCTATTTATTCGGTTGCCCCTGAAACCTAGGAAATTTCAATGCAACGCACCGGGTAAGTCAGTAAATGTCTGCGCTTTGGCGTGGGCTGGACTTATCTAGTGTTGCGGGCTTCCTAGGGCCTCAGGGCATGGATTGGAAAGGTCCATGCCTTTTTTGTGCCCTATTGTCCGTACCGGATAAGGCAAGTGCCGTAAAGCGCAGCTTATGGCCAACTCGAACAATCAGTTGCAGACGGCCAAGAAAGCCCGTGAAGATGAGTTTTATACCCAGCTCTGCGACATTGAAAACGAGCTTAGGCATTACCGCACTCATTTCAAAGGCAAGACCGTACTGTGCAATTGTGACGACCCTCGGGTCAGCAATTTCTTTAAGTACTTCGCCCTTAATTTCGAGATTCTGGGGCTGAGAAAGCTTATTGCCACGTGCTACAAAAACAATGAGCCGGACTTATTCTCGATGAACACCTGCGAGCAGGCGGTCTATATCATCTATGAGGGTGATAAGAATGGCAACCGCATTCCTGACCCTTCCGAGATGGAGGTGCTCTCTCTTCAGGGTGACGGTGATTTTCGTAGTGCAGAATGCATCGAACTATTGAAGCAGGCCGACATTGTTTGTACCAACCCGCCGTTTAGCCTGTTCCGGGAATATGTAGCGCAGCTTATCAAGTATGAGAAGAAATTCTTGATTATCGGGAACCAGAATGCCATCAAGTATAAAGAGATATTCCCTCTCGTGATGCAGGATAAGATTTGGATAGGCTATGGCTTCAAACGAAACTGTGCACACTTTATCACCAAGTATGAGGATACGGCTTCTGATGCCGACCACCGGGAAGGCATGATACGAGTCCCGAGCGTTACCTGGTATACAAATCTGGAGATTCCTCGTAGGCATGAGCAAATCATTCTGTATAAACAGTATAATCCGATAGATTATCCCAAGTATGACAATTTCGATGCAATCAATGTGGATAAGACAACCGATATCCCTTGTGATTATAATGGCGTAATGGGTGTTCCTATTACCTTCATGTACAAGTATTGTCCTGAACAGTTTGAGATTGTCGGCGTATTCAATCACGGTTGCGACAATGAATATGACTTGGCAAAACCGATTCTTAATGGTAAAGAGCTTTATACCAGAATAGCAATACGAAAGAAGCAATAGTATGATTATCAAACTTCACGAAATCACTATCCGAAACCTATTTGACGGGTATCTGGACTCCCAGGAGGAAGGCGTGGTGGCCTATGGCGGCCGCCTGGACGTTCGGCCTAAATATCAGCGTGAGTTTGTCTATACAGGCAAGCAACGCGAAGAAGTCGTCAACACGGTTCGGCACGGCTTTCCCCTGAATATCATGTACTGGGTGAAGAAGGATGATGGGAGCTTTGAGGTCCTGGACGGCCAGCAGCGGACCATTTCCATCTGCCAGTATCTGAACAATGACTTTTCCATCGACGAGAAGTATTTCCACACTCTCACGGACGACCAGCAGGCGAAGATTCTGGACTATAAACTGATGGTGTATTTCTGCGAGGGGACAGATTCGGAGAAGCTGGATTGGTTCAAGATTGTAAATATTGCCGGGGAGAAACTATCTGACCAGGAACTCCGCAACGCTGTTTACACCGGCGCCTGGCTGACGGATGCCAAGCGGCATTTCTCTAAGAGCAACTGTGCCGGCATCGGCCTGGGTGACAAATATGTGCGCTGCGAGGTGAATCGGCAGGGGCTATTGGAATTGGTACTGAAGTGGATTTCCGACGGACACATCGAACAGTACATGGCCGACCATCAGCACGACCCTAATTGCAATGAATTGTGGTTGTACTACTGCAATGTCATCAACTGGGTGAAAACCATCTTCCCCACTTACCGTAAGGAGATGAAAGGCTTACCATGGGGCGAACTGTTCAACGAGTTCGGCACAAAGCCGCTGAACACGGCTGCTCTAGAGAAGAAGGTGGCGGAACTAATGCAAGATCCAGAGGTGCAGAAAAAGTCCGGCATCTACCAGTACGTGCTCACTGGTAACGAGAAGTACCTGAATCTTAGAAACTTCGACGATGCGGTGAAGCGCGAAGTCTATGAGCGCCAGGGAGGAATCTGCCCTCACTGCGTAAAGGAGCATCGCGAGAAAACACACTGGGAAATTGATGAGATGGAGGCCGACAATATAACTCCCTGGGTAGAAGGAGGAAAGACCGTGGCCGAAAACTGCCAGCTACTGTGCGTGGAGCACAATCGGCGTAAATCAAGCAAATAGACCGCTCAAACCAGCATTGCCGCAATCGAATAGTTTCAGTGTATCAGTAGACGGCAGGAAAGGTCTGATAGAGATGCTCCTCGGTCAAAAGGCCAGCACTTCTTGAGTCTTTCATAAGCATTGCAAAATTATACGATTATAGTTTTTGAGGTTTTATTTAATGTGACCAGTAGGTTTTTGGGGGCATTTACCCGGCTAGGGTCGCGCAAGCGACAGCCCCCGAAAACCTACTGGTCATATTTTTCCATCAAGATTTGTCCATCAAGCCCTACTCGATTTCTTCCGGAGAAGGAAAGGAGTTTCTTAACTCGTCAGCATCTTGCTGACGAATTCCAAATTTCGTACTTTTGTACGTATATTAAGAACACTAAAGCAATGAAGATTTTGAAGACCATGATTTGCGCAGCGGTGCTGGTTGCAGGACTGACTACAGTTTCATGCAATAAGAAAGCTCCCGGGAAATCTTTTCAAGAGCAGGTTGAAAACAGCTATAGGCTTATAGAAGAAAAAGATTATGATGGTATCCGTCAAAGCCTATCCTCCCTATATGAAACATACATTGCAGAAAATGATCCTCTTGACTCTATATCACGGGAGCTACGAATACTGAGGAAACAAGACCAAGGTATCCGGCTTATTTATATGGACGCAACATCACGGTATTCTAGGGATGATTCCAGACTAGCCGCAGTTAGGTCAGTAATGGATTCAATCGATAGGGAAAACGAGAAAAGAGCCATATTAATTATTCAAAAATATGGCTGGCTAACCCGTGAAGATGTAGGCGAGGATGCAGCAGAAGCACTGTTTCTGATTGTACAACACTGCGCTGATACTAAGTTACAACAAGATTGTCTCCCTAAACTGAAGGCAGCAGTGGAGAAAGATCCCTCTATTGCGTGGCAATATGCCTTTCTGGTGGACCGAACGGCTATGAATCTCGGGAAGGAGCAGACATATGGAACGCAGAAGATTATTGTCGATGGAATTCCCTACCCTGCTCCCATTAAGGATGTAGACCAACTTGATGCCCGCAGAGCAGAGATGGGGCTGGACGCTATTTGGGAAGAGTTGAATGATGAGTACGGCTCTGATTGGAGCCTGACGAAGTATAAAGAGAATATAGAGAGGATTAATGAAGTGTATCGGAATTACCTCCAGAAACGTATAAACTAGGCCAGGAATCCAAACGACTGGCCTCTTGTTTTATTTAATGTGACCAGTAGGTTTAGGCCTACTGGTCATATTTTGCCATCATGCTTTATGATAACATATTATTGCGATTAGAATCGCCAGCCGCAAAAAAACATAATATTATAGAAATAAACACTCCCACTTATGTTGTATTCCGAATACTGACGAAGCATGTTTCGAAGGCCGATGTAGGCTTCTAATCCCCACTGCCAGTGTTTCCCAGTTTGGAAGACAATTTTCGGCTGCAACCCGATATCCCACTGTTTAAACTTCTCCTTTCCGTTCCGTTGGTCGTCAGGGTCAGCATCGATGTAGTATGTGTCGGGGGAAACCATATAAGAGATTTGAGGTCCAAGGCCTATGACAACCCTTGTATTTGCCGAAACAAAGTGGTAACGTGCCTGGCAGAAAAAATCTGCCATATCCATTATATCCGGGTCTCCACCGACCCAACGAAAGTGATTAATCTCTCCAATTTGAGTACGAATGCCGGCACCCGGCATCAGAGACCATTTATCACTCAATTTCACGTCAAGACCATAGGATAATCTAAGCACAGCTCCGGGAAAAATATCACTGGCATTGTTACCTCTCTCTCCAAACAGACCGGCTCCTATCATTATATGATTTTCAAGTCTTCCGGGCGATGGTTGCACGACCTGCGACCAAGCGGGAATTACCGCAAATATAGAAAAAACAATTATGAGAATTCGTTTCATTGTCCGCTATATTTGCCAGCAAAGAGAATGGCTCCCGAACTGGACTCAGTAATCAAGTAAAGGAAAGGATTGTCTGCGTGAAAGACAATATGGTATCCTGGGCCAACAATCGCGTCAGTTAAACCTGCGCTGGAGACTACGGCAGCCTCGGATCCTTCCTCGTCAACTTTGATAACAGCGTCTTGCTGCACAAAACTAAGCTGCAAGTCTTTTCTGTTTGACATCGCCGCAAAGTTGGCCATCTCGTTGAAGGCGGAGGGCATACCCATAGCAGAAAGGATATCATTTAGACCGATATGGAACTTAGTCTCGAACCTGGGGAGCCATAGGTCTACGTCGCAAGAGACCATTTTTGACACAAATTCATCCCACTCCTCTCCATCTAAATAACTAGTTACATCAACGATTGTCTTACCATCGGCAGGGAGAATAACCGTCATGGAATAGACTCCATTCCCATAAGGAAGGCTCACGGCACGCATAACCTCGTTTTCCTGATAGAGGAAATCCTCATCTATTTTCATCATCGGAACGCTTGTTTTTGTCCCATCCTCAGCGGTAAAAATCTCAGTGACGGTTTTTTTCTTGGAGAATTTATGCTTCCACTCGCTCTTAAAATACATAGCGTTCACCAAGATCGCGCGTAAATTTAGTCCAACATTTTTAATGACCTCCGTAACCATACCATTCGTGTGAGCCGAGCACCACTTATTAATCGCATAAACGGTTCCGTCTTTGTCTCCGAAATCCATATTGGCCACTTCGGCATCAAAGTATTTACCTAAAGTCTCCTTGTAACTGTCCAGAAAGGGATATTCCTGGTCTAAGAAAATGGCGTTGGCAATAGAAAGTTTGGTTTTCTTGTCCAAATTTGGAAGCTGCCGAAGCATTGACTGACAGTATTCGTTGACAGCCTCCACCTCACCGGCTCCATAACCCAGCACGCTGCAAATTTCATCGGCCGTATGTCCCTGGGCACCATCCAGGATCATTCCCAAAAGAAACTGCATACTAAGCGGCGAAATGATATAATCTCCGGACGTCGCGTCATTTACGCGGTCAATAAAATTGAAAGCAAAATCGTTGCCCATCCGGGCGAACTCGGCCGATTTTGTACTTAATTCCAATTTCTTATATGGATTATTCTTGGGGTCATCGTACCCGGATTTTTCGCAGGAAAAGCTTCCAAAGAGCATGGCCACCATAGCCATAAAAACAGTAAAGTGTTTCATAATCAAGCAGTTTATATCTATTATTTACCAAGGTTGATTCGCAGTCCGGTTGATACCGAGAACATAAACGGACGTTCGCTTCTGTATGTCTCCAATACGTGGCCCCCTGACGGAACAGTCCAACTCAATCCAGGTTCCACATAAAGACCGATTCGCTTAAAGATATTGAATTGAAGGCCACCTACGCCAATCACAGAAAAACTGAAGCCATCACGTTTGAGTTTTTCTCCCGCAAGCGTAGCACTTATGCAATAATCACCCTTTATGCCGCCGCCTACATATACATCGAACCTACCGCTGTTTACCAATGACCAATCTAACCTGACAGGAACTCCAAGATATTGTACAAGTTGCTTCTTTTCTCCGGATAGCGGATGTGTAAAATCGGATTGATACCTACTGTATTCCAGACCTGTTGTAATCTTCCATCTCTCTGCAAGAGGAAGTCCAACTGATACCCCACCCTTGAAAGGGAAGTAATGTGTATCGCTACTCGTGAGCTCGTGAGGAGAATCGCCAGGAATCGCACTATAGTCTTTTGAAGCACCGAAACCTGATACCTGTGAGATAATTGCCGCCAAAAGGCCACTGCCTGCGATAACGCCGCCAGCCACGGGAACTACCTTTATTTTTACAGGCTTGCCACTGACATTATCCAAGATATGCGGAGAAGTGTCAGTAACTACCGGTTCGTCAGCTTTCTTCTCTACTTCGGTTTCTGATGCCTGAGCCCTCTCTGGCGCAGCAGGTTTGTTCTCTTCCTGTGAGAGGTCTATTTTCTCTTCATGCCCAGATTCCTCTGTTATTACCGGCTGCTGCGAGACTACCCGGGCGATACGCGTCTGTTCCCGAGTGGGCTCAACGACTTCTGTGGAATCATTGATGAGAGCAACAGGATTCGCCGGTTTCTGTACAATCCTTAGCACCTCGTTCTCCGAAGTTGAAGGTTTATGAAGAATAAAGAGGAAGGCGGCCAGTCCGGCAGCAACGGCCGGTACAAGTGCCCAAATCGGAAGGAACCGCCTCTGGGGAGAATCAGGGGCCGCGCCATTGCGGATAGCACAGAATTCTGCAAAGAAACTTTCCGGCAGAGTCACATCTAACTCTTCCATCCTGTCTTTTACTATGTCTTCCCACTTTCTCATCGGTCTTGTTCCTTCAAATAGCGCTTTATCTTGTCTTTTAGTTGTTTCCTTGCTTTAGCCAGTATGCTTGTAGAACCCGTCTCGGTGATTCCCAGCATCTTAGCAATCTCCTGATGAGAGTAGCCATCGATACAATACATATTGAAAACAGCCCTTCTCATTTCTGTTAAACCGGCTATCCATTCCCTTAGCTTCTCCTTAGGGATCTGCTCCATTTCATCCTCGGTCGGTTCCGGAATATTGTCCCACACCCATAAATCCAAAGGTACAGTCCGCCATCGTCGCCGTCTAATCTGGTCAATAGCCTTGTTTATAGCAATCCTGCTAATCCATCCATACAAAGAACCCTTTCCCGTGTATATATAGGTATCTATTTTATCAAGTGCCTGGTTGAGCGTTTCCAACATGATATCCTTGGCTTCTTCATCTCCCAAGTATCTTCTGCAGAGCGCATACACCCTTACTGCATATCTTCTATACAGTTCGTCCTCCGCCTTTCTATCTCTCTGCGAACAGGTTCTGGCCAGTGCCTGCTCGTCCAACTCTTTATACACTTTCGTCTTTGTCTGACATCTTTTCTTTCACCATATAAACGCAGTCTTTTCTGAAATGCGTCACCTTAATACATAGAAACGCCACAAATATAATCACGGGCAGACATCCCCGCAAGGCCAGGCAATGCAGGTTATCGAATTTTTAATTAAAAACTATTGAGGTTTTATTTAATGTGACCAGTAGGTTTTTGGGGGCATTTACCCGGCTAGGGTCGCGCAAGCGACAGCCCCCAAAAACCTACTGGTCCATTTATTTATGAACTAGCTGATATGCACTACTTCGCCCGGCGGCGCAGAATGAAGTAAAGGAGCACGCCAAGAAGTCCGGCTGCAAGGCCGAACCAGGTGGCATAAGCGGCCGGAATGAGCGGAATCTTTACACAGAACAGATAGGAAGAGCAGACCGCAGTCATAAAGGCAGCGGGGATTAGGGTGATAAGAAAGTAAAGCCCGCGTTTTTCCTTGGTAAAATATGCGGTTATGGCCCAGAGCGTAAACACTGCAAGGGTCTGGTTAGCCCACCCGAAGTAGCCCCAGATATTCTCGAACCCGTTCTTATCAGAAATATTAAACCACAGAAGCAGAGCCACTATCACAAACAGCGGAATGCTTATGAAAAGACGGTTGCGTATGGGCTTCTGGTCAAAATGCAGGGCATCGGAAATAATAAGGCGGGTGCTGCGAAGAGCAGTATCCCCGCTGGTAATAGGAGCAGCAACCACTCCAAGAATAGCCAGAATTCCGCCAATCACTCCCAGCCAATTTCTGGACACCAACTCTACAATCTGAGGAGCGGAAGCCTGAGGAGCAGCAAGACCCGAATCCGCGTAACCATCGGCATAAAAGAAATATGAAGACACGGCCGCCCAAACCAGGGCCACCAGGCCCTCGGTAATCATCGACCCATAAAATACCGGTCTGCCAAGTTTCTCGTTCTTGAGGCATCGGGCCATAAGGGGACTCTGGGTTGCGTGAAATCCGCTGATGGCGCCACAGGCTATGGTAATGAACAGGCAGGGGAAGATGGGTGTTGCAGGGGATGTCCTGTTACCAAGACCGTCCCAAATCTCCGGGATAGAAGGCCATTTGGCAAAAAGGCCAACCATAAGGCCTGCCGCCATAAACAACAGCGCAATAGCAAAAACAGGGTATATCTTTCCTATAATCTTGTCTATAGGAAGCATAGTGGCTATGATGTAATAGACAAAGATAACGCCCGCCCAAATCATGAATGAAGAATTGGAACCATCGCCCGCAAGAGTCTTAAGGATTTCTGCCGGGGAATAAACGAACACCGCCCCCACAAGGAGAAGCAGCAGCACCGTGAAGCCCAGCATAACAGATTTAGTACCCTTGCCAAGATATTTGCCTATGATTTCCGGAAGACCGGCCCCGCCGCTGCGCAGCGACAGCATTCCGGAGAGATAATCGTGAACGGCCCCGGCAAAAATACAGCCCAGGACTATCCACAGATAGGAAGACGGGCCAAATTTAGCACCCATTATAGCGCCAAAGATAGGCCCGGTACCTGCAATGTTAAGGAACTGAATCATAAACACCTTCCAGGTAGGAAGGGCTATGAAGTCCACGCCGTCGGCCTTGGTAACAGCAGGTGTGGGGCGGGACGCATCGGACCCGAAGACCCTGTCTACAAAGCGGCCATAAATAAAGTAACCCAGGACAAGGGCTATAATGCCTAAAATAAACGAAACCATAATTCCCCCTATTCAAAGAAACTAAAATGAACCCGTCCGTAAACTTTCTCCTTTACAAAACGAGGATGAGCGGTAAAAGAATGCTCTGAGCCGTGCTCAAGTATAAAGTACCGCTCCGGATGAAGAATATTCCCGCCAAGAACAAGGTTCGGAAGGGTCTCAAGGCCCTCAAGGGCATAAGGCGGGTCTGCAAAAACAATATCGAACTTCTCACGGCAGAGAGGAAGGAACTCAAAGACATTGTGCCTTACCACCGTAAGAGAAGGAGCTATCCCCAGCTCGCGGGCCGTATTGGAAATAAAAGCAGCGTTGCGGGGAGCCATCTCTACGCACCATACGTGACCAGCCCCGCGGGATAAAAACTCAAAAGAAATGGCGCCCGTACCCGCAAACAGGTCAAGCACCTTAAGATCGTCGAACTCGTACTCGTTAGACAGAATATCAAAAAGAGCCTCCCGGGCAAAGTCCGTGGTTGGCCTGGCCTTGTAGGCAGAAGGCGGAGTTATCACCTTCCCCTTAAGTTTTCCCGCAATAATCCTCATACAGAAAGGAACTCAACGGCCTTGAAATACCGGTAAAGAGACATCTCCTGTTCCTGATCAAGAGGAGTCCTAAAGCAAATGGAGGACTGCTCCGGATTTAGCTGGAGTTTCTTTACAACCATATAGATATAGTACTGAGCCGTGGTAAAGTCCGCCGCACGGAAAACATTGGCAAGCAGAAGACCGCACCCCCTGGCAACAGCAATATTAAGCCAGCCTTCACGCCAGGAACAAAGAATCTTGTTATAGTCTCCGCAGGAAGAAAGCTCACTTAGTACATGCCAAAGCTCCGGAAGAACCTTGCCGGCATCCCCCTCCGGCTTACCGGCGGGAAGAGCATACACCATAACAGCCCCGTACTCCGGAACAGGCTCAAAGGCCACCCTGTCATCCGGCAGCAGCGCAGCCACATCCTCCAGGGCCGCGCGCGCCTGCGATTCCTTAAAGAACTGCTTGGGAACCAGCGTTACCTTAGGGGTGAACAAAGAATATCCACTCAAGGATTCTTGAATGGATATTCCTATATCTGTTTTTGCCGATTTGTCCATAACAGGCGGCAAAACTATTACTCCCAGTTACCGGCGTTGTTGTTAGGAGCGGTAATGCTACCTACCATAAGGCCTTCGTACTGATTGCTCTGCTTACGCTGATCGTCAAGATTAATTCTGAGCTGATTGTCAAGACCCTTGAGGAGGGCTTTGTAAGGCATACGGGCCTCGAACAAAGGAACGTCTACACCGGATACCTTTCTTACCTCAGACTCCATCTCTACTTCCTGACCACCGGAGAAAGGAATGTATTTGAGGGAATCTACAACAAAATTTGTACGGCTCTTGAACAGAGTGTCCTTTACGTTAACCTTCTGAGTAATGGAAGCAATCACATTCTCTCCCTTAAGATAGAGATTGTAAAGATCCTCCTGGGTAATCTTCTTGTTTGCTTTCTTAAGACGCTCTGTATTTACAACTGCAAGAGAGTCATCCTTTGAACCAACCTGGAGAATGATTTCCATCTCTCCGGTGTTGTAGAAGAGAATGAGTGAATCAATGGTTGAAGCAAACTTTCCGTTAACGGACTTGTAGGCAACCTGAAGGGAGCGGATATCCTTCAAACGCTGGATAGCGACCTCTGAACGGGCATCTTTTACCTCATTGAACTTAACAGGCTTCTGAATGCCATTTACACAAGCCAAAATAAGAACCACTATCAGAAGTGGCAAAACGCAGTACGAAAGTACTTTTTGAAGTTTCTCGTTCATTATAGATTATTTTTATTTATTCAAAATTTGAACAATCGTCGGACAAAGTTATAAAAATGATTTATCAAATGCAATATAATTTGTATTTTTGCATCGGCAATTTGTAAAATGACTGAGGATTACTCATATCACGGACAGGTTTTAGGGTCGATAGTTTCCCAGGCCACACGGGTTGCGACCATAGCCCACGTGCACCCCGACGGGGATGCAGTAGGCAGCAGCATAGCCGTAGCCTCCTGGCTGGAAAGCCTTGGCAAGGATGTAAGAAGCCTATTCCCGGACCCCCTGCCGGAATCCATCGGCTTTGCCGTAAGTCCCCGGAGAAAAGAAAAAATCCTTGTTTACACGGACAGCCCATCGGAGTGCGAAGATTGGATAAAGGCCTGCGACCTTATTATTATCCTGGATATGAATTGTTTTTCCAGGGCCGATGGTTTAGAAACCTCGCTGGAAGAAAGCAAGGCCAATAAAGTACTCATCGACCATCACCTCTATCCTGATTTGGAAAAGTTCGGACACGCCATATCCTTCCCGGAAGCATCGTCCACTGCAGAGATAGTCTATTACCTGCTAAAAGAGCTGGGAGGTCCCACCCCGGAGGCCGCCACCGCCCTTATGACCGGTATGACCACCGATACCAACAACTTCTCCAACTCCACCAGGCCAGAGACCCTGAAGATGGCCTCTGAACTTCTGGCCCTTGGGGTAGACCGGGACTCCATTGTAGAAAACATCAACCAAAAATACAGAGAAAACCGCCTGCGTGCCCTGGGAATGTTGCTCTACACCAGGATGAGAACAACCCAAAGCGGCGCAGCCTGGAACATTCTCTACAAGGAAGACCTTCAGAAATTCGACCTATGGGAGGGCGACACGGAGGGCTTCGTAAACATCCCCCTTGCAATCGGGGACGTACGCCTGAGCATACTCCTAAAAGAGGAAGACGGGCTCTTCAGAGTGTCCATACGCTCTAAGAAGGGCACATCGGCAGAGGTTATGGCAAGGAAGTACTTCCACGGCGGCGGCCACGAGAACGCAGCCGGCGGCAGGGTATTCATCCCCCAGGACATACCCACCCCCGCCCATGCAGAGGAATACATAGAAAAATTGGTAAAAGAATATTTAGGATGATAAGAAAAAGTCTCATAGCACTGGCTGCGGCCACCCTTATACTTTCTGCGTCCTGCAACAAAGAAAGCATCAAGAGTATGTACGCCTCTCAGGAGACCATGATAGAAACCATACTGAACAACCTGCTAAGTGCAGACGAGGAAGGCACGATGTACGTAGTCGGCAATGGCGGGAGCCAGAGGCTTGTAGTTGTAGAAGGTGAAGGAGAGCCCCTCACCGCCTCGGGAACAGTGAGCTTCATGTACGAGGCCTATACTATCCCCTCTACATCAATATCGGCCTCCAACCTGTTTGCAACAAATGTTTTCGAGACGGCAAAATCGGCCGGGCGCGACACTACGGACCTTAGCGTCTTTGAGCCCGTGACAGAGAAGTTGTCGGACAAAAACCTTGTCAAAGGCCTGCACAACGGCATTATAGGAGTTAAAGCCGGAGAAGAATGTTTTATACTGTTTTCCGGAAAATACGGCTTTGGCGGCAGCGGCATGGGAACGGTTCCCTCGCACGCCGCTTTGGCATATCATTTGAAGATTACGGACGTCTCGCAATAAGTAGAATATGAAAAGAGCTTATACCTACCTTATTATCGCTGCGGCAGCATTCGTTTTTGCCGCTTCCTGTGCAAAAGAAGTTACAACAGATTCAAAAGAAGAATTAAGGGATTATTTCCTTGCCTGGATGGCAGCCAATCATCCAGGAGTGGAGCCGGAATCTAACGGAATCTATCTGCTGGAGGAAACAACCGGAGCAGGACTCCCCTACACAGGAGAAGAATATTACTATGCAGAAATAACCGTTGCAGACGTAAAGGGCAACATTTCCTCTACCTACAGCGAGGACCTGTCAAAGCAGTTGGGCACCTACCAGAAGGCCTATTACTACGGCCCCAAGATGGCCCACTCCAGTTCCATGAACGCCGGCCTCTACAACATTCTCTACGGAATGCAGAGAGGTGGAGTGCGCAAGGCAATCATTCCCTTCTGGATGGCCACATACGACCGCTACGACACTCAGGAAGAATACTTCAAGAACGCCAGCGCCACTTCTTCCAACGCAATGTACACCGTAAAACTGGTAGATTACGCCACAGATGTAAACAAATGGGAGATTGACTCTCTGGAGTATTATTTCTTCAAAAATTATCACTACGTTCCCGACTCTCTGTCTTACGGCCTGTACTATTTCCAGCTTACACCTCCCGCAGACAACGAGGAGTTCCCCAGCGACACAATCATCTACATAAACTACACCGGACGCCTTCTTAACGGCCAGGTATTCGATACCACCATAGAGGACACCGCCAAGGTGCACAACATCTACAGCTCCGGCAAGACCTACTCTCCCAAGAAAGTAGACTGGAGCAATGAGGCCTCCTCCATCACCCTGGAAAATAGTACCGTGATTTCCGGATTCTACAACACTCTGTTCAATATGAAGAAGTACGAGAAAGGCCTGTGCTATTTCATATCCAAGAACGGTTATTCATCGTCGGGAAGCGGGAACAACATTCCCCCTTACAGCCCTCTCTGCTTTGAGATAGAGATAGTTGACAAACCCTAAGTATAATGCCGATGGCGACATCGACCCACGTCCCCACCGAACTGGGAACTAAAAAGGTCAGCAAGTTACTAATGGAGTATGCGGTCCCCGCTATAATAGCGATGACTGCATCTTCTTTGTACAATATGGTTGACAGCATCTACATAGGACACATAAAGGATTTTGGGTCCTATGCCATTTCCGGCCTGGCCGTGACCTTCCCGCTGATGAACCTTTCGGTAGCCATGGGTACCCTTGTGGGAGTAGGAGCCTCTACAATGATTTCCGTCTTCCTTGGGCAGAAGAACTATGAGGCGGCAGGCAAGGTACTTACCAACGAAGTAACGCTTAACACCATATTCGGAGTTTTGTTTGCCGTGGTGGCCTTTGCTTTTCTTGGGCCGATACTTACGTTTTTCGGCGCAGACCAGAGCACCCTTCCCTTCGCCTCCGATTACATGTCTGTCATCCTGGCAGGCAACGTGATAACCCACCTTTACTTTGGACTTAACAATGTTATAAGGGCATCCGGCAACCCCAAACTTGCAATGGGACTGACGCTTTTTACCGTTATTTCCAACAGCATACTGGACCCCATCTTCATCTTTGTACTGGATATGGGCATACAGGGTGCAGCCATTGCAACCGTGCTCTGCCAGACGATGGCCCTGGGCTATGCAATGTGGTATTTTCTGGACAGCAAAAAATTTCTTCACCTGCCCAAAAGAATATTCGGTCTGGACTGGAGAATTGCAAAGCAGTCCCTGGCCATAGGAATGGGCCCCTTCCTTATGAACGCCGCCAGCTGCATAGTGGCTCTTTTCATCAACCAGCAACTAAGGAAATTCGGAGGCTCTCTCTCCATAGGAGCCTACGGCATAGTGAACAGAATCACCTTCCTTTTTGTGATGATAGTGATGGGCTTCAACCAGGGGATGCAGCCAATTGCCGGCTACAACTTTGGGGCAAGGCAGTATTCCAGGGTTAAGGATGTATTCTTCCTAACCGCAAAATACGCCACTGGAGTAACCACCTTTGGGTTTATAATCTCCGTCTTCCTGCCCAATATAGCCACCGGAGCCTTTACGTCAGACCCCACGCTGCGGGATATGGCCGCGCACGGCCTTAAGGTAATGAACATCATCTTTCCCATAGTAGGCTTCCAGATGGTGGCGACCAACCTCTTCCAATGTCTTGGAATGGTTAACAAATCAATTATCCTTTCCCTTTCCAGACAGCTTCTCTTCCTTGTGCCCTGCATCTACCTGCTGCCGGGTTTCTATGACGTAGACGGAGTATGGTTCAGTTTCCCTATCTCCGACTTCCTTGCCTGTATTCTAACCATTATATTCCTTTCATCCCTGGTTAAGAAACTCTCCCGTCTTAAGGACGGGGACGACCCTGTAACCCTTGGAAGCAAAATAAAATAACCATGAAGCGTAAACCCAACATAATAAACATTGGCCGCCAGTTCGGTAGCGGCGGGCTTGGTGTAGCAAACGAACTGGGAAGGATGCTCGGGATTCCCGTCTATAACAATCAGCTCATATCAAAGGCTGCAGAAGAAAGCGGATTCAGCGAGCAGTTCTTTGCCAGCAAGGACGAGAAAAGAAGTCTCTTCAACATAGCCTCTTTCTTCTCTGCCGGCAGATATACTATGTCCGACAATTACCTTAGCGAAAACGAGCTCTTCAGGATTCAGGGCGAGGTGATTACAAAACTGGCCTCCGAGGGGCCGGCCATCTTCGTTGGACGCTGTTCTGACTACATCCTTAGGGAAAGGGAGGATACGCTGGACGTGTTTGTCTGCGCCCCGCTTCAGGACAGGATAGACAGGGTTAGCGAGCGCGAGGGCATTAGCCCTCAGGAAGCCGCAGACATTATACGCCGCAGCGACCGCACCCGCGAGACCTACTACAACTACTTTACCTTCGGTAATTGGGGAGTTGCCTCCAACTACGACCTTTGCATAGACTCCTCCATACTTGGAATTGAAGGCACGGCCGCATTTTTATCGGATTATATCCGGAGGATGGCCTGATGAAACACCCCTGCCTAAACCTGACCTTGATTCTATGCGCCATTCTGTGCTCTTGCGCAGGAAACTACGTAAAGCAAGGAATTCAGTATCCCCCGGTTAACCTTAACGCCACGCTCACAAACCAGATGTCAGATACCTCTGTCCTCTACCCTATGGAAAAGAGGATAGAAGGCTATATGAAGCACTGGCACCTTAAAGGGGCCCAGCTGGCTATTATGAGAAGGGACTCCCTGCTCTATGCCAAGGGGTTCGGGTGGGCCGATGAAGAAGGCAAGGAGGCAATGACCCCGACACATAAAATGAGACTGGCCTCTATCTCAAAACTGGTAACGGCCACTGGAATAATGAAGCTGGAACAGGACGGACTGCTGTCTTTGGAAGACAAGGTATTCGGGCCCCGGGGCATACTCAACGACCCGTTCTACTGCAAAAGCATCACGGACACAAACTACTACAACATAACGGTAGAGGACCTTCTGCGCCACAAAGGCGGGTTTACAAGAAGGGCGGGAGACCCACTGTTCTCCTGCAAGGACATAATGGCAAGGCATCACCTTAGCTCGCCCCCCACAGCAGAAGAAACCCTTAGGATTCAGCTAAAAAGAAGACTGTATTTCCAGCCCGGAACAGACCAGGAGTACTCTAACCTTGGATATCTCATCCTGTCCATGATTATAGAGAAAGTCTCCGGCATGCCGTACCAGGATTTCATTCAGGAAGAGATACTTATTCCCGCCGGCTGCCTGGGCTTCCAGATAGCGGGCAACTATCTTAAGGACAGGAAAAAAGGAGAGGTCTGCTACTACGACCCTCCACGCACGCCCCTGGCCCCGGAATACAACAACAGCGGCCGCAAGGTCAAGCGCTGCTACGGAGGAAACGACATTACCGCACTGAGCGGCGCAGGAGCATGGATAGCATCGGCCCCGGAGATTGCCCTGTTCGTGGCCTCCATCGACGGACGCCAAGAAATAAGGGACGTGATTAACCCGGACAGCGTAGCAGAAATGACAAGGTACATAGACAGGCACACCTACAGCCTGGGCTGGAACGATACCAACCCTGATAACGGCTGGGTACGCACCGGTACGCTTTCCGGCACCACTGCAATGATAAAATATTTTCCGGACGGAGAATGCTGGATTTTCCTTGCAAACACCAGCACCTGGCGAGGACCGGAGCAGGCGCGCCACACCGCCGACTTATTCGACGAATTGCGACACGCCTGCAGCAATAGTCTTCCCGAAAGGGATTTATTTCACGAACATTACAGCCTGAGCGATTGAGTTCAGTTTTGTATCTGCGCTGTCCGCACGGCTTGCAAGAATACAAGGAGCCGTTGTACCCACGAGCATACCGGCCTGCTTTACATTGTTGCAAAGCTTGGAGTTAGCCTTCCAGAATACATTTGCAGACTCTATGTTAGGGAATACAAGGCAGTCTGCGTCGCCGGCAACGGAGCTCTCCAGTTTCTTGATTTCCACGGCCTCCTGATCAATGGCAACATCAAGTGCCAGAGGGCCGTCACCAATAACGCTCTTGATCTGGCCACGGTCGCACATCTTGGCAAGCATTGCGGCCTCTATGCAGGCAGGCATTGAATCCAGCATCTGCTCGGAGGCGGCTATGAAGGCAACCTTGGGTTTGGCAATGCCGAACGACTTGGCAACATCGGTAACATAACCTGTAATCTTTACCTTCTGGCGGAAGTCCGGCTGAGGGATAACTGCCATATCGGCAAGGAACATAAGCTTATGATAATTAGGATTCTCTATGATACCCACGTGGCTTAGCACACCCTTAGGCGGCAGAAGGCCGGTCTCTTTGTTAAGGATGGCACGGAGGAACTTGTCTGTAGAGCAAAGGCCCTTCATAAGAATATCTCCCTGGCCGTCGTGTACCATCTGCACAGCCTTGGACACAGCCTTGAGTTCTACGCTCTCATGTACAATCTCAAATTTACCGGCGTCAATGCCGTGCTCTGCGCAAACCTGCTTAATCTGAGCCTCGTCTCCCACCAGAGTGGCGGTTATAATTCCAAGATCTACAGCAGCTGAAGCAGCTTCGATGGTGTGAGAATCAACAGCCCAGGCGGCTATCATTTTTTTGCATTTGCCCTGAGCCTTAAGCTCTGCAAATACGTCTGAAAATTTGGTTATCATATCTTAATCTTCTAATGAATTTACAATGTGCATTGTATCGCGTGCTATAACAAGTTCCTCGTCGGTAGCGATGGTGGCAATCTTAACCTTGGAATCCGGCAGGGAGATTATTGCGTCGTCCCCGAACGATGCGACATTGGCATCATAATCGAAGGTAGCTCCCAGATAGGTAAGATTCTCGCACACACGGCGGCGCAGGCGGCTGTTGTGCTCCCCTATTCCTCCGGTGAATACTATAAGGTCTACTCCGTTCATCTCTGCCACGTACATACCTATGTTCTTGATAAGGTCGAAGGTGAGCTTCTTTAGCACAAGTTTGGCGCGGCGGTCGCCCGCAACGGCCAGTTCATCCATCTCGCGGGCGTCCGAAGTCTTGCCGCTAAGGCCTAGGAAACCACTTTTCTTGTTGATGAGTTCCGTGGTCTGGTCGGGGGTAAGATTCTCCTTCTTCATGATGTAAGGAATAACGTTGGCATCGATATTACCAACCCTGGTTCCCATAATCATACCCTCAAGAGGGGTGAAGCCCATGGAAGTATCCACCACCTTTCCATCTACGATGGCGGTAACAGATGAGCCGTTGCCAATGTGGCAGGTTATAATCTTGGAATTGTTAATATCCACCCCGCAAAGTTTGGCGGCTTTATTGGCTACGAACTGATGGCTTGTGCCGTGGGCTCCGTAGCGGCGGACGCGATATTTCTCGTAGTACTCGTAAGGCAGGGCGTACATATAGGCATACTCCGGCATAGTCTGATGATAGGCGGTATCGAAGGTAACCACCTGGGGTACAGTGGGAAGAACCTGCTGTACGGCCCTGATACCCAGAAGATGGGCGGGATTGTGAAGAGGTGCAAAGTCGCAGCAGATCTCTATCTTCTTAAGAACGTCGTCGTTAACCAGGGCGCTACCGGAGAAATACTCTCCGCCGTGCACGATACGATGGCCCACAGCTTCTATGTCCTCTATTGAAGAGAGAACTCCGCGCTCCTTGTCCGTAAGGGCATCAAGCACCAACTTCATTCCTACCTTGTGATCCGGAACTGGAAGATCCCTTACCAGTTTGTCTCCGCCGGCAGGAGCATATTGGAAGATACCCATGGGGAGGCCTATCTTCTCTACTATGCCCTTGGCAATGAGCGAATAAACATCATCGCTCTTCATATCCAGCAACTGATACTTGATAGAAGAACTTCCGCAGTTAATTACAAGTACTATCATTGTAGATTACTAGGTTAAGTTTTTTTAACATTTAAACGTTCAAAGTTAAGGAATAATAGCTAATTTAGCAAGCAAAACGGAGTGATGATGAAAGAGGAGAAAGATATGATGTGCCTGTCACTGCCTTTTGCCGCAGCAGTGGCCGTGGGCGTAAGTCTGTCGCCCTCTTATGCACTCGCCGGCCTGATTCATTTTGCACTAGTCCTTTGTCTGGGGATTGCAACGTTTCGCCTTGTTCCAAGGCGTTTGGGTTTTTATGTCGGGCTGATGGTGCTATGCGGTCTTTTCTGTGGATTTACAGGTGGATTGCAAGGCCTTACTTTTGCCGATAGTACCGGGGCGTTTTCCAATATTCGCTCTGCACTTGCCGGTGCCGTAGACTCTCTGGACTTCCCGTCTCCGGATACCGGAGCCCTTGTAAAGGCGCTGGCCCTGGGAGACCGCTCTTCCCTTAGCCCGGAGCTAAGAGAAGCTTTCAGGGCCTCCGGGGCCTCGCACATCCTGGCCCTCTCCGGCCTGCACCTTGGAGTATTCTACATTTGCCTTAGCTACCTTCTGGCCCCTCTGGGTAAGGCTCCCGTGATTAAAAAGTTCAAGAGTGCCACAATTATTATACTTACGGCGGGCTACGTGCTGCTTTCCGGCTGCTCCCCCTCAATAGTGCGGGCAGGCCTTTTCATCCTTCTGCGGGAAAGTGCCGGCCTTCTTCACAGAAAAATCTCTCTGCTGCGCAGCGTACTTGCCGCCCTTATGATTCAACTGATACTAAGCCCCGTTCAGATAACCTCTGCCGGCTTCCAGCTCTCTTACCTTGCCGTAGCCGGAATTGCCGTTCTTTATCCAATTTTAAGGGACCTGTGGCCATCTGAAGGCCCTGCACAAGACAGGTTTGACATCCCCCAGAAAATCTGGAGGCTCTGCTGCCTTAGCATATCTTGCCAGGTCTTCACCGCCCCGGTAGCCTATATCCGCTTTGGCAGCCTGCCCAAATACTTTCTTCTTGCCAACCTTATGGCCCTTCCCGTGGCCGGGCTGGCAACGGGCCTATCCATGCTGACGGTAACAGGAAGCGGAGCCGGATGGTGCCCGGCCCCGCTTATACAACTTTTAGATTCAGTATTATCCGCTCTTGTTTGGATACTGAAAACTATTTCTACAATGTAGCGGCCTACCAGCTTCCGGAGGCTCCGCCTCCGCCAAAGCTTCCGCCGCCAAAACCGCCGAAGCCACCTCCGTATCCGCCTCCTGACGAGCGGCCGCCGTAATAACCGCCATAGTAGCCTCCGCTGCTGTAGGTAGAGCCACCGCCGCCCCTGTTCTTTCTGGACAGGATAAGAAGGGCGCTGCCTCCAAGAACGTAAACCCACCAGGGCAGGCTGTCGTCAAGATCGTTCATATCATCCTCTGAAATCTCTCCGGCTGCAAGACCGGCAAGATATTCACAGGCCATGGCCACTCCGTCAAAATACGCATCTTCCTTAAATGCAGGGATGAGGATGGTATTTATAATCCTGTTGGCGTAAGCATCCGGGATAGCACCCTCGAGGCCGTAACCAACCTGAATGGCAACGTCGCCCCGGCCGTTTTCTGTCTTGGGCTTTACAAGAAGCACTATACCGTTGTTATGGTCGCTGCCTCCCACTCCCCAGGAGCGTCCAATCTCAAAGGCATAAGAAGCAGCATCGTAACCCTCCAGATCGGCAACGGTGACAACCGCAATCTGATTGGAGGTTGTATCGCTGAAAGTCTCCAGGTAGTTTTCCAGGAGATTGATTTCTTCCTGGGTAAACAGGCCTGCGAAGTCATTTACAAGACGAGGGGGTTCCGGTTTGGAAGGAATGCCCGCGAACAAGGCCGCAGTCCCGCACAGGACCAGGGCCAAAGGCAGCAGAGCGCGCCTTAGAGCAGAAAAACTATTTCTCATCTTCGAATGATATTTCGTCAGACAACTCGTTTACATCGTCGCTCTGGTAAGGGAAGTAGGCCTTGAGTTTCTCTCCTACCATCTCCAGCCCCTTGCAAAGCCCTGCGCAGAAGTTACCTGCGGCAAACTCTCCCTTGATAGCAGCGATTACATCTTCCCAGAAGCCCTGAGGCACAACGTCGTTAATACCCTTGTCTCCAAGAATAGCCAGTTTATGAGACTCTACGGCAACGTAGATAAGAACGCCGTTGCGGGCCTCGGTAGCAGTCATCCCCAACTTATGAAAAGCTTTGAGCGCCGGTTCCTTAGGGTCTCCGGAGCACTTCTTTTCTATATGTATGCGGATTTCTCCGGAAGTAGCTTTTTCTGCACTCTGAATGGCGTTAACCACCTGTTGTTGCTCTTCCTTTGTAAGAAAATCGCGGGCTTTCATCAGAACTCTACCTTAGGTGCCTCTTCTGCTCCTTCGGCTGCAGCGAAGTATGCCCTCTTTTCAAAGCCAAAAAGTGAAGCCAGAATGCTTGAAGGGAACTTGCGTATAGAAGTGTTATACGCCTTAACCGCATTATTAAAGTCCATACGGGCTACGTTGATTCTGTTCTCTGTGCCCTCAAGCTGAGCCTGAAGATCAAGGAAGTTCTGGTTTGCCTTAAGATCGGGATAAGCCTCGCTTACTGCGATGAGCCTTCCGAGAGCCTTTCCAAGCTCGTCCTGAGCGCCCTGGAACTTAGCCAGCTGTGCGTCGGTAAGATTGTCGGCATCGATATGGAGACCCATAGCCTTTGACCTGGCTTCTACTACAGATTCAAGTGTAGAAGACTCGTGGGCTGCATATCCTTTAACGGTAGATACAAGATTGGGAATAAGGTCTGCCCTGCGCTGGTAGTTGGTCTCTACCTGGCCCCAGGCATTGTCAATGCTCTCCTGTTTGGACACAAGGGAGTTATAAGAAGTAATGCAGAATAAAACGGCGATTGCGATAGCGGCAATCACGATAATTCGCTTAACGTTTTTGCTCATGATATATGTTTTTTATTGGGTTGTAAAATTATTCGGCATTTCTGACGCAGCGTACCGGAGCAATGAAAAAGGTCTTGCTACCCTCGCCAAGGCTGACATCCGGCAGTTCTTCGTAAATATACCTGTAATAAGCCTTGTCTTCTCCTGACTCCTCTGCGGTCCAAAGCACGCAGTACTTCCCAAATCCATCGTAAATTATCTCTCCGTCATCGTCCATAACTCCGTACCCATAGGGCAGAAGGTTCATCTTGCTTTCTCCGGTAATCTTTACAGCCGGGATAAAATCCCACAGTTTTACGTCATTGAAATACCCGTTTGTCATAAGCTTGCCGGCAAGTCCCTTGAAGATGTCGTGAACGCCACCTTCAGACTCAAGGGCAGCAGAAAGAGAAGCCCAGTCATTCTGGTCAGGGAGCCTCCAGCCATCGGGGCAGGAAGCCATAGCCTCTTCCCAGGTGTACATGCAGCCGAACGCCCCCTGAAGAACCTCGTATCCCAGGAACGGGCGTGAACCGTAAGAAAGATTTTCCGCCATCCAGTCCAGACCGCCTATGGTTACGTATCTGTAGGATTTACCGTCCCTTTCGTCTACGAACATAGGGTCCTCGTCGCTAAGGCTGGGAATGGAAAGGGAAGAATCGTCCACCACAGCAATTGTATTGGCTGCGCTCTTATTGTAAAAACCTTCTGCAAAAGCCACGCAGTAAACCGTGAGTCTTCCGGTAAAGTCTTCAGGAACCACAAAGTCAAAGTTGCCTGTTACAGAAACCGGGTCTTTCTCGAAGCGGGTTGTATCCTTGGCCGTATCTTCAGAGGTGTACCAGTAGTAACCTACGGTTCCGCCGGAAGTCGTGGTAACCTCTCCCTCCGGGATAAGGGTAAGCTCGTCTCCGGGAGACAGATATGTGGGGATAGAAAACGTAAGCGTACCGGAAAGATACTCTGTGTCATCATCGTCACTGTCTTTATGGCAGGAAACTACGGCTGTTGCTAAAAACGCGCAACACAAAATAGCCAGGAATTTATTAATCTTCATCTGCAAATAAAATTTCAAACGGGTACAAATTCTTACAAATATCGTACTTTTGAGCGAAAATCCATTAAATTTGTGTCAAATAATTGAACCAATGAGAGTATTATCTGCATTTTCCCTGATTTTCTACTGCTTATGCGCCATTTCCTGCACCGGAAATCACTACGTAGAGGTAAGCGGTTACGCCCAGGGAGGCACTTATTCTGTAAAATTCAATACCAGGGGAATGACAGTATCGGCCCAAACGGCCGCAAACTCCATAGATTCCATACTTACTTTGGTCGATACCACCCTGTCCGGGTACAACAAGGGTTCCATGATAAGCCGTTACAACAGAGAGGAGACCATAGTTCCAAACGAAATGTTCCGGGATATATTCGCTCTATCCAAGGAGCTTTACTCACTGAGCGACAGTACGGTAGATGTTACGGCCGCCCCGCTTTTCGACCTTTGGGGCTTTGGGTTTACGGACGATGACGCCGCCCGTCCGGCCCGGGATGTCATAGACGGGGTGCTTTCCAGATGCGGAATGCAGAATTTCAGCGGGCGCCTGGAGCAGGCCGCCCCTGGGCAGAAACTGAACTACAACGCCATAGCCCAGGGTTATACCTGCGACCTTGTGGCCAGATACCTTTATTCCAAGGGAGTAAAGGATATGCTGGTAGATATAGGAGAGATTTTCTGCGACGGACTTTCCCCTTCCGGCAAGGGCTGGAGGATATCCATCGATACTCCCCTGGACGGGAACAATACCCCTGGAGAGTCTTCAAGCGGAATCTGGCAGTCTGACGGGGGCCCTCACGGCATTGTGACATCCGGCAATTACCGCAAGTTCTTTGTGGTGGACGGGCAGAAGTATTCCCACACCATAGACCCAAGGACCGGCTACCCGGTAAGCCATAATCTTCTTAGCGCAACCATTATAGCAAAAGACGCGGCCACTGCGGATGCAATGGCCACGGCCTGTATGGTTATGGGGCTGGAAAGTGCCAGCGAATTTGTCTCTAAAAAGGGCTATGGAGCCATACTCATCTACGATGAGGCCGGGAGCCTAAAGACCAGGCAGATAGGAGCGGAGGGCTTTACTCTTCCCTTAAGTCAGTAATGTTAGGATAGGCCTCCAGTTCTTCCTTGGTAAAGGTCCAGACTTTCTTTTCCGGGGTGTATCTGAAGTTGGTGATTGTAAAGTCTACCTCCGAGCCGTCCTGCATCTTAAGATTAGCCTTGGCCGGGGAGCCATCGGAGGGAATATCCTCTATCTTGAAGTTTCCGTAAAGGTCTCCCAAAAGTAGGGCGGGATTGGAGAGGAAGTCCAGGACCTCGCCCTCTGCTGTTTCTATTACCATTTCTCCTGCTTCGGGGTCTGCAGTCCAGCGGGAGGCTCCGTCGCAGCGGATGTCCAGGCCGTTGCCTTCTATCCTGTAGCTTGCCCCGCTTACCAGGGCTATGCCGCTGCCGGTAAAAGGAGTGGACGAGCCCTTGGTCTGGAAGGTATAGTCAAAGGCTACGGTGCCGCTCTTGATCATATCCGAGAGCGAACCTTCCTGGGCGCGTGCCCCGGGGGCAGACAGGGAAACTATCAGCCCGAAGGAAAAAACAAATAATAAATTCTTAATGCGCAGCATACCTATTTTCCTTTAAAACCATCCTGACTCTAGGTCTGATTCTTGAAGGCCTGGATAATGTCGTCCAGCTCTGAAAAATCAGATACAAGGACCTGTCTTGGCTTGGAACCCTCCTGAGGGCCGACGATTCCTGCGGCTTCCAGCTGGTCCATTACCTTACCGGAACGTGCATAACCCATGCCAAGACGTCTCTGAAGGTCTGATGTTGAGCCTCTTTGGGAAGTAACCACCATACGGGCGGCTTCCTCGAAGCGGGGATCGAGGTTCTTCATATCCACGGCCGAGCCGCTCATATAGTCGTCTCCGCTGCCGTCTTCCTTGACTTCAGGAAGGTAGTAAGGAGTATTGTATGACTTCTTGTAACCCTGCTGTTCGGAGATGAAGCGGCTAAGGCTTACAATCTCGCTGCCGCTGATATAGGCGCACTGCACACGCTCTACGTCCGCTCCGGAAAGGTAAATC
Organism: uncultured Bacteroidia bacterium; assembly: GCA_902774045.1. Taxonomy (GTDB): domain Bacteria; phylum Bacteroidota; class Bacteroidia; order Bacteroidales; family UBA932; genus Cryptobacteroides. The sequence goes on from CACYGW010000002.1 coordinate 25,782, forward strand.
ATATCTCCGTTACCAATGAGCTGCTCTGCTCCGGGAGAATCAAGAATAGTTCTGGAATCTATGTTGGAGAACACCCTGAAGGCTATTCGGGTAGGGAAATTGGCCTTAATAAGGCCGGTAATGACATCTACCGAAGGCCTCTGGGTTGCCAGAACCACGTGAATTCCGGCGGCTCGTCCCTTCTGAGCCAGGCGCACGATAGAAGTTGATATGTTCTTTGCCGTTGCCCTGGTATCGCCGGAAGCGCCCACGGTCATTGTAAGGTCTGCGTACTCATCTACCACAACCACTATGTAAGGCAGGTATCTGTGGCCATCAGTGGGCAGGAGATGACGCTCCTTGTATTTCTCGTTGTAAAGAGTGACCTTGTTCACAAGGGCCTTGTTCATGAGAGTGTACCTCTCGTCCATCTCTATGCAAAGGGACTGGAGCACTTTTTCTGCATCCTTGGGGCTCTTTGCAATGGCGTGGTCTTTCTCTTCCTGCTCGCTTGCGGCATCAGGCATAACAGCCAAGTAGTGATGCAGAAGACCGCCGTAGGCAGAGAATTCCACCATCTTGGGGTCTATGAACACAAACTTGAGTTCCGACGGATGCTTGGAGTAAAGCAGCGAAGCAATAAGCACGTTAAGGCCCACCGACTTACCCTGCTTGGTGGCACCGGCAACAAGGAGGTGTGGTGCCTCTGCAAGGTCGAACACCTTAACCTTCTGGGTGATGGTGCAGCCTATCGCTACGGGAAGTTCCGCCTTGCTGTTACGGAAGGCCTCGTCATTTAGCATAGCCTTCAGCGGTACAAGCGAAGCAGTATCGTTGGCCACCTCTACGCCCACGGAGTCCTCAAGGGTAACGACACGCACACCCTTGGCCTTAAGGGCCATACCTATATCTTCCTGGCGGCCTTTAATGGAAGCAATCTTTACTCCGGGAGCCGGGAATACCTTGTAGAGGGTAACCGTAGGCCCGACCAGAGCCTTCACGTTCTCCACCTCTATCTTATAATTCTTAAGAGTTGCGCGAATCTTGTAATTATTGCGCATAAGCTCCTCCTGCGACACTGTCTGGCGCTTGTCCTCGTAGTCTCCCAGCAATTCCAGAGAAGGGAACCTGTAGTTTTCCAGCTCTGACCTTACGTCCAGACGGGGCAGGGGCTCCGTAGCATCGGTAGAAAGCTGCACACCCTCTACGATGTCGATATTTTCATCTTTCTGAGTATCTTTTGTGTCGATGGTTTCCGGTTTATTTTCCGGTTTGTCCCGGGGGATATCCTGTGGCTTGTCCAGAGTCTTGTCCTCTGCTAGGATATCATCAGCCTCAACGTCTGCCAAGTCTGTTTCTTCCTCCTTGGGAGGAGTTTCATTATCCACGGCTTTCTTTAGCCAGGAGAAGGTCTTGCGCTCCTTGGGAGCAGCGACCACGGCCTCCGGAGCAGGGCTGGCTGCAATCTTGTCGGAGAACTTGCGGCTGGCGAAAAGGAGCCATAGCACAACCATAATTGCCAGAATACAGAAAGACAGAGTGCTTCCTACAAGATTATCCATATTTACGGCAAACTCATTGCCGCATCCGCCTCCAAGACCGTTCCCGAAGACACTGTCAAGGGAGGCCATTTTGGAGATAAAGCCAAAAATGAAGGACGTTACCAGGGCTCCTGTAACAGAGAGGGCCAGAACCCTTATTATGGAATAGTCCCTCTTTCCAAAAAGAAGCCTTATGGAAACCACGACCAGAGTAACTACAAGGGCAAAGGCACCTATTCCCAGCCATCTGCTCACGAGCAGGCCGGCCCACTTGAACCCAAGCTTGCCGGCGGCGTTGGAAACGGGGACATCTATGTCCATAATCTTATCGTAGCCCTGAAGGCTCTGGTCTTCCTTCCAGGTAAAGATGAAGGAGACAATGGCTATAAGGGTGAATACGGCGAAAGCAGCCATGACAAGGCCGGCTATCACCGATAGTTTACGTCTGGTTGCCTGTTCTATCTTCTTCATTTACAGCCTAATGTTTCTTGTTTTTGCCGCGGAAATTGTTCTTTCTGAAGTTCTTCTTGCCGCCGAAGTCCCCAATATTCATTCCCGGCTTTGCGTAATTGCCGTCCTGAGGCAGACGGGATATGCCAAGACCCTCGGGTATGCGGATACGGCCTCCGGAAAGGAGCTCTATGTCGTGAAAGATAGTTGCGTCTTCTACGCTGTCTTTATTCCAGATAAGGTACTGCTGCCTCATATAGTAGGCCAGGCGGCGGAGCATAGTGTTTTTCTGCTCGCCTTCCGGCTCTGCAGATATCAGGTCTATTATGCTCTCTATATTGCGGCCGTAGTGGGTAGCCCTGATAGGCTTGGTTTTTAGCGGAATGGTCATCGGAGGCACCTGCCTGTCTTCCGGCGACGGTACAGGGTAGGGAGAGTCTATGTCAAGGTCGTAGCCTGCTATGGCGTACATATGGTCCCAGAGTTTGTGCTCCCAGTCTTCCTGACTATGAACCTGAGGATTAAGGATTTCCATAACTCTTACCACAGCCTTGGCCTGGGTGCTTCTTTTTGTCCTGTCTTCTATGAGTTTAAGGCTTTCCACCATCTTTAGTACGTTGCGTCCGTACTCCGGCATAGCCATATTCTTTCTCTCCGTATTGTATTCCGGTCTAGCTTCCATAATATCTTTTAAATTCGTTTATCCGCAAAGAGCTTCTTCGCAGTTTACAAAAATAAAAATAATATCAAACTTCAACAAAAAAATAACTTCACAGTCGCGCCGTGAAGTTATTTTTCCAGTATTCTATGAATGATATTACTCTGCACGGAAAGAAGCCAGAGTATCGGCAGTGGCGGCATCTGCCACAAAGGCGTCGATATACTGCTTGTGTGCAGCAGAATCAGCTTCTGACATACGTACGAATACGTTTGCGCTTCGGCTGAACATCTCAGGTGCCTTGGAAGCATCCTGGATAAGAAGCAGGGAGAATACTATTCCGGCTGTCATCTCGTAGAGACGGCGGGCAAGGAAATCGGTAACCTCCTGACTGCCGCAATTCTTAACCTTTTCAAGAGCGTCCTCGTACCTTTCTATGAGTTTGAGAACACGGTCCCTGAGGGGTTTCATCTCCTCTGAAACCTGGTTCTGAAGCATCTCGTTGATAATACTAAGATAAGTTCCGTTGGTAATGTACCTGATGGCGGCCACTACCTGGAGCTGTGTCGTACCCTCGTATATAGAGAAGATACGGGCATCGCGCATGAGCCTCTGGCACTTGTACTCCATGATGAAGCCTGAACCACCGTGAACAGAAACGGCATCGTATGCATTCTGGTTGGCGTATTCAGAGGCCATACCCTTGCACAAAGGAGTGAAAGCATCGGCCATACGGCTATACTTCTTAAGTTCTGCCTTCTCCTCAGGGGTAAGCTTGCGCTCGCGCTCAATATCCTCAAGTGCCTTGTAAATATCGACATAGGCTGCTGTCTCGTAAAGCATTGTGCGGGAAGCGTCCAGCTTTGCCTTCATACGGGAAAGCATATCGTAAACAGCGGGGAAGTTCTTGATCTTCTGGCCAAACTGCTCGCGGTCGTTTGCGTATTTCACGGCCTCGTTGTAAGCCTCCTGGCTAAGACCGGTACTCTGTGCACCAATGCCCAGGCGGGCGCCGTTCATAAGGGACATAACGTACTTGATAAGTCCAAGACGAGTGCTTCCGCAAAGTTCTGCCTTGGCATTCTTGTAGGTAAGCTCGCAGGTAGGAGAACCGTGGATACCAAGTTTATGCTCTATATGACGCACGTTAACGCCGCCCTGGCGCTTGTCGTAAATGAACATGGAAAGACCTCGGCCGTCCTTGGTACCTTCCTCGCTTCTTGCAAGCACAAGGTGGATGTTGGAGTCTCCGTTAGTGATAAAGCGCTTTACGCCGTTAAGCAGCCAGCAATTGTCTTTCTCTGACCAGGTAGCCTTAAGCATAACCCTCTGAAGGTCAGAACCGGCATCGGGCTCCGTAAGGTCCATTGACATTGTCTCTCCTGCACATACGCGTGGGATGAAACGCTGGCGCTGGTCGTCGTTTCCAAACTCGTAGAGAGTCTCTGCACAGCTCTGAAGGCTCCAGATATTCTGGAAGGAAGCATCGGCGGCGGAGATAACCTCGCTGGCCATGCTGAATATAACCTCCGGGCAGTTAAGGCCGTCGTAACGGCGGGGCATAGTAAGTCCCCAGAGACCCGCCTTTGTGGCAGCGTCCATATTCTCTACTGTCTTGGAAGCGTATATCATACGTCCGTTCTCAAGATGCGGACCTTCAAGGTCTACGCTCTCCGAGTTGGGTTCTATGACGTTTGCGGCTACATCGCCTACAATCTCAAGCAGACGCTTGTAATTCTCGATGCAGTCTTCGAAATCTACCGGAGCCTCGGGATAAAGATCCTTCTGGGTGTAATCGCGTTCCTTAAGCTCGGCTATCCTCTTCATAAGGGGTTTGCCAAGGTGGAAGCCTATTTCCGGATGGTCTGTATAATAATTTGCCATAGTCGTCTTTTATTTGCTGTTCTGCTTGTAATACTTGATAAGCTTGGGGATCACTTCTTCTACGGTACCTACTATAACATAATCTGCGATTTTGTTGATAGGTGCATCGGGATCTGAGTTTACGCTTATGATAATCTTACTGTCCTGCATACCGGCAAGATGCTGAATCTGGCCGCTGATACCGCAGGCGATATAAACCTTGGGATGTACAGTTACTCCGGTCTGGCCAATCTGGCGGTCAGAGTCGCAGAAACCAGCATCTACGGCGGCGCGGGATGCGCCCACCTCTGCGTGAAGAACCTTGGCAAGGTCAAAGAGCATATCAAAGCCGTCTCGGCTGCCCATTCCGTAACCTCCGGCCACTACTATGGATGCGCCTTTGAGGTTGTGCTTGGCAGCCTCTACGTGATGGTCCAGAACCTTAACTACGTAAGACTCGGGAGCCACGTATTTGGCAACATCGGCATAAACAACCTCGCCCTTGGCCTTTCCGTCATAGATAGCCTTCTGCATAACGCCGGAGCGTACGGTTGCCATCTGCGGACGATGCTCGGGGTTGACGATGGTTGCAACGATATTGCCTCCGAAGGCAGGACGGATCTGATAGAGAAGGTTGTCGTAATGAGCCTGGGTCTTTACGTCGTCGTAAGGGCCAATTTCAAGCTCGGTGCAGTCTGCGGTAAGACCGCTGGTAAGAGAGGATGAAACACGGGGACCAAGGTCGCGGCCAATTACAGTTGCGCCCATAAGGCAAATCTGGGGCTTCTCCTCCTTGAAAAGATTTACAAGTATGTCTGTATGAGGGGCCGATGTGTAAGGGAAGAGATCCTTTCCGTCAAAGACAAAGAGTTTGTCAACTCCGTAAGGAAGAATCTGATCTTCTACATTACCCTTTATTCCTGTACCGGCTACTACGGCGTGGAGCTCTACTCCAAGACGATTTGCAAGCTTGCGGCCCTTGGTAAGAAGTTCCTGGGAGACCTCGGCAACGGTTGTGCCCTCTATCTCGCAATATACAAATACGTTATTCATAGACTAGCCGATAATTTTTTCTTTCAACAATTCTTTTACTATACCGTCGATGTCTGCATCGGACGATGTAAGGGTCTTGCTCTCCTTGGCCTGGAAGACAATATTCATTACAGTCTTGACCTTGGTGGGAGAACCTGCCAGACCGCACTGTCCGGGGTCTCCGTCTACGTCTGCAACGCTCCACTGATTAAGAGTGAGGTAAGGACGCTCCTTGTAAAGGTCTTCGCGGGGGTCTCCCTCCGGACGCTCCATAGGGCAGGAAGCGTATTTGTACTTCATTACAAGTTTGGCGTTCTGGGGACGGCAGGGTGCAGCGCTTCCGTTAACGGTAATTACTGCGGGAAGGGGGACCTGAACGGTTTCCTGTCCGCCGTCTATGCGACGGCGCACTGTAACTACGCCGTCCTTTATACCAAGAATTTCTTCTGCGTAGGTTACCTGGTTAAGACCAAGCTTCTGAGCCACCTGAGGTCCAACCTGGGCGGTATCGCCATCAATGGCCTGGCGGCCGCCAAGCACTAAATCTACATCTCCTATTTTCTTTATTGCAGTTGCAAGAGCGTACGATGTCGCAAGGGTATCTGCTCCGGCAAAGAGGCGGTCTGTAAGCAGCCAGCCGGTATCGGCTCCGCGATAAAGACCTTGGCGAATAATTTCTCCTGCACGTGGAGGACCCATTGTAAGAACACCCACGGTAGAACCGGGATTCTGCTCCTTGATACGGAGAGCCTGCTCCAGGGCATTAAGATCATCGGGATTGAAGATAGCGGGAAGGGCGGCGCGGTTAACGGTACCCTCGGGAGTCATTGCATCTTTCCCGACATTTCTTGTATCCGGCACTTGTTTGGCCAGAACAACGATTTTTAAACTCATATTTTTAGGTTTTTACACATTTAATACATTCAGGGGACGTCCGGACGTGAGCATGTGCACTCTACGTGTAACGTCTTCCAGTACAGCCTCGTGCTCCGGGGAGTCCACAGGATTGGTGGCTGCGCTGGTGAGCACCTCGTCAAGAAGAGTTACGATCTCTACCATATCCTTCTCTACAAAACCACGGGAAGTAACGGCAGGGGTTCCCACCCTGAGACCGGAAGTCTGGAAGGCGCTGCGGCTGTCGAAGGGAACCATATTCTTGTTAACGGTGATGTCTGCGCGTACAAGTTCTTTCTCTGCCACCTTGCCGGTGAGTTCCGGGAACTTGGTGCGGAGGTCTATGAGCATAAGGTGATTGTCAGTACCGCCTGAAATAATCTTGTAACCGCGGCGGATAAACTCCTCGCACATAGCTTTGGCATTGGCTATTACCTGCTTCTGATAATCTACGTACTCCGGCTGCATAGCCTCGTAGAAAGCAACGCTCTTAGCAGCAATGACGTGCTCCAGAGGGCCTCCCTGGATACCGGGGAATACGCTGGAATTAAGTATTGCGCTCATCTTCTTTACCTCTCCCTTGGGAGTAGTAAGGCCCCAGGGATTATCGAAGTCCTTACCCATGAGGATTATACCTCCACGAGGGCCTCGGAGGGTCTTGTGGGTTGTAGAAGTAACGATATGGGCGTATTTTACAGGATTCTTCAGAAGGCCTGCGGCGATGAGTCCTGCGGTATGAGCCATATCTATCCAGAGCAAGGCGCCAACCTCGTCTGCAATGGCGCGCATTCTCTCGTAGTCCCACTCCCTTGAGTAGGCCGATGCGCCTCCAATAATAAGACGGGGACGGCATTCGCGGGCCTTGCGCTCCATTTCGTCGTAATCTACCAGCCCTGTTTCTTGATTAAGACCGTAGGGAACGGGGTTGTAAAGAAGACCGGAGGCATTTACGGGTGAGCCGTGAGTAAGATGACCGCCCATACTAAGGTCCAGGCCCATGAAGGTATCGCCCGGCTTAAGGCAGGCCATTGTAACGGCCATATTAGCCTGTGCGCCCGAATGGGGCTGCACGTTTGCATATTCTGCATCGAAAATCTGACAAATACGATCTATGGCAAGCTGCTCTATCTTGTCTACTACCTCACAGCCGCCATAATAGCGCTTTCCGGGATATCCCTCTGCATACTTGTTAGTACATACAGAGCCCATTGCTTCCAAAACCTGGTCGGAGACATAATTCTCGGAGGCAATAAGTTCCAGTCCGGAAGACTGCCTTTCTCTTTCTTTCCTGATAAGGTCGAAAGTCTGTAAATCTTGCTTCATAACTATGTAATCAACAATTATTTTGTATCTATTTTAATATATTAAAACAGCCTGCAAATATACTAATTTTTACCCATTTCTAAGAAAACGCGGCAATTTTTTGAAGCCAAAGAGAGTCAACTTCGTCAAAATAAGAGATATCCTTACTGTCTATGTCCAGTACGGCCGTAACACAGCCTTCCTTAATGACAGGAACCACGATTTCCGACTTGGAAAGCGCGCTGCAGGCAATGTGTCCGGGAAATTCCTCTACGTCCGGCACAACGATGGTACGGCCTTCCTTCCAGGCAGTGCCGCATACTCCCCTGCCGTAACCAATCCTTATGCAGGCAGCCGGCCCGGCAAAAGGTCCAAGCACAAGTTCCTCCCCGCGGTCACCGCCAAGTACGCGATAGAATCCAACCCAGAAGAAACGGAGCCTCTCCTGAAGCAGGGAGACTATCTCTGCCATACGGGCCACAGAATCGGGCTCGTCCCCCAGCAAATTCCTTATATCCTGCCAGGCCTTGAGGTAAACAAAGGTCTTGAGAGGAAGATGGCAGTATCCGCCCGGATTAGCCACAAGATAATCCTGATGACGCTCCTCCGCCCGGTAGAAGTTTCTCAGAGGCTCAAGTTCCACTGCAAGAGGGGCCCCGGCCCTGGCGGCCTCACGGGCAAAAACAGCCTCCAGCACGGAAGACTCGGCGGCATCGGTATAATAAACCCCGGTACGGTAGCGGGTTCCCTCGTCGTGACCTTGTTTATTAAGGCTCAGAGGGTCGATGATGCAGAAAAACAGGTCCGTGAGCGCCTCAAGCGAGATACGCTCCGGATTGTAAGTTACCTTCACTGTCTCTGCGAACCCGGTGGTATCGGTATAGACCTGTTCGTACGATGGGGATTCTATGTTGCCGTTGGCATAGCCGCAGAGTGTTTCGCTAACGCCTTCTACACCGCTGAAGAAGTGCTGTACGCCCCAGAAACACCCGCCGGCAAAATATATTTCTTTCATTTTTAATTAGTTAGCAAAGTTGGAAATGCAGTTGCCAAAGAATAATACCTATGGAAACAGACACGTTAAGAGAATGCTTTGTGCCGTACTGCGGAATCTCCAGGGAAAAATCAGAGGCGTCCACCACCTCCTGGCTTACGCCGTCCACCTCATTTCCAAACACCACGGCATATTTGCAGCCCGGCCGGGGAGTAAACTTATCCAGTTTCACGGACTCCGTAGTCTGTTCTGCGCTCACTATTGTGTATCCATCGGCCCTCAGCGCCCGGATGGCCTCCATTGTATCGGCAGCCCAATGCCAGGGTACGCTGTCCTCCGCTCCCAGGGCAGATTTATGGATTTCGGCCGATGGTGGCGTGGCGCAGATTCCGCAAAGCCAGATCTGGTCTGCCTTGAAGCAGTCTGCACTCCGGAAGGCAGAGCCCACGTTGTGGGCGCTGCGCACATTGTCCAGCACGACGGCTATACCGCTGCCAGGGCGCTCCTTATACTGCCTGGCGTCCAGGCGGTCCATTTCTATGCAAAGCAGTTTTCGATTAAAAGACATAGTGTTGCAAAGTCTCTAAATCACTTCTATATCTGAAGACAGAATCCAGCCCTGACGGCCGTCAGAAAGCTCTATGTTGCTGTACTGCCCCACGGAATCCAGCACCTTTACCTTTACACCCTCGTGAAGCACAAAAAGGTCGCGGGACGCTGTTCCGCCCGTAGGGGTATTCTTCACGGAAGAAACCGGTTTCATTACAATTGCGCTGTCTTCCTTAAGGGAGTCGTTCTTCTGCCAGAGGGCAAAGCTAAGGGTAACTGCAAATAGCAGCACGGCGGCAATGCCTCCGTAGAAGTTGCCCCTTCTGGACGAGCCGCCCAGAGCAAACCTTATGGCAAAGAAGCAGGCCAGGGCAAAGAGAAGCAGCGACAGCACGGCCCAGGTGTTGGACGAAAGCGTGTAGCAGACGCCTCTGGCCCAGGATTTTAACAGGAATTCCGGCACTGCGTCTATCCTGTCCTGGATAAGCGACGAGGCATATTCCAGATTGTTGCGGGCATCGGTAAAGGAAGGATCGGCCTTAAGGGCTCGCTCGTAATTAAGAATGGCCCTTGCCATATCGCCGGCCTTGAAAGCGGCGTTGCCAATGTTGTAACTAAGGACAGGAGAATGGTAACCATCGGCCTCTATCGCATTCCATTGTACAAGGGCGTCGTCCCAAAGCCCATCGGAATAAGCCTGTACTCCCTTTGTCCAGAGAGAATCGGCCCGTGAAGACGGGGAGGCCAGGGCTCCGGGAACCATCAGCCCAAATAAAATTACAACGGAAAGCGCCTTGGCTGCCTTGGAAGAAGACGAACTCTTCATAGATGAATCAATTGCAGAAATTAGTCTTACGGCAGAGTCGTAATGGCCCTGTAGGGCTTCAGCTCCGCTTCCGGGAGCGTAACGGGCAAATTCGCAGGCATCAACCAGCGAGAGGAATTCGCCGGAAACCTCTTCTTTGACTCCTGCCTCTGCAAGGCGAGTAGAAATATTGTCGTGATCCAGTTCTTCCTGAGGCATGTTGAACTTGTCCGAGATATAACCCTGCAAGGCTTTGTGGAGTTCTTCGTAGAAGGCCCCGCCAATGTTCCTGTCCAGATAGCCCTTGGCGGCGGAAAGTCGCTTAAGAGCCATTCTGGTAGCCCTGCGCACGCGGGAACCGGCAACATCTGCCCTGCGGATGGCAGAGCGTCTGCGTATCAGCAAAAAGGCCACTGTAAAGAGTCCCATCAGCCCTATCAGCACGGGATATACGGCCCTTCCAACCAGCATTGAGGTCTTTCCGGAAAGAGAGGGAACCGAGGTGCGTATAAAACGGATGTCCTCTGAAAGATTCCTGACTCCGGAGCGCTCGGGAAGCCTTAGCCCCTGCGAGCCATCGGATACCGGCGCGGAGCCGTCTCCGGAAACGGGGATTGACATCTCCCGGGTAGAAAGGGTTACCCATTTGCGGGAGTTAATGTCGTAGTAGGACCACTGCACCGGCTCCAGCACAAAGTCTCCCCTGCTTCTTGGGATGAAGGGATACTCGAAGGTCTTGCTGCCGGAGGTGCCGCCCTGAGTTGTCTTCTCTGAGGATTTAACGTCGTAGGCCTCAAAGTCAGGAGGGAAATTAACCTTGGGAGCTTCCAGCAGGGATACGTTTCCGTTACCGGTTATGGTAATGGTGAGCGATGCAGCCTCGTGCGCTGCCAGAGAGTCGCGGCTAAGAGAGGCTTTCATCGAGAAGGAGCCCACTCCGCCGTTAAAAGATTCAGGTGCGCCGGCAGGGAGTTTGCTGACCGGAAGTTTTACGGGTTTTGTGTAGACTCTCTTGCGGATGGTTCTGTAACCATCGTCAAAAAATGAGTCGAATACACTCTGGTTGCGCCTTGAAACCCTTATGTTTACTAGGCAGGTTATTTCCGATGCGTCTATCGTGAGGTCGCCGGCCTGCTGAGGAACCAGAATCCAACTGCGCAGAAGGGCGCTGTTGTATATCTTGTCTCCGAGGACCTCCCTTTGGAACTCTATGTTTGTGGGAGATTCAAGAGGCTGGCTCCAGAACCCGGTGAACGAGGGGAAGCGGACATCCTCGAACCCGGCTATATCTACTTTCTGATAGAGCTTGAGTTCTGCCTTTACAGGCTCTCCTATCACTGCGCTGGAGCGGCTGAGATTAAGCCTTATGAAGAGATCGTCGTCGGAAATGGTTCCAGTCTGGGAGGCAGAGGGTTTGTCGCCGCTCTGGGACTGGCCGGCCTGGCTGCCGGACGAGGAAGAAGAGCTCTTGACCACCTCTACCTGAAAAGATTCCGAACTTATCTGCCTGCCGTTCATTGTGGCAGTGGCCGGAGCAAGACTGAACTTACCCTCCTTGCGGGCAATCAGTATATAGGAATAAGAGTATTGGGACGATGTTGTAGTTTTTCCGCCACGGATTACCGTACTGGTAGAGGTTCCCGTCTGGGGGCCCCATACCACCTGGAAATCGTCGCCGGGTTTCCACTTAAAGTCTGAAGGACGGGACGATTGATCCGTGTCTATAACAAAGGAAAGGCTGAACTGCTCGCCCAGCGATACAATCTTCTGTCCTTGAACCTTGATGCTCTGAGCCCAGGCGAAGGCCGGAATCAGAACAAGAAACAATACTGAAAATAGTTTCCTCATATCGTTACCAATTCTTATCATTTTGTTTAACTCCAACGGCAGCCTTGGACTTCTCTACCTTCTCCTGAGTCTTTCTCTCCTTGTCCTGCATGGCCTGAAGCATTTGGCGGGCCTGCTCTGGAGAAACATTCACCTGAGCGGCCTGTGGCTGCTGATTCTGGTTTTGATCCTGGTTTTGGTTATTGTCCTGGTTATCCTGATTCTGGTCTTGATTATCCTGGCTGTCCTGATTCTGATTCTGGTTCTGCTGGCTTTGGTCCTGATTCTCAAGATGCTTCTTGGCGAAGATATAGTTCTCTTTTGCCTCCAGATTTCCCGGGTCTGCGATAAGACACTGCTTAAAGGCATCCACCGCTTCCTGCCACTGCTTGCGGGCTATGGCGGCGTCGCCAAGATTAAAGTAGTAGTCCGAGCAGTGCCCGCTCTCCGGAGCAAAGTCCTTTATGTGGCCAAGGGCCTCCGTGGCAGACTCGTAATCTCCCAGCCTGTAGTGCACGCTGGCCAGATTATAATTGGCCGCGAAGGAGGTAGAATCCTTGTCCAGAGCCCTCATGTATTCTACCGCAGCGTCGCGGAAGTTACCTTTTGCGAACTTGCGGTTTCCGGAGCGCACCTCCGCCCTGTCTATCTGGGCGAAAGCCTGCACCAGGCAGACTGCCAGAAGCAAAAATATCATCAAACCACGTCTCATACAAACAACTTTTTACGGGATTTGCGGCGGCCCAGCATAAAATCAATGGAGAACAGCACAAAGGCAAAGGCAAAGAAATACATGTACTGCTCGTCGTACTCTTCAAAGACCACGGAGTTAAACTCCTCTTCTTCCATAGCCTTAATGTCGTCCACTATGGGATTGAGGCCGAACTCGTCCATTCCGGCGTGTATATAGGCTCCGCCTCCTGCATTGGCCACATCCTTGAGGGCCTGCTCGTTAAGTTTGGTCACGACTATCTGTCCCTCGGAGTCCTTGAGCAGTCCTCCCTTAACCGGTATGGGCTGGCCCTTGGCGGAACCCACTCCTATGGTGTATACGGTTATTCCAGCCTCGCGGGCCTGGGCGGCTGCCGCCGTGGCATCGTCCTCGTGATTTTCTCCGTCGGATATGATAATGATGGCCCGGCTTTTCTCGCTTTCAAGGCTGAAGCTGCGCATTGCGGTAAGTATGGCATCCCCTATCGCAGTACCCTGAACGGGAACCGACTCCGTGGATATGTTGCTTAGGAACATCTTGGCGGATACGTAGTCTGCCGTTATGGGGAGCTGCACAAAAGAGGAACCCGCAAAAATAATAAGGCCTATGCGGTCTTCCTTAAGGCGGTCCGTTATTCTGGAAATAGCCAGTTTTGCCCTGTCCAGACGGTTGGGGGTATAGTCCTGGGCCAGCATCGAGTTGGAAACGTCCAGGGCAATCATAACCTCTGCCCCGCGGCTCTTGCGCTCGCTTAACTTGGCCCCTATCTGAGGACGGCACAGACCTATCACAAAGAAGAAAAAGCCTATCGTGAAAAGTATCACCCTGGCCCAGTCCTTGGCTCCAGATACGGAAGGCATCAGCTCGCCCACCAGAACCTCGTCGCCCAAACGGCGGATACGGCGGCGTCTGAGACGGCGCATCACGGCAAAGGTTATGGGGATGACGGGTACCAGCAGAAGGAAGTACAGCCATCTGGCATCTGCAAGATAATATATCATGGCAACCTCCTCATTATCAGTTTTACAAAAAGTTCCAGCAGAAGCAGCAGCAGCGCCGCAATGGCATACCGCGGGAAGAGCTCCTTGTACACGGGGAAACTGTCTATTGTGGTGCGAACCTTCTCCATCTGGTTAATCTCTCCGAAAATCTCCTGGAGCTTGGTATTGTCGGTTGCCCTGAAATATCGCCCCCCGGTAGTTGTGGCTATGCTTCGCAGAAGGGGCTCGTCCAGCTCTACCTTCACCTGCTGCATCTGCATCCCGAAGGGAGTCATGACAGGATAAGGGGCGGTTCCGTTGTCGCCTACGCCTATGGTGTAAACCCTTACCCCATAGGTCTTGGCAATCTCGGCTGCGGTCTCGGGAGGAATCTCTCCCATGTTATTGACACCATCGGTCAGTAAAATGACAACCCGGCTCTTGGCCTCGGAATCCTTGATTCTGGCTACCGCGGTGGCCAATCCGTTGCCTATGGCCGTTCCGTCGTCTATAAGGCCGGTCTGAATCTCCTTCATCATGTTGATGAGGGTGGCCCTGTCGGTGGTAAGAGGGCATTGGGTATAACTTTCGCCCGCAAAGACCACGATTCCCATCCTGTCCGACGGCCTCTGACCCACGAACTCTATAGCTATGTCCTTGGAGGCGCTTATCCTGTCAGGGGTGAAATCCCTGGCCAGCATACTTGTAGATACGTCCATCGCAAAGACGATGTCTATACCCTCGGTGTCTATTTTTTCCAGTTCCGATGATGACCTGGGCCTGGCCAGGCAGATCACCAGAAGACAAAGCGCAAGGGTCCTCAGCACTGCGGGCACGTGCACCAGCACGCTCCAGAGGCTGAAGCCTCCCTTGCTCCAGGGCTCCAGGGTAGATACCCTAAGATGGGGTTCCCTGCGGAAGACCTGCCTGTAGATGTACAGGGCGGCCAGCAGCAGGGGCACGGCCAGGAGCCAAAGTATATTAGGATGCTCAAAGAACATTGTTTTCTATCTCCTCCTGATAAGTATCGGTAACAAATCTCACTGCCAGAGGCAGGGCCTTGGCATTGTAATCATCGTCCACTGTCATCTTTGCAAACTTCACGAAATCCGATGTCTCAAAGAGTTCCTTCAGCGGTTCTTTATATTCCTGGGGGAATTCCGTTTCCTTGATGGCCTTGAAAATCTCTGCCGTGGTCATCTCCATAGCCCCGAACTGGTAACGGGAAGCAATGTATTCGCGTAGGGTATCGGTAATTCCGGAATAATAGGCCTTCTGCTTTTCCGGGACCCAGTACTTGTTGCCGCGAAGTTTGTCCAGCTTGCGGAGGGCAACTATATGGGCAGGTTCCGGGGCAACGGGAACGCCGTTCTTCTTGTTCCTGAAGTACCTGATTCCGTAATAGGTTCCCAGGGCCATGAGCACCAGGGCCAGCACTGCAAGCAGGTAGGGCAGAATCTCGGCAAAAGTAAGGGGATATCCTATCTGGCCGCGGATGTCGTGCACCTGGAAGGTGGCGGTATCCACAGGCATTGTCTTTACGCTTAGCTTACTGCCCTTGAATACAAGGGTGTCCGTATCGCCCCCGGGGAGAAGCCGGGCTATGCGGATATCGGGAAGAAGGTATTCTCCTTCGTCGAAGGATGTTATGGTGATGGCGGCCTCCATCTCCAGGTTGCCGGCCTTATTTTTAAGGGTGTCGATGGTCCAGGCCGATACTGACTCTACCCCCTGCATAAGAACGTTGTCCTTGTACTCCGGCAGGGCGACTACAGTGCCTTCCGGTGCGGCAAAAGCCGCCCCGTAGGAAAGCTGGTCTGCAATTAGCACCGAATCTCTCTTCTGAAGCTGCCTCAGGAAGGTCTCCTCTCCCTGGGCGAAGGCAGGAAGAGCCACCAGGAAAGCCAGCGCCGATATGATTGTTTTTCTCATACTACCTGCTCCTGAATAATGAAATTAGGGCCTTCACATAGTCCTGGTCCGTGGCCACGTCCACGCAGTCTATCTTGTGCTTAAGCATTAGCTGGTCTGCCGCGCGCACGGAGGCGTGCCACCATTTGGAATACTCCCGGCGGACCCTGGAGCTGGACGTGTTGATGATGGCCGTATGCCCGGTCTCTGCATCCTTGGCATTTACTATGCCCACGGAGGGGATGGTCCTCTCCCTGGGGTCGTAAATCCTTATTACGGAAAGGTCGTGCCTACCGGCCGCAACTTTCATTGCATCCGTGTACCTTGGGCTGCCGTCCGGGGCGGCATCTACCATATCGGAAAGCAAAAAGGCCGTACAGCGTTTCTTGAGCGCGCCTGTAGCAAAGCGCAGGGCCTCGCCAATATTGGTACCGTCGCTCCGGGGTTCCCATTCAAGAACCTCGCGTATAATATGAAGAAGGTGGCTGCGGCCCTTTGCCGGAGGTATGAATTTCTCTACCTTGTCGCTAAAAAGCAGGGCTCCCACCTTATCGTTGTTTATTATGGCGCTGAAGGCCAGCACGGCGGCGATTTCCGCCGTCATATCCCTCTTTGTACGGGTGGTGGTGCCAAACAGGCCGGAGCGGCTTATGTCTATGAGCAGCATCACCGTAAGTTCCCTTTCCTCCTCGAAAATCTTAACGTACGGAGCACTCATACGGGCGGTGACATTCCAGTCCATACTACGGACATCATCGCCCCACTGGTACTCCCTAACCTCGCTGAAGGCCATACCTCTGCCCTTGAAGGCCGAATGATACTCTCCCGCAAAAATCTGGTGCGAGAGGGCCTTGGTCCTGATCTCAAGCTTGCGGACCTTCTTAAGCAGCTGGGTTGTAGTGGTTTTCTCCATCAAAACCTTCCGTTAAGGAACAAGTACTGCGTTAAGCACCTCGGAAATGATGTTTTCCGTAGTAACGTTCTCTGCCTCGGCCTCGTAGGTAAGACCTATACGGTGCCTTAGAACTTCTGCAGAAACGGCTCTTACGTCCTCCGGGATAACGTAGCCTCTTCTCTTTATGAAGGCATAGGCCTTGGCGGCGAGAGAAAGCGATATGCTTGCACGGGGAGACGCACCGTACGAGATGAGGTCCTTGATCTGCGAGAGATTGTAGTCTCCCGGGGTACGGGTTGCGTAAACTATGTCAACGATGTATTTTTCTATCTTCTCGTCCATGTAGACGTCGCGTACGACGCTCTGGGCGCGGATGATGTCCTGGGGCTTCACTACCGGATTGGCGTGAGGGAATTCCCCGCTGTTGTTCATCCTTATAATCTGACGCTCCTCTTCTTTCTTGGGGTAGCCCACAATTACCTTAAGCATGAAACGGTCTACCTGGGCCTCGGGAAGAGGATAGGTTCCCTCCTGCTCTATAGGGTTCTGGGTGGCCATTACAAGGAAGGGCTTGGGAAGGGCGAAGGTCTGGTCGCCTATGGTTACCTGCTTTTCCTGCATTGCCTCAAGAAGGGCGCTCTGGACCTTTGCAGGGCTACGGTTAACCTCGTCTGCCAGAACGAAATTGGCAAAGATGGGGCCCTTGTGAACCTCGAAGTTTTCTTTCTTCTGGGAGTAAATCATTGTACCGGAAAGGTCTGCCGGCAAGAGGTCCGGGGTGAACTGGATTCTGCTGAACTTGGCATCCACGGCCTGGGCCAGAGTGTTTATTGCCAAAGTCTTTGCCAGACCGGGCACACCTTCAAGCAGAATGTGACCGCCGGACAGCAGGCCTATAAGAAGGTTTTCTACCAGGGATTTCTGGCCTACGATTACTTTTCCCATTTCTAACGACAGCATATCCACGAAGGAACTTTCTTGCTGAATACGCTCGTTCAATTCTTTGATGTTGACATCCATTTTATTTTGTTTTTTCTATCTTTGCAATCACTTATGCGTTATTCTGTCACTCTATCCTACGATGGCTCTTCTTACAGCGGCTGGCAAATGCAGCCCAACGCTGTTTCTGTTCAGGAAGTTCTTCAAAAGGCCATCTCATTAGTCCTCAGGGAGGAAATCCCGGTAACCGGTGCTGGTAGAACCGATACCGGGGTGAACGCCATAGGTTATGTGGCTCACTTTATTACTTACGCCCCTCTTTGTGAAGAGGAACTTCGCTACAAATTAAATGCCATTTTACCCGCATCCATAAGGATTCACGAGGTAAAAAAAGTAAGTGAGGATTTCCACGCCAGGTTCGACGCCAGCCTCAGGCGCTATAACTATTTTATACACAGGACAAAAGACCCGTTTATAAAGCATTATTCCTATCTCTGCACCTATCCCCTGGATGTAGAGGCCATGAACAAGGCCTGTCAGTATCTCCTTGGCACGCATGACTTCTCCTGTTTTGAAAAGACCGGCGGGAACAGCAAGACCCCCATCTGCACAGTTTACCGGGCCGAGTGGCAGACCTATACCCCCGACCACGTTAGAATTATGGATTATCCCGGGGCCGATGGTGACTATCTTGTATTTACAATATCTGCCAACCGCTTCCTGCGCAATATGGTCCGAGCCATCGTGGGAACCCTTCTGGACATTGGAAGGGGCCGTTATCCGGCAGGACATATGGAGGAGGTGCTTGGAAGCGGCAGCCGTTCTTCTGCCGGAGAATCTGTTCCTGGCCACGCTCTTTTCCTTTCCAAAGTAGAATACCCAGGCTAAAAAACGTAAAATTCGGGGAATTTGATTATCTTTGCAAGTTATTATGTTTTTGACTAAAAATTTGCAAAAATGATATCAATTCTTCTCACCCAGACTACCGCAGCAGACGTGGCGGTTAGCGAACAGAGCTACAATCTTTTCAGTATGGCCGCAAAAGGCGGTTTCCTTATGCTTGTTCTTCTGGCACTATCGATACTGGCCATCTACATATTCGGTCAGAAATGGTGGTTGATCCGCAATGCCGGCAAGATAGACAGCAACTTTATGAAGGACATCCGCGTGCTCATTCACGAGGGTAAGATTAAATCGGCACTGAATCTTTGCGACAAATACGACTCCCCCGTAGCCAGAATGGTAAGGAAGGGCATAGAAAGAATCGGCCGTCCCATAAACGACATACATACCTCCGTAGAGAACGTGGGTAATGCAGAGGTGGCCCGCCTGGAGAAGGGGCTTCCCATACTTGCAACCATCTCCGGAGGCGCTCCCATGATTGGATTCCTTGGTACGGTTCTTGGAATGATCAAGGCCTTTTTCAATATGGCCCAGGCCAGCAACAACGTTGATATTTCCCTGCTCAGCAGCGGTATCTACACAGCTATGGTAACTACGGTGGGCGGTCTTGTGCTGGGTATTCTGGCACACTTCGGATACAACTACCTTACTTCCAAGATATCAGACCTGGTATTCAAAATGGAAAGCGCTACCATAGATTTTATGGATGTACTTAACGAGCCCGTATCGGAGGACTAGACAATGGCACTCAAGCGTAACACAAAGGTCATCTCGCAAACCGGTATGTCTTCAATGACAGACCTGGTTTTCCTGCTGTTGATCTTTTTCCTGCTTACGTCTACCCTGGTAAATCCCAACGCCCTTAAGCTTTTGCTCCCCAAGAGCACGGGACAGATTTCTTCCAAGGCTACGGTAAGCGTGTCCATTATGGACCACCATAAGGACAACATGTACACCTACCATCTTAACGGCAATCCTACGGCAACTCCCATTGCGCAGCTGGAGGACGAGCTGGTACTCCTGCTCCAGAGCGAGGAAGACCCTACTTTCTCTATCTACTCTGACGAGACCGTACCGGTGAGCGAGATTGTTAAGATGATGAACATTGCAAAGCGCAATCAGTATAAAGTAATTCTGGCAACTACGCCGGAATAAAGGCATCGGACTCTTAGCGCCCTTATTATGTACAGCGACAGGCAGGATAAGCGACAGGGTGTTGCAAGCGGAGTGATACTTGCAACGGGCGTGCACGCGCTTATGGCCGTGTTCCTGCTTACGTCGGGCCTTGATTATCTGGACCCGCCGCCACCCGAAGAGAGTTTTGTGATTGACTTCTCCCAGGAAGAGGAAGTAGTTAAGCCAAAGCCGCAGAAGGCCGCCACCTCTACCCCCAGGGTTAGCAACCCGGACCGCACAAGGGATCACGAACTGGTACAAGCCTCACAGGCACCAAATAAAGGCACCAGGCAGAACCAGGCCGCCGAAAGCACCGTTGGCCCGGACGGGGACGTAGAGATTAACGAGCCTCCAAGAGAGGAGCCTATAGATAACAGGAGCCTCTTTCCTACCGCCAGCAATTCCAACAAGGATACGCTGGCGCCGCAGACGGCCTCTAAGGTAGAGGACAAGCTTAAGCCGGGGCATCCGGAAGGCAATACGGTCTACGGCAAGGTAGAAGGAATTGCCAACGGAGTAAAGGGGCGTTCCATAGCAAACGGCAACCTGGCCAGACCCAACTACCCCGTGCAGGAAGAGGGAACGGTGGTTGTAAGAGTAAAAGTAAACCAATACGGGAAGGTTACCGAGGCTGTGCCCGGAGCCCCCGGAACAACAACGATGAATACCCAACTGCATAATGCAGCCAGAAAGGCGGCAATGAAGACAGTATTTAACGCTTCTGCCGACGCTCCGGTTTCTCAGGAAGGTACCATCACATATATTTTTAAATTAAAAGCAAACTAAAAAATGCCCGTGAGGGCCTTTAAAATGGAAGATTTTAAGAAAAACAACACAGAAAGGGGCCGCAGAGCTTCCTTCGGAGAAAGAAAGAGTTATGGAAGCCACAGTAGTGGAGAGCGCCGCAGCTACGGCGAGCGCAAGCCTTACGGTGAGCGCAAGACTTATGGCGAACGCCGCACAGACGGCGAAGGCCGCAGCAACTATGGCGAGCGCAGAAGCTACGGTGAGCGCAAGCCTTACGGCGAGCGCCGCACAGACGGTGAAAACAGAAACTTCGGTGAGCGCCGCAGTTACGGAGACCGCAAGCCTTACGGCGAGCGCCGCACAGATGGTGAAAACAGAAACTTCGGCGAGCGCCGCAGTTACGGAGACCGCAAGCCTTACGGCGAGCGCCGTGGTTACGGCGACCGCAGCCAGGGCGGCGGAAGACCCTACGGCCGTAAGCCCTTTGCCAAGAAGAAAGCGCAGCTTAGCGGCATAGACCGAATGGTAAACCGCAAACCTTTGATTTCCAACATAACAGAAAAAGTAGAGGCTGTGCCCTCTGTTATTAAGGAAGAGATGCGCCTTAATAAATTTATTGCCAACTCCGGCGTTTGCTCCCGCAGGGAGGCCGACGTTATGATTCAGGCAGGCGTAGTTTCCGTTAACGGAGAGGTTGTAACCGAGCTTGGCACAAAAGTTAACGTTTACAAGGACGAGATTAGGTTCAACGGAGAACTTCTTCGCGGAGAAGAAAAGGTCTACATAGTAATGAATAAGCCCAAGGGATTTGTTACCACTACAAGCGACGCTCACGCAGAGAAGACCGTAATGGACCTTCTTAAGAACTGCCCCAACAGGGTATTCCCCGTTGGCCGCCTGGACAAGAACACCACAGGCGTGCTTATGTTCACCAATGACGGAGAAATTGCAGAAAGGCTTACCCACCCTTCGTACGACAAGAAGAAAATCTATCAGGTAACCCTTGACAGAAATCTGGAAGAAGAAGATTTCAAGAAGATCCTTGAAGGAGTATCACTTACGGACGGCCTGGTACAGGCAGACGAGCTGGAATACGTAGACGCAGAGAACCACAGAAAACTTGGCATAGAGATTCATTCCGGCAAGAACCGCATCGTGCGCAGGATATTCGAAAGCCTGGGCTACGACGTAAAGGGACTTGACAGAGTTTACTTCGCCGGCCTTACCAAGAAGGGCCTCAAGCGCGGAGAATGGAGGTTCCTCACAGAGAACGAGTCCAACATACTTAAAATGGGAGCATACATATAGACCAAGATGGACAACAAGCAGCACAAAGCCGGATTCGTAAACATAATAGGCAATCCGAACGTAGGAAAATCTACGCTTATGAATGCTCTGGTGGGCGAAAAACTGTCTATCGTGACAGCGAAGGCCCAGACCACCCGCCACCGCATCATGGGTATAGTGAACACCGAGGACTGCCAAATCGTTTATTCCGATACTCCGGGTATTTTGCGGCCAAAGTACCGGCTTCAGCAGAATATGATGAATTTTGTCGATACTGCCATTGGCGATGCAGACCTTATCCTCTACGTTACCGACGTAGTAGAAAAGGCCGACAAGAATGCAGAATACATAGCCAAGCTGCAACGTCTGGAGTGCCCGGTAATACTGGTAATTAACAAGATAGACATCAGCGACCAGGAGACAGTATCCGGCCTTATGCAGTGGTGGAAAGAGCAGTTGCCCAAGGCAATCATCTTCCCCGTGTCGGCAAAGGAGAAGTTCAACCTGGAAAACGTCTATGACAGTATCGTGGAGCATCTTCCGGTTAGTCCGCCCTGGTACGACAAAGACACCTTCACGGACAGGAACCTGCGGTTTTTTGCCTCTGAAATTATAAGGGAGAAACTTCTCCTGCTCTACGACAAAGAGATTCCTTACAGCTGCGAGGTTGTAGTGGAGCAGTTCCTGGAAGGTGCAGAGCGCTACGACATAAGCGCAGTAATATATGTAATGAGAGACTCCCAGAAGGGCATTCTCATAGGAAAGAAGGGGGAGGCAATGAAGAGGCTGGGCACGGCGGCCCGTCTGGATATGGAAGACTTCTTCCAGAAAAAGGTATTTTTGAGTTTGTTTGTCAAGGTCGATACCGACTGGAGGACAAGCCGCAAAGAATTAAGAAGATTCGGATACGAAGATTAAGGAGGATTTATGAGCGAAGAATGGGACGACATTAAAGAGACCGGAGCGCAGGACGATTTTGATTCCGACGAGCTGCTGGACGATTCGGCGGCGCCCACGGGGCGGTTCAACCGCCTGCTTGGGGACGACAGTGCAAAGTTCAAGCTGTCCGGAATGTTCAAGGACTGGTTCCTGGACTACTCTTCCTATGTAATTCTTGCCAGGGCCGTTCCGCACATCGTGGACGGACTTAAGCCGGTTCAGCGCCGCGTACTTCACGCAATGTTTATGATGGATGACGGCCGTTATACCAAGGTGGCCAACATCGTGGGACAGGCAATGCAGTATCATCCTCACGGAGACTCTTCCATACTTGGAGCCTTGGTCCAGCTGGGACAAAAGGGTTTCACCGTGGATTGCCAGGGAAACTGGGGTAACATTTTGACAGGCGACAGCAATGCCGCTCCCCGTTACATAGAGGCCCGCCTTAGCGCTTTTGCAAAGGAAGTTGTCTTTGACAGGAAAATTACCAAGTGGATGACTTCCTACGACGGAAGAAACCAGGAGCCTACAGAGCTTCCCGTAAGATTCCCCCTGCTTCTGGCCCAAGGCACGGAAGGCATCGCCGTGGGTATGCAGTCAAAGATACTTCCCCACAACTTTAACGAGCTCATAGACGCCTCCATCGCCATACTAAAAGGCGAGCCCTACGAGATTTATCCTGACTTCCCCACCGGCGGCTTTGCAGAGTGTTCCAAATATATGCAGGGCAGGCGCGGCGGAATGGTAAGGGTGCGCGCAAGAATAGAGAAGATAGATAAGAACACCATCGCCATAACCGAAATACCCTTTGGCAAGACCACTCAGGTTGTAATAGACACCATACTCAAGGCAAAGGACAAGGGTAAGATAAAAATCAAGAAGATAGACGATATGACAACGGACAAGGTGGAAATCATAATCCATCTGCCCAATGACGTATCGCCGGACAAGACGATAGACGCCCTCTATGCCTTTACCGATTGTGAAACGAAGATTGCTCCCAACGCCTGCGTAATCGTAGACAACAAGCCACAGTTCCTGAGCGTGAACGACGTGCTGGAATACAGTACCAATCACACCAAGGACCTGCTTGGAAGACAGCTCCAGATTAAGCTGGACGAACTGCAGAACGACTGGCATTACAACTCGCTGGAGAAGATTTTCTTCGAGAACCGCATCTACAAAGTGCTGGAGCAGGACCAGAAGACCTGGGAGATTCAGCTTAAGGAGGTATTCGATGCAATGAAGCAGTACCAGAACCTTCTTAAGAGAGAGATAGTGATGGACGACATCCTTAAGCTGGTAGAAAAGCCTGTGCGCAAGATTTCCAAGTTTGACGTAAAGGCTGTAGAAGAGAAGATTAAGGGTATAGAGGAGCAGATTGCCGATGTTTCCGACAAACTTGCAAACCTTACCCGCTTTACCATAGACTGGTTCAAGTCCCTGAAGAAAAAATACGGAGACCTGTTCCCCCGCAGGACAGAAATCACCAACTTCGAGACAATTGCCGCAACCAAGGTTGTAAATAACAATATGAAACTCTATGCCAATATGGCAGAGGGCTTCGTAGGCTATGGATTAAAGAAGGACGATGGCGGCGAGTATATCTGCGACTGCTCTGACCTTTCAGAAATCATCACCATCTGCAAAGACGGAACCTATCAGGTTACCAAGATATCAGACAAGACCTTCATTGCCAAGGATTTACTCTATGTGGGAGTATTCAACAGGGGTGACGACAGAACCATCTACAATGTAATCTACCGGGACGGAAAGTCTTCTGTATATTACGCCAAGAGATTCAACATCATTTCCATTACAAGGGACAAGGGCTACGACATTACCCAGGGCACACCGGGCTCGCAGGTACTTTGGCTCACTGCAAACCACAACGGAGAAGCAGAGAGCGTAAGGGTTATCTTCAGACCAAAGCCCAAACTTAAGAAGAGTTCCATAGAGTACGATTTCTCCACCCTGGCCATAAAGGGGCGCAGCAGCAGGGGTAACCTGGTTACCAAGAACGCCATTCAGAGAATCTACCTTAAGAATAAGGGAGTATCTACCATAAGCGGCAAGAACATTTGGTACGATACTGATGTTCAGCGCCTTAACGAGGACGAGCGCGGTATACTTCTGGGGCAGTTCGAGGGCGAGGACAAGATTCTGGCCGTATTCCGCAACGGAACCTTCTATACCACATCGTTCGACCTTAGCAACCGCTATCAGGGAGATATACTTACCATTGAGAAGTACGACCCCGAAAAGACCTTCACCGCCCTATACTGGGATGGAGAGGCCAAGGCCTATTACGTCAAGCGGTTCAGCTTCCCCGTAAGCGACAATAATCCGCTTAGCTTTATTTCCGAGGGCAAGGGCAGTTTCTTTGTGGCCCTTAGCTCTGACGAGCGTCCCGTAATAAACCTCACCTTTGGAGGCAAGTCTTCCAAGAGACAGCCGGAAGATATCGACGCAGAAGAGTTTATAGGCAAGAAGGGTTACTCTGCAAAGGGTAAGAAGTGTACCTCTTACGAGGTGGCCACAATTGCCTTTGGAGAGCCGCTGGAGCCCCGCTCTCTGCCGGAGGAGGATGTTCCGGGAAACGAGGCGGACCAGCCCGATGAACCTATCGACATTACAGATATTCCGGAAGAGGTAGAGACCACCGTAGAGGAAGAAAAACCTGCCAAAAAAGGCAAGGAGTTCTCTGCCGGAGAAGTTATAGATCTTAGCCTTGACGATATCAACTTTGGGGATGAACCCAATCTCTTTAATATGTAAAAGGTGACGGAGATAAGGCCCATAATTTCCCTTACCGGAATGCCGGGATGCGGGAAAAGCCTTGTAGGAGAGGAGCTGTCCAGGCTCCTTTCCTGCTCTTGGGCAGACCTCGACAGGGCCGTAGAGGCTGCCGCCGGAAAGACAATCCCGCAAATCTTCCGGGATGGCGGCGAGCCCGCCTTCCGCGCCCTTGAGGCCACGGTGCTGGAGTCCGTAATTTCGACCGACCTCAAGTCTGTCATTTCGACCGACCTCAAGTCTGTCATTTCGACCGAGCGAAGCGAGTGGAGAAATCTCCCCAGTTCCCTAATCCTCTCCTTAGGAGGAGGAACCATCCTTAGCCCCGGAAACCAGGCCTTAATCCTGGAACACACCACCTGCATCTACCTTTGCGCCACCCCTGCCGAGCTTCTGGACAACATAAAGGCCCAGAGCAGCGTACAGCGCCCCCTGCTTGGCGCCCCCACGGAGGAATCCCTGGCCGCCCTGCTGCAGCAGCGCGCACCTGCCTACAGCAAAGCCCACCTGAGCGTAGAAACGGCCTGGCGCACCCCCTTGGAAATTGCTAAGGAAATAGTGGCTAAATTACGTCTTCCCGCTCCCGGATGTCTTTAAGACGGAGCTGGATAGTGGAACTTCCGCGATAGTAATTCTCTACGATAGAATAACAGATATCAAAAGGATTGCCAGCTTTTATATGGTCGAAATACTCCGACATATTAAAGCCTATGGCGCTAATCTGGTGATAAGGCTGCGACTCCTGGATAAGGTCCAGCTTAAGATGCTGGGCAGCGGGACCCACCTTGCGCCCGTTACCGTCGTCGTAAACATTCTCCGTAAGGAAGACAGGAGCGCTGTTTCCGGGGCCGAAGGGCTGGAACTGCTTCAGAATCCTGAAGAACTTGGGAGTAATATGGGAGAAATCCAGGACAGAATCAACCTCAACCACGGGGGTTGACATCTCCTTGTTCATATTGGCCGCCACGTACTCCTCTATCCGCCTTGCAAACTCCGCCAGATTCTCTTCCTTCATAGTAAGGCCGGCGGCGTAAATATGCCCTCCGAAGTTCTCTAAAAGGTCTGCCTGCTTGTCTATGCTGTCGTACAGGTCAAAGCCCCTTACGCTTCTGGCAGAGCCGGTTATAAAGCCGTTAGACTTGGTGAGCACGAACGTAGGCTTGTAGAAGGCCTCTACAAGACGGGAGGCCACGATTCCCACCACGCCCTTGTTCCAGGAAGGATTGTAAACTATGGTGGCGTATTCAGATGCAATACAGTTCCCGCTCATTACCATATCTATGGCCTCGCGGGTTATCTCCCGGTCTATGCTCTTGCGCTCGTTGTTATTGTCGTTTATCTTGGAGGCAATCAGGGCGGCATCGGCATCCTCCGTGGCGGTAAGAAGCTCTACGGCCAGGCGGCCGGTCTCCATTCTGCCTGCGGCATTTATCCTGGGGCCTATTTTGAATACGATATCGTCGATGGTTACGTGGCTTGTCTCCAGGTTAGACAGGTTGATGATAGCCTGGAGGCCCTTGCGCGGCTGCTCGTTAAGCCTCCTTAGACCAAAATGGGCCAGCACCCTGTTTTCTCCCCTTACGGACACAAGGTCAGAAGCGATACTTACGGCCAGCAGGTCCAGAAGAGGAATAAGCTGCTCGAAGTCAACACCTTCTGTCTGGGCGTAGGCCTGAACCAGCTTGAAGCCCACTCCGCAACCGCAGAGGTCGTCGAACGGATACTGGCAGTCTTCCCTCTTGGGGTCCAGAACTGCAACGGCGGCGGGGAGTTCGTCTTCCGGAAGGTGATGGTCGCAGACAATTACGTCTATGCCCTTGGAGGCGGCGTAGGCCACCTTTTCTATTGCCTTGATTCCGCAGTCCAGGGTGATTATGAGTTTGAATCCGTTGTCGGCGGCCCACTCAATGCCCTTGCGGGATACTCCGTAACCCTCGTCGTACCTGTCCGGAATATAAAAATCTATCCGGGCGGTAAGGCGCCTAAGGAAAGAAAAGACCAGGGCAACGGCCGTGGTACCATCGACATCATAATCCCCGTAAACCAAAATCTTTTCTCCGGAGTTTACCGCCTTGCGAAGCCTGGCCACCGCCTTGTCCATATCCTTCATAAGGAAGGGGTCGTGCAGGGAGGACAGGTCCGGGCGGAAGAAGGCGCGGGCCTCCTCGAAGGTAGTGACACCCCGCTGGACAAGCAGCGAAGAAAGAACCGGGTCTATGCCAAGCTCTGCCGAGAGGCGGCTTACCGTCTCTTCCTGACCGGAATTCTGCTTAACAATCCACTTTCTTTCTACAGGTGTCATATTCGAAGGAAAAGATTTTCCAAATATAGCCGATTTTTTCTATATTTGCAATTCTAATAAAATGGAACTAAAATGGCAACTCAACAGCTCAGTGAACAGGAGATTCTTAGAAGAGAATCAATGACAAAGCTTAGGGAACTTGGCATAGAGCCGTACCCCGCACCTCTTTATCCGGTCAATGCTACCGCTCAGCAGATAGAAAAAGAGTACAAACCGGAGGAAGGGAATCTCCAGGATGTCTGCATCGCAGGAAGGATTATGTCGCGCAGGATCATGGGCGCCGCTTCCTTTATGGAATTGCAGGACGAGACCGGAAGGATTCAGATTTACGTCAAGAGAGACGAGATCTGCCCCGGAGAAGACAAGACAATGTACAACACCGTCTTCAAGAAACTTCTGGACATTGGCGATATCGTGGGTATCAAGGGCTTTGCCTTCATTACCCAGACCGGCCAGCTTTCCATCCACGCCAAGGAACTTACGGTGCTTAGCAAATCCCTTAAGGTGCTGCCCATCGTAAAGGAGGCCGACGGCAAGGTTCATGATGCCTTTACAGACCCCGAGCTCCGCTACCGACAGAGGTACGTGGATCTTATTGTGAATCCACAGGTTAAGGATGTGTTTGTAAAGAGGGCCAAGATAGTGCAGACTATGCGCGAGTATTTTAACGAGGCCGGCTGCCTTGAGGTGGAAACCCCTATCCTTCAGGCAATTCCCGGCGGCGCAACAGCCCGTCCCTTCATTACCCATCACAACGCCCTGGATATTCCTCTGTACATGAGAATTGCCAACGAGCTTTACCTGAAGAGACTCATCGTAGGCGGCTTCCCGGGAGTGTACGAGTTTGCCAAGGACTTCCGCAACGAGGGTATGGACAAGACTCACAATCCGGAGTTCACCTGTATGGAAATCTACGTTGCCTACAAGGATTATATCTGGATGATGGAGTTTGTAGAGAAGATGCTGGAGAAGGTATCTACTGCCGTTAACGGTACCACCAAGGTTGTGATTGCCGGAAACGAGGTTGATTTCAAGGCTCCCTACCGCAGGATTGGCATCCTGGACGCCATTAAGGAGTATGCCGGTGTTGATGTTGCCGGAATGGGCGTAGACGAGCTCAGGGCCGTATGCAAGAAGCTTAACGTAGAGGTTACTCCTTCCATGGGCGTTGGCAAGCTGATTGACGCCATCTTTGGAGAGTACTGCGAGAAGAACTTCGTTCAGCCTACCTTCGTGATTGATTATCCCGTAGAGATGTCTCCCCTTACAAAGAGGCACCGCACCAATCCTTCGCTAACGGAGAGGTTCGAACTCTTCGTCTGCGGCAAGGAGCTGGCAAATGCCTACTCTGAGCTTAACGACCCCGTGGACCAGCTGGAGAGATTCGAGGACCAGGCCCGCCTTAAGGCTGGCGGCGACGACGAGGCTATGTTCATAGACTACGACTTTGTACGCGCCCTGGAATACGGTATGCCTCCTACCTCGGGACTTGGAATGGGTATCGACCGTCTTACTATGTTTATGACCGGGCAGACTACCATTCAAGATGTTCTTTTCTTCCCTCAGATGAGGCCGGAAAAGCAGCCTGATAAGCAGTCCGAGAAGCAGCAGGAAAAATAGACCTGTCCTGTTCTACGATGGAGGTTATTAGTTCTGCGCAGAATCCTAAGATTAAGGAGCTCCTGGCGTTGCAGCAAAAGTCTAAGTTGCGCCGCAGCGAGGGGCTCTTTGTAGTCGAGGGCCGGCGGGAACTTGAGCATTGTCTAGAGGCCGGCTACAGCGTAAGGACTTTGTTCGTGTGCCCGGAGATTTTTTCCCCCGCAGAGGACACTCCCATTCTAAATTCTTTCCTGGATAGAGATTTCTCCATTCGGGCCTGTCGGCCCTCAGTCGAAATGACAAAAGGGGCTTCTCTCGAAATTACAAAAGGGGCTTCTCTCGAAATGATAAAAGGAGCTTCTCTTGAAATGATAAAAGGGGCTTCTCTCGAAATGACAAAAGGAGCTTCCATCGAAATGACAAATAATGATGTCATTTCGAGCGAGCGAAGCGAGTCGAGAAATCTTTTTCAGGTTACCCCGGAGGTGTACTCAAAGGTGGCCTACCGTGAAGGCACGGAAGGCATAATGGCAGAAGTATACTCCAAGCCTCAGGACCTTGGCAACCTTAACCTCCCGGACAACCCCATAATAATAGTGCTGGAATCCGTAGAAAAGCCCGGCAACCTTGGCGCAGTGCTTCGCAGCGCCGACGCAGCCGCGGCCAGCGCAGTAATTATCTGCGACCCTCTTACGGACCTTTATAATCCCAACCTTATAAGGGCATCGGTTGGCGCGGTCTTCACCGTGCCCGTTGCCGTAGCATCGACAAAGGAAACTATCAGCTTCCTAAAGAATAAGGGCATAAAGATTCTTACCGCCCAGCTGCAGGATTCGTCGCTCTACTACTCAGAACAGATGAGCGGCCCCACGGCCATAGTTATGGGCACCGAATCTACCGGCCTTTCACAGGAGTGGCGCGCAGCCGCCGACGCCCACATCCGCATCCCTATGCTTGGGCGGCTGGATTCCCTTAACGTATCGGTCTCTGCAGCCATACTGCTTTTCGAGGCCCTGCGCCAAAGAACAGAGAAATGAAAAGGTTCGGTCTTATAGGCTCCGGCATCTCCCACTCCCAGAGCCCGGCCCTCTTTAAGGAGGCTTATGGCGACAAATGGCCCTACGACCTTCTGGACGGGGAGGAGTTTGACCCTTTGTGGGAAAAGTTTCTTACAGATTACTCCGGCGTAAACATTACCTCTCCCTTCAAGGAAAAGGCTTTTATGCAGGTTGCGGCGCTTACGGCCGATGGCCGCGGAATGCTTACAGGCCCGGCGCTCAAGGCCGGCGCCATAAACATTGCCGTAAAGCAGGAGGGGTGTATTCTCGGAGCGAACACAGATTTTGACGCGGTGGTTCTCTCTGTGGCCGAGGCTCTGTTTCCCGGCATTATAGAGGAGTTCTCCGGAACCTTTGGGAGGGACCTTACAAAGCGGGCCCATCAGTTTGTAAAGCAGCAGTTTGACAGTGTCTATCCCGGCCAGGGGGCGCAGGCCCTTGTGATTGGCTGCGGAGGGGCCGGCCGCGCGGCGGCAGTTGCGGCGGCAGAGCTGGGGTACGATGTTATCCTTACAAACAGGACCCAGTCGCGGGCTGCGGACTTTGCCCTTAGCCTTCCGGAGTACGGCTTTGCCGTTTGCGGCATCCAGGATCTTAAGCCTGCCGTCAAGGCCTGCGACCTAATTATTCTTGCAGCATCGGCCCAAATAGAAAATCTGGAAATATCGGACTTTGAAAAAATAGGCCCGCACAGGCCAAAAATTCTAATCGAGGCCAACTATAAAAATCCTATCTTCGCCGGAGAGAGACTTCTCACGGCCCTGAGGGCCGGGGTTATCCACGTGGACGGGAGCCAATGGCTGGCCCGTCAGGCCCTTGCCGGCTTCCCCGTTCTAACTTCCCCGGAGTTGCCTTAATATTTTGTTGGTTTTTTGATTTGTAGTCATTAACTTTGGAGGTAATGACTATTTTTATTGACTAGAATATTATGGCACTTAACAAAGTTATGCTAATCGGTAACGTTGGTCAGGATCCAACAGTACGTTACCTTGATGGAAATTCCGCCACCGGCACCAATGCCAAGGTGGCAACCTTTACTCTTGCAACATCCGAGCGTTACCGCGACAGGGCGGGCAACGTTCAGGAGAATACAGAATGGCACAATATAGTTGCCTGGAGGGGCCTTGCAGACACTTGCGAGCGTTTTGTAAAGAAAGGCACCCAGCTTTATGTAGAAGGTCATCTGCGCAGCCGCAACTGGACAGACCAGCAGGGCCAGAAGCGATATATAACAGAAATCGTAGCAGATAACATCCAGCTTCTTGGCCGCCGTCAGGATAAAGAAGGCGACGGCGCTTATCAGCCTCAGGGCGCTCCGGCGGGCTTCCAGGCCCACACTCCGGCCCCTGTTCCTCCCGCAGCTCCCGCAGAGCCTGCGATTCCGGAAAGTGACGATCTGCCGTTCTAAACCTTTAACGACAGGTACTATATGACAAATAAGGTTGATGTTGTTCTTGGACTTCAGTGGGGGGATGAAGGTAAGGGCAAGATAGTAGATGTTCTTGCCGGAAGGTACGGC
This sequence comes from uncultured Bacteroidia bacterium, assembly GCA_902774045.1. Lineage (GTDB taxonomy): Bacteria > Bacteroidota > Bacteroidia > Bacteroidales > UBA932 > Cryptobacteroides. Next base: position 57,439 of record CACYGW010000002.1, read on the forward strand.
GTAGTTGCCCGCTTCCAGGGTGGCCCCAACGCGGGGCATTCGCTCCAGTTCGAGGGGCAGAATTTTGTAGTCCGCAGCATTCCCTCCGGGATTTTCAGGGAGGGCTCCGTTAACATAATAGGTAACGGGGTTGTGCTGGACCCTATCAGTTTTCTGGACGAGTGCGACGCTCTTCAGAAACGCACCGGAATAGACCCAAGGGAGAGAATTGTCATTTCCCGCAAGGCTCACATAATTCTTCCTACACACCGTCTTCTGGACGCTGCCCGCGAGGCGGCTGCCGGCAAGGGCAAGATTGGCTCTACGCTTAGGGGAATAGGCCCCTGCTACAGCGACAAGACCGGGCGCAACGGCCTTAGGGTGGGAGACACGGAGCTGCCCTCGTTCAAGGAGAAATTCCAGAAACTATCGGCCCTGCATACAGACCTGTTGGCTCATCTTGGTTTTGATTGCGACCCTCACTACCAGGACGCGGAGTTCTTTGAGGCAATCGGCAGGCTGAAGGAATTCAAATTTATAGATTGTGAGTTTTTTGTCGATGGTGTCCTTAAGTCGCAGCCTGTTCTGGCAGAGGGCGCCCAGGGCTCTATGCTGGACGTAGATTACGGTACCTATCCGTTCGTAACCTCGTCCAACACCACGGCCGGTGGCGTTTGCACGGGGCTGGGAGTGGCACCGGGACGCATAGGAAAGGTTTACGGTATCTTTAAGGCTTACTGCACAAGAGTGGGCAGCGGTCCCTTCCCTACCGAGCTTTTTGACAAGACGGGAGAGGACCTGCGCCGGATTGGCCACGAGTTCGGGGCTGTTACCGGAAGGCCGCGCCGCTGCGGTTGGATAGACCTTGTGGCCCTCAGGTATGCCGTTACTCTTAGCGGAGTTACGGATCTTATTATGATGAAGGCGGACTGCCTGGATACCTTTGATACCATAAGGGCCTGCACTTCCTATCTTATAGATGGTCAGGAGACGAGTGATTATCCCTATGATATCTCCGACGGCAGGATTACCCCTGTCTATACAGATTTTCCCGGCTGGAAGACTTCTCTTGCGGATATCCGCAGCGAGGATGCTCTGCCCAAGGCCTTTATGGGCTACGTTAAGTTCGTAGAGGATTATCTTGGAGCCAGGATAAGCATTATCTCACTTGGCCCCGACAGAGAGGCTACAATTGAAAGGAAATGAAACGCTTGATTCCGGGCCTTGCGGCCCTGGCCCTCCTGCTCTCCTGCAGCGGAGCCACGTCACCATCGGCCCAAAATGAAAATCCGGCCCAGATTGCCAAGATGGAATGGTTCGCCCAGGCAAAACTGGGAATCTTCATCCACTGGGGTATCTATGCCGTAGATGGGGTTAGCGAGAGCTGGTCTTTCCACAACGGCTATGTGCCCTATGAAAAGTATATGGCTCAGGCAGAGCGTTTTACAGCCTCCGGCTATAATCCCCAGGCGTGGGCAGACCTTATTGTCCGCTCCGGGGCAAAGTACACCGTCATTACTTCCAAGCATCACGACGGGGTGGCCCTCTGGGACACAAAGGCGGATGACAAGAGCCTTGCCAAGATGTCTCCTGCCGCCCGGGATGTGCTGACGCCTTTTGTCAATGCCGTGCGCGAGCGTGGCATAAAACTGGGGCTCTATTACTCGCTTATAGACTGGTCTCATCCGGACTATCCCAATATCTACCGCAACGGCCCGCCGCGCTACGACATCACAGAGGAGCCAGGGCGCTGGCAGAAGTTTCTTGATTTCAACGATATTCAGCTTCAGGAACTTTCGCAGGCTTATTCTCCGGATTTATGGTGGTTCGATGGTGACTGGGAGCAGAGCGCAGAGTCCTGGAAGGCAAAGGAGCTCACCGACAGGCTAAGGGCCTGGAACCCATCGGTCATAATAAATTCCCGCATACAGGGCTACGGAGACTATGGTACTCCGGAGATTGGGGTGCCCGTTACAAAGCCCCGGGAGCGCTGGTGGGAGCTTTGCTATACCATTAACGACAGCTGGGGGTTCCAGCATAAGGATGTAAACTTCAAAAGCCCTCAGATGGTGCTGCGCAATCTTGTAGATTGTATAAGCAACGGGGGAAATCTCCTTCTTGACATCGGGCCAAGGGAGGATGGTTCCATCCCCGAAGAGGAGGTTCGCGTCCTGGAAGAACTGGGACGATGGATATCCAAGCATCAGGAGGCCGTGTATGAGACGAAGGCCGGAATCCCGGGAGAGCATGTGGCCGCTTATACCAGCCTTGGCCTGGGGTCGGATGTGCTTTATATCTATCTTCCTTATAAGCCCATCGGGGCCGTGGAAGTAAAGGGCCTTGTGGACAATATAAAAAATATCCGTGTCGTGGGCAGCGACATTGCCCCTTCGTGGAAGATTTACAACAAGCTGTCCTGGACAGATGTTCCCGGGCTCCTGGAGATTACCGTTCCTGAGGAGGCCCTTGACAGCGCAATTACAGTTTTAGCCATAGAAACTAACGGACCTGTGACGTTGTACAGAGGCGCGGGGCAGGTGGTCACAATGAACGATTAATATGAAACAAAAACTTATCCTATGCGTGTTCCTGCTTCTTTGCGGGACCTTGAGCTATGCCCAGAAAAAAGAGTATATCAATCACTTCGAGGTTAAGAGCAATATAGCCCAGCCGGTGAGGGTTAATACCAACCTTGGCTCTTTTACCTTTAGCCATAACTACACAATCCGGGGCAAGATAACACATCTTGAGGCCTTTGATGCCTATGGCAACCGGATAGAAAACACCAAGCCTAAGCGCAAGAGTATCAAGAACGATGTGCACGTCCCTAACGAGTACTGGTATGTATTCAAGGACGTTTCGGTAACTCATTCCTCTCCGGCTGTGGTTCCCGTGCCGGTACCCGTGCCTGCATCCAGCCACTACGGGTCTTATTACGATCCAATGGATGAGTTGCGGTACGATGCCGCCGTGGCCGGAGCTGTAGCCATTGCCGCCGTTTATGTGGGCGGGGCTATGTCCAACTGGGACCGCGGGACCAATCGACTTGACCTTGACCTTGGTTATTGGGCCAGGGTCGATGGTTTCGGGCTGGGGCTCGCCTACCGCGCCCCGTCTGTGTTTGGAATCGCGGCCGGAATTGGCTTTGCCGCAAACTCTCACAATATCTTCAGGACCGACTCTGCCGGAAGGGACTATGCCTACAAGACAGATTCCAAGAGATGGTACGTTGCCGGCCAGCTCTGGGTGATGAACGGATGGAATTTTGAGGTTGGCCTTAGCAACCGCTACTTTGAGGATTACGCCAAGGTAATGAACGGGCTCTCCATTTCTTCCAACGCAGAAATCCACATTGCTGGACCCGTGGCCTTCTACGGCGGCCTTGGCTGCGTTATGCCCACCGACGGCATGAACGACGTCTACTTCATCTGGAACGCCGGCATCCGCATCCGCCTGTCTAAGTTCTAAGGCGCAGAAGGTAGAGGATAGGGAAGATTTCCAGACGGCCTATGAGCATCTCCAGCATCGAGGTTATTTTTAGGACCTCGGGGAAGGAGGCGTAGTTAGTCATTGAACCCACATCGCCAAAGCCGGGGCCTACGTTGCCCACGCAGGCTATAGATGCTGTTAGGCCGGTCGTGAAATCCTGGCCGAAGGCGCAATTGACGGCAGCAAAAAACAGAACTATCAACATATATAGAAAAATAAAGCCCAGGGCGTCGCCAACCTGCTCGTCGGTGCGGATTCGGCCGTCGACTTTTACAAATCTTACGGCATTTGGCGTTAGCCTGATGGTTATTTTTCTATGAATATCCTTGAAGGCCAATATCGCTCTGTCAATCTTGAACCCTCCGGAGGTTGAGCCGGAACAGCCACAGGCCAGCGAGCAGATAATGAGCACTGACATACTAAGCGGCGGCCAGGAAGCAGTATCGGCAGTGGCAAACCCAGTTGTAGTAGAAATGGATGCCACCTGAAATGAAGAATCCCTAAGAGCTGTCCACAGAGAAGAATAACCTCCATGGAGGAGTAGGTCGATGGTTACGATAACTATGGCCAAGCCCACCAGAGACAGGAACGCTTTTATAGTCTCCGATTTTAGTACACAACGGAAGCCACCTTTGAAAACGGCCAGGAACAGCAGTACAAAGTTGATTGCTGCGGCAAGCATAGCTATGGTAAGAATCACTTCGGCGGCGGGATTTTCATAAAAGGCTATGCTAGTGTTTTTTGTGCAGAAACCGCAGGTGCTACAGGCAGACATGGCATTTGTTGCAGCATCGAACCAGCAGAGTCCTGTAAATTTAAGAGAAAGGAAGGTGATAAACGTCAGAACTATATAGGTGACAATCATTCTGTTTGCAAAGCTGTTACTATGCATTCCGCCCAGCGTTTCCCGAGCTATGGTAGAAATCTCTGCCTTTGAAAGCGCGCACTTAGCCGCCTTCCCAGTTATCATAGAGAATAAGGTCAAGATGCCAATGCCCCCTACCCAGGCGGTAGAGATTCGCCAGAACTGGATACCTCGGGGAAGGGATTCTATGTCGTTAAGGACGGATGCTCCTGTGGTGGTGAAACCGGAGACACTCTCGAAGAAGGCATTGACAAAAGTGAACTCCCCGCCATAAAAGAGGAAGGGCAGCATTCCAAAAAGACAGGCCAGAAACCAGGCTCCCACCAATATGGTGTTCCCTTCACGGAATGTTAGAACGTGACTGGACTTCCTTACAAAAATAAAGGGATAGATTCCCACTATTCCGGTAACAAAGGAAGAGAAGAACAAAGGAAGAGAGCTTTTGTCGCCCGGGGTAAAGTAGGCCACGATTCCGGATAGCGTCATAAGGGACGCTACCAGAAGCAGAGAAATGCCTATGTACCTTGTAATTACCTTCCAGTTCATTTGTATTTTCTTGTTACGGCAAATTTATCCATCTGATTACCATTTATCAATACAAAAATTTTTATATTTGCATTGATAAAATCAATTAACAAAGGCGATGACCCTACAACAACTGCGATACATTGTGGCTATCGACACCTACAAACATTTTGGTAAGGCGGCCGAGGCCTGTGAACTAACTCAATCAACTCTGAGTCTGATGGTTAAAAAATTGGAGGAGGAGTTGGATGTTCAGATATTCGACCGTGACTCGCATCCGGTGGCTGCCACGGAGGTGGGGCGCAAGGTTATAGACCAGGCAAAGGTTGTGCTTTACAATGCAGAGCAGATATCGGAAATGACTAAATCAGAGAAGGAAATGCTCGCCGGCCCGCTGCGGGTTGCACTTATTTCTACCGTAACTCCTGTGCTTGTCCCCGGGATGTTCAAGTATATCGGTACAAAATATCCTTCCATTGAACTTAACACAGAGGAGATGCTTACAGATACCATCAAATCAAAATTAAGAAAGGCCGAGGTAGACATGGGTATTCTGGCCGGCCCTGTGGATGATGCCGATTTGATGGAAATTCCTCTTTACCACGAGCGATTTCTAGCCTATGTATCTCCGAAGAACCCAGCCTACAAGCAGGAAAGCATTAAGAGAGATGCTATTTTTAGCCAGAAGCTATGGATTATTCGCGATGGGTTAAGGCAATTGTCACCGATAGAAATGAGAGGTAGTCATTTTAGTTATGAACGATTTTTCGAAGGGGGCCGCGTGGGCATTCTGATTCATGTTGTAAACGATAATGGCGGACTTACCATTATCCCGGAGACCCATAGTGATCTTATCTCCTCCGTGGGGAAAAACAGCTTGCGTCCAATAACAGACCCGGTACCCAGAAGAACCATTTCCCTTGTTATACGCAAAGACTATATACACGAATTAAAGTTAAATGCCGTCATAGAAGCCATAAGGTACATTATTCCGGAGTTAATGCTAGACGGAATGATTCGTACCGGACATATTAAGATTTAAAACAATCAAAAGAAAGTTTTGAGCCGATGAAAAGAGTTTTTATTGTCATATTTTGCCTGGCGGCCCTTTCTGTTACGGCCCGTGCCCAGCAGAAAAGCCTTCACCAGTTGCAACAGGAGTTTGTAGACCTGCGTTTTGGAATGTTCGTGCACTTTGGCCTTCCCACGTTTCAGGAGGCGGACTGGACCGATCCTGACCTTAGCCCCAGCGTTTTTAATCCCTCACGGCTTGATACCCGTCAATGGGTAAAGGTGGCCCAAAGCGCCGGATGCAAATTTATCTGCGTGAGCGTAAAGCACCACGCGGGGTTCTGTATGTGGAATACGGCCACTACGGATTACAGCATAATGAACACCCCTCTTGGCCGTGACGTACTCAAGGAACTTACTACAGCGTTGCAGGAAGCTGGGATGCAGGTGATGTATCATTTTTCCATCCTGGACACTCATCACAGAATAAGGCCAACAATACCCTTTACTCCGGAAAAAACAGAATTCATCAAGGCGCAGTTAAGGGAACTGCTAACCGCCTACGGGCCGGTAAACGCCATTATGTTCGACGGCTGGGACGCCCCGTGGGGCCGCATTTCCTATGCCGATGTATCCTTCCCGGAGATTTACAACTTTATCAAAGACCTTCAGCCAAACTGCCTTGTAATGGACCTGAACGGCAGCAAGTACCCCAAGGAGGCTCTGTTCTACTCTGACATAAGCAGTTACGAGCAAGGGGCCGGGCAAAAGATATCGGCCGATATCAACACTCTGCCCGCCATGTCCTGCTATCCCCTCCAGCGCACCTGATTCTGGAAAGAATCGTTCCCGCAGGACGAGCTAAAGGACGTAGAAACTATCGTCAGGGAAAACATCGTCCCGTTCAACAACGCCTACTGTACCTATATATTGAATGTGGCCCCCAACCGCGACGGCCTCATAGATGACAATGCAGCCAAGGCAATGAGCCGGATTGGCCAAATCTGGAAAAACACCGGCCATATAGCAGATGTGCCCGTGGCCGATCCGCCCATTACCGGTATCAACCTTGCCATCAGGCGCCGGTGCGATTCGTCCTGGTCGGACGATATGTTCCTTATGGATTTTGCCAATGACGATAATTTCTCCTCCCCCTGGATTTCAAGTCCCACGGTGGATGAGCCCTGGTGGCAGGTAGAATTGGATAAGGGCAGCACCGTTGGGACGGTGGTAATCACCCAGACCAAGGACAGTGAGGTCGATGGTTACGTGGTGGAGCTTCTCTGTGACGGTCTTTGGAAAGAAGTAGCCAGGGCGGAGCAGCTTCCCGCCCAGGGCAAGAAGGTGCACATAAACCGCTTCCCCGCCCGCGAAGCCAGCGCCGTCAGGGTTCGCTTCTTCTCCGCCACCCGCAACGTGCGCATCGCCGAGATAGGGGTTTATGCGGAATAGGGGGCGCGAGCAGGAAATAGCTGTATAGCAGCGCTTTATAGAAAGTCCTGCCCCCTTACCCTGGGGGTAGGACTTTTCATTAATGGCTCATTTACAGGAACTTCCGCCTCACGGGGCGATGTGCAGAAACCGGCAAATTTGGGAGGGTGATATATAAGTATCTCTTTGGAGCCGTGATAGAAGCATCATTTTTTTTGTTGTGTCCATAGTTATCACCTCGCCGGGCCGCTCAAACAGACTATAAGACATAAGAGTCTCCGTCAGAACATTAAAGTCGGCATCACAACCTTTGAAGAAATGCTCTTTTATGTCGTACTCACTGCCGGTATTTGAGTTTGATGCCAGCACCATCGACCCGAAAGATCCAAAAAACGAGATGGCCTCTTTGTGGTAGATAACATTGTATAGACCAATGATAAAGTCCCTCATTTGATTTTTTTCTTTTGGGCCGATGGTTTCAAACATCTTTTTCATAAGCGTGATGGATAAATGTCTGTTAGATGCTGCGATGCCCTGGCAAGTTTTTAAGTTTTTTCGCATGTTCCAACTGGCTCTTCGTATTACCAGTTGTTCAGAAAACGGATGCGGGCTATTGGCATAGGCTAGAAAATTCCATATAGAGAGTTCTACTTTTTCACATAGTTTCTTCTCCACGGGATTGTTATAAATATATGATAAGCAGGTTCTTATCTTTTTATCGCTAATTTTCTCTGCACGGCCGAAGCAAGGCTCGAATAAGGGACCGTGCCTTCCAATAGATGAGTTATATTCCTTGGCAAATAGAGAAGAGTATCCTTGAACAAAGCGAATCACTTCTTTTTCGCTGTTGAAATTGACTAACAAGTGGATGTGATCCGGCATTAGACAGAGGGCCAGAATTTTAACGTCTATTGTGGTGGCGACCCTGGAAATTACCGTGTAAAAAAGAAGACGATCCAGGTCATCATAGAAAATGATTCCTTTGTCATAACTTCGCTGATATACGTGCACGAAGCGGTAAAAGTGTTTTTTTCTCATAGCAGGTTCTATAATAATTGCCTGAAGCATTTTCAGACAAATGGTTAAAATATCTTCCTACTATTCCGCTGCTGCTATTGATGTCATCGAAGTTCTAATTTCAAAGTTCGCTAAAAAATCCGTTATGCCAAGTGTAAATAAAGAATTCTTCAACTATTATTTTGGTAAAAGACATTGTTGCTTTTTTGGAGCAAAACGGACCTTTTGGTAGTTCAGCTCTAGTTTGGCCGTGAGTAGGAAATGGCTGTATAGCAGCGCTTTATAGAAAGTCCTACCCCCTTACCCTGGGGGTAGGACTTTTCGTTAATGTCTCATTTATGGCCACTTACACCTCACGGCCACCACGAGCGACAACTAGACAGGGAGAGAGGTTTTTCACGCGATAGGTCGGGGGCCTATCGGTTTCAAAATTAGAAGGAGAGGGGTCCTGCATACGAAAGTCCGGGGCGTTGCACACAAGGACCGTCCCACAGTCCGCAATGGCTGTGGGGCGGAATGGCGGGTTTGGGAGGGGAAATAAAAGATTTTTTAGAAAAAGTGGAAGAAAGTGGAAGAAAGTGGAAAACTTTTCTTATCTTTGCAGCTAAGCGTGAAAGGAAAATAAGAAAAGATGAACGTATCCACATTCATAGGCGATTTTTCAGCCAAGCTGGACGACAAGGGAAGAGTAGTCTTCCCCGCTGGACTTAAGGCACTTGTGCCGGAAGGTGTGGAAATGAAGTTCGTCCTACATAAAGACATTTATCAAGACTGTCTGGAGATGTACACTTTTGAGCAGTGGCAGCGCCAGGCAGAAGAAACAAAAAACAGGCTCAATTTCTTTAATCCATCTCACGCCAACTTCTGGAGAAAGTATATGCAGGACAGCGCAATTGTGGTTCCTGACCCGAAGCTTGGCCGCATATCTATTCCCGGAAACTTGAAAGAAATGACAGGTCTTACCAAAGATGTGATATTCGCAGGCAAAGGCTTCAAGATTGAAATCTGGGATGCAGCTACCTACAGAGAGAAGGAAATGCCAACAGACCAATACCAAGCACTTGCCCAAGAATTGTCCAGGACAATTTAACGGGGAGGGTTTGGAATGAGCGAATATCACACACCAGTACTTCTAAAGGAGAGTATCGGTTCTCTGGTAAAAAACCCCGACGGAATATACATTGACGCCACATTCGGAGGCGGTGGTCACACCGCCGAGATACTTTCACGCTTAACTTCAAAAGGCAGGGTCATCGCCTTCGATCGTGACAAAGATGCACTGCAGAACGCCACCGGCGACAAGCGGCTGATTCTGGTGCATAACAACTTCCGCTTTGTGCAGAACTACATGCAGCTGCTGAGCAAGGAAAAGGGCATCCCCGCCCTCGCAGACGGAGTTCTGGCAGACTTGGGAGTATCGTCCCACCAGTTTGACACGCCGGAAAGAGGCTTCTCCTTCAGATACGACGCGCCGCTGGACATGAGGATGAACGACCAGGCCCCGCTTAGCGCAGCAGATGTAGTAAACACTTACGATGCGGCAGAACTGGAAAAACTCCTGAGAATCTACGGAGAGGTAGAAAAGAGCGGCCGCATTGCCTCCCTGCTGGTACAGGCAAGAGGGAGGGGCCCCATCGTCACCACTGGAGACCTTGACAAGGCCCTTGCACCTGCTCTTCCCAAGGCCGCCGAGCACAAGTTCCTGGCTAAAGTCTATCAGGCCCTCAGGATAGAGGTAAACCAGGAGATGCGCTCTCTGGAGAAATTCCTGGAGGCCCTCCCCTACGTTGTAAAACCCGGAGGACGCCTGGCGATAATTACCTATCACTCCCTGGAAGACAGGATGGTGAAGAATTTTATAAAGACCGGCAACGTTGAAGGCCGGCAGGACAAGGATGTTTACGGACTGATGGTTACCCCTTTCCGCGCCCTGGACCGCAAACCCCTGGTGCCAAGCGAAGAAGAGATTAGCGGGAACACCAGGGCAAGAAGCGCAAAACTACGCACGGCAGAAAGAATATGAAAAGAGTACTTGCAGCACTTAAAAACTTCTTATTCGCCATATTCAAAGGCGAACTGATGCTTAGGATGCGTGTGGATAAATACTTTATTCACATAGCCTATACTTTCTTCATTTTCTGGATAATTATCATCTGGAGCATCCTGGTAGAGAGTTCCCTGGCCAAGGTAGAATACAGCAAGAAAGCACTCGAAGACCTTAAGATTTACAACGCAGACAAAACCGTTCAGCTGGTAGAACTCAGCAGGCTTCGCACAGTAGAAGAATTACTTAAAAAACAAGGCTCCCAGGTTTCCGTGCCCACAAAACCAGCAAACCGAATAGCCAGATAGACAGAGTCAAGCAATGCCAAGACAGGAAGACAACATAAGCAAAAGGATAAGGAGATCGTCTTACGCGGTTTACCTTGGATACCTTGTCTTTGCCGTGATAATCATAGTAAAGCTTATCTCCCTGCAAAGCTACGAGCCCAAACCATGGCTTAAGAAGCACCTTAAGGCCTCCAGTCACCGGGAAAGTATACGCCCGCGCCGAGGCTCAATCCTCTCCCACGACGGCAGGATTCTGGCGATGTCGCTTCCGGAGTATCAGATATACATGGACCCCACCGTTCTCAAGGAGTCGTTTGACGACCTGAAGGCCAGCAAAGACACCGCAAAGCAGAGAAGAGGCAAAGAGGGAGAAGAGAATTGGAGAGCAAAGGCCAGGATTATGGCCGACGGGCTGGCAATGCATTTTAAAGACAAAAGCGGAGACCAATACTACAAAAGCATCATTTCTGCCAGGACATCCGGCGTAAAATATCTTAAACTGGGGCGCAAAATTAGTCACAGCACGCTTAACGAACTTAAGAAACTCCCTTTCATCGGGGAATCGCCATACAAGGGAGGCATAAGATTCGACACCCTGGACATAAGACAGTACCCCTACGGAAGCCTTGCCAGAAAAACAATAGGCAAAGTAAATAACAACTACGAGAAGAACTCGCACGTAGGCCTTGAGGGAAAGTACGACCACTATCTCCACGGAGAAGACGGTTATCGCTGGATGAAAGAAATAGACCTCCACGAGATGATTCAGGATTACGACAGCACCTGGTCTCCCGCAAAGAACGGTCTTAACCTTAGAACCACCCTGGACATAGACCTTCAGGATATGGCAGACAGCGCCCTTAGGGCAAATATGGTACTTAATCCGCTAATCTATGAGGGCTGCCTGGTGGTTATGGAAGTAGAGACCGGAGCCATAAGGGCAATGTCCAACCTTATAAGGGACAATAAGAGCAAGAAGTATTACGAGAGCTACAATATGGCCATAAACGATGCCAGGGAGCCCGGATCGGTATTCAAGACAACCACGCTTATGACCCTGCTGGAAGACGGAAAGGTAAGAATCGACGATCGCATCCCCTGCAACGGCGGCAGACTCCCGGAATTCAGCACTCCGGACAACTACATCACCAGCTATATGAGAAGAACGGGCAAAGACTCCATAACCATAAGACATTGCCTGGAGATTTCTTCTAACTACGCATTCCGATATCTTGCCCTTAAATATTACAAGGACAAGCCCAAAAACATGATAGGAAAACTCTATCAGTATAAGCTGGGCGACGAAGCCCTGGAATTTGACATTAACGGCTTTACCACTCCTTTTATCCCCACTCCGGAAGACAAAGAGCACTGGTATAAGACCTCTCTGCCCCAGATGGCCATAGGCTACGAGGTAAGGGAGACTCCGCTTCATATACTTACCTTCTACAACGCCATTGCCAACGACGGAAAAATGATGGCCCCTTACCTTGTAGAAAGCCTTGAAGACGGAAACGAGGTTGTAATAAAGAAAGGGAAACGAGAGCTTAACGCAAGTATTTGCTCTAAGAAGACATCGGACATACTTAAAGACGCACTAAGGGGAGTCGTTACCAATCCGCACGGAACCGGACACAGGACGATGGGATCGGTGCCGGTACCTGTGGCCGGAAAAACCGGAACGGCCAGAATGGTGCTGCCCCAGGAATACACAAAAGGGAAGATTGACGCGTGGACAGACGCACAGGGCAGGACCCCGTACAGGGCCACCTTTGTATGCTTCTTCCCGGCGGATAAGCCAAAATACAGTGCAATCTGCACTATGTGCACGGACCCTATGCCAAAGAGCACGGCCGTTTACGGCTCACAGAACCCGGCCTGGGCAATAAGGGACCTTATATATAAGATGTATTACTTCGACTCCGAGAACGGAGAGATTATGGAGAAGACAGGGACAATGCCGGATATGTCGGCACCCGCGCTGCCCGAAACCCAGGAAGGATGCGCCCCGGACGTACGCGGTCTAGGGCTTAACGACGCCGTGTTCCGGATAGAAAACGCCGGTTATACCTGCATCTGGCACGGAACAGGGCACGTTAGCAGCCAGGCTCCGCCGGCAGGAAGCAAATTGGAAAAAGGAAGAACCATAGAACTGGAACTTAAATGATACTTAGAGATATTGTAAACAATTGCAGAGTTGTATCCGTGACGGGGAACGAACTGTCACAGATTACGGCCGTTACCCCTGACTCCCGTAAGGTTACGGAAGGGAGCCTGTTTTTGGCCGTAAAAGGGTACCAGAGCGATGGCCACAATTATATAGCCAAGGCTGTGGCAGCCGGGGCGAGGGCCGTGGTTTACGAGTCCTCTGCAGAATTGAGCCAGGAGACAAAAGAGGCGCTTGGCAAGGTAGAGGCGGCCGTTTGCGTGGAGGATTCCAGATGGGCGCTGGCACAGGTGGCCGACAATTATTACGACCATCCCTCCCGCAAACTTAAACTGGTAGGAATTACCGGCACAAACGGAAAGACCACCACGGTTACCCTGCTTTACAATCTGTTTATGAGCCTGGGATATAACTGCGGGCTTCTCTCTACCATTGCAAATTATGTGGGCCGCGAAGAGAGCGAAACCACTAATACCACATCCGACCCCCTTACCATCAACCGCCTTATGGCCCGTATGGTAGAGGAGGGATGCGAATACTGCTTTATGGAGGTGAGCTCTATAGGAATGGAGCAGCAAAGGGTTGCCGCCCTTGACTTTGACTGCGGCATATTCTCCAATCTCACCCACGATCATCTTGACTACCACAAGACCTTCGCCGAGTATCTGCGCTGCAAGAAACTTTTCTTTGACAGCCTTGGGGCCAAAGCCACGGCCATCATCAACACGGATGATAAAAACGGGCGTGTGATGGTACAGAACACGGCCGCCAGGGTTGTGACCTACGCCCTTTCCACAATGGCAGACCACACCTGCCGCATAATGGAACAGGGGCTGGACGGAATGCTTCTTAAAATAGACGGCCAGGAAGTCTGGACTCCGATAATTGGCCGCCACAACGCATATAATCTGCTGGCAATTTACACTACCGCCGTAGAACTTGGCACAGACAAAGAAGAAGCGCTTGTGGGAATTAGCAAGCTTAGCTCTGCGAAGGGCCGCCTGGAAACCCTTAAAGGCCCCCGTAATCTAAGCGTAATAATAGACTATGCGCACACGCCGGACGCTCTGGAGAACATACTTGACACTCTCAAGGAAGCAGCCCCTGGAGCATATATCACTACGGTATTCGGCTGCGGAGGAGACCGCGACCGCACCAAGCGCCCCCAGATGGCAGCCATTGCAGAGAAGTACAGCGACCGCATCATTGTTACCAGCGACAACAGCCGCACAGAAAAGACAGAAGACATAATAGAAGAAATAAAGGCCGGCTTCAGCGCCAAGGGCCTGGCAAAGGCAATATCCATCCCAGACCGCAGGGAAGCAATACGCACGGCCATACTCACTGCCCCTCAAGGCTCCGGGATCCTGCTTGCCGGCAAGGGGCACGAGACCTATCAGATAATAGGAAGCGAGACCCGTCATTTTGACGAAAGAGAAATCGTAAAAGAAGTATTTGAAGCCATATGATATACCACTTATTTGAAGCACTGAAAGATTACGACATCCCCGGACAGGGCCTTATAACCTACCTGTCCTTCAGGGCTATTATAGCCGCAGTTCTCTCCATGATGATTGCCTTGTTTGCAGGCAAGAAAATAATCCGCGCCCTGCAGAGGAAGCAAATAGGAGAGACCATCCGCGACCTTGGCCTGGAGGGACAGCTTAGCAAGAAAGGCACGCCCACCATGGGAGGCATCATCATTATAGTGGCCGTGCTGGGCACCGCCCTCCTTATCTGCGATCTTACAAACATATACGCCATTCTGCTCATACTCACTACAGTATGGTGCGGCGCCATCGGCCTAAGGGATGACTACATAAAAGTGTTCAAACACAACAAGGACGGAATGAGCGCCAAAACAAAATTAGCGCTCCAGATAGCCCTGGGCCTTGTAATAGGCATTACCGTATGGCAGAGCGACAAGATAGTGGTAAGGGAAAAGGCCGTCCCGGACAGGCATACGGAAGTTGCCGGCAAGACAGTGACGGAGGGCCAGGTACTTTCTGCCAATACCCTTAAGTTAAAGGACAGGGTAGTATCTACGGACAATACAGAAAACGTGAATATGGTCAAGAGCACCAAGACCACCATACCGTTTGTAAGCAGCCACGAGTTTGACTACAGGGACCTCACCCCCTTCAGAGGAGCTTGGAACTGGTACTTTAAATGGCTTATTTATGTACTGATGATTGTCGTGGTAATAACCGCCTGCTCTAACGGCACCAATCTCACGGACGGAATGGACGGCCTGGCTGCCGGAACATCCACCATAGTGGGAGTCGTGCTGGGTATCCTGGCCTGGCTCAGCGGCAACCTTATAGACTCCAGTTACCTTAATATAATGTACATACCCGGCTCGGGAGAAGTAGCGGTATTTATGTCTGCCTTCGTGGGGGCGCTTGTAGGCTTCCTGTGGTACAACTCCTACCCAGCCCAGGTATTTATGGGCGACACCGGCAGCCTTACCATTGGCGGAATCATAGGAGTCTGCGCAGTCCTTATAAGAAAGGAACTTCTCCTTCCCCTTCTCTGCGGAATCTTCCTGGTAGAAAGCTTGTCGGTAATTATGCAGAGGGGCTGGTTCAAGTACACTAAAAAGAAATACGGAGAGGGCCGCAGAATATTCAAGATGGCTCCCCTCCACCATCACTTCCAGAAAGAGGGCATTCCAGCCCGGATTCAGAGCCCTGCAAGGGCCATTCCCGAGGCAAAAATAGTTACCCGTTTCTGGATTATAGGAATTATACTGGGTGTAGCAACCCTGGCACTTTTAAAAATCAGATAGAGATGTCAAGACTTGTTGTATTAGGCGGAGCGGAAAGCGGCATAGGAGCCGCAGTGCTTGGAAAAGTCAAAGGCTTTGATGTGTTTTTGTCGGACAATGGCAAGATAGCGGACAAATACCTGGAGATGCTTAGGAAGTGGGATATCCCCTTTGAGCAAGGTGGTCATACAGAGGAGCTTATCCTCAACGCCGACGAGGTTGTTAAGAGCCCTGGCATACCCTCCAGCGCCCCCATGGTAAAGCTCCTTGAAGAAAAAGGAATTAACATTATATCGGAGATAGAATTTGCAGGACGGTACGATAGTGCCAAGAAAATCTGCATCACCGGAAGTAACGGCAAGACAACTACCACCTCCCTTATTTACTACCTTCTTAAGCAGGCCGGCCTTAACGTGGGTCTGGGAGGCAACATAGGTGCAAGTTACGCCTATCAGGTAGCCACCGAAAAGCACGACTACTACGTTCTGGAGATAAGCAGCTTCCAGCTGGACAACTGCCAGGACTTCCACCCGGACATTGCTATCATAACCAATATCACCCCCGACCATCTTGACCGTTACGACTACAAGATGGAAAACTACGTGCGTTCCAAATTCAGGATTATCAAGAACCTTAGCAGCGAAGACTGTTTTATCTTTGATTCCGATGACGCCATTACCGTGGGCCATCTTTCCCAGATAGTAACCCAGGCCAAGATGTTGCCCTTCACCCAGAAAGAAGGTGTGCAGCTGGAGCAGGGAGCCTTCATCAAGGAAGACAAGATGGTTGTGCGCTACCAAAAGGACGAGTGCGAGCTCTACCTGGAGCAGCTGGCCCTTGGAGGCAAACACAACATCTACAACTCAATGGCCGCTGCGCTGGCAGCCAAGGCATCGGGCATTGACAACAAGATTATACGCAACTCCCTGGAGACCTTTCAGCCCATAGAGCACCGCCTTGAGCCCGTGCTCAGCGTAAAGGGAGTGCTTTACATAAACGACTCCAAGGCCACTAACGTAGATTCTGCCTGGTACGCCCTGGAATGCCAGAAGAGCCCCGTGGTATGGATAGCCGGAGGCACCGACAAGGGTAACGACTACAGCGTTCTTGAAGACCTTGTACGCGACAAAGTAAAGGCTCTCGTATGCCTTGGAGTAGATAACGCAAAGTTGCACGACTCCTTCGGGGACATACTTGGAGACAAAATAGTAGATGCCGGCTCTGCAGAAGAGGCAGTACGCCTTGCCAGCGGTTTTGCTACCGACGGAGACGTGGTGGTGCTGAGCCCCTGCTGCGCAAGCTTCGACCTCTTCAAGAACTACGAAGACCGCGGAGACAAATTCAAGGAAGCAGTAAGAAACCTTTAGACTTATGAGCGAGAACGGCAAAAAAGGAATATTCGGCCTAATAGACAGGATAGAAGGCGACAAGGTAATCTGGATTATCTTGCTTATGCTCATCATGATTGCTCTTGTGTGCATATCGTCGTCCACTCCCCTTCTCGCGCTTATGGATGATACCACAAGAAGTAAAATCATAACCAAGCACGTAATTGTTTCCGGCATAGGTCTTGGCATCGTCCTCTTCTTCTACACCTTTGTAAAGAAGATTGGAGTGCTGCGGTTCTTCTCAAAGCTGGGCTTCTTCTTCTCTTTTGCAATGCTTGGGATGCTTGCCATAAGGATTAACACCCCCATTGTGAGGGCCCTGGAAATAAACAGGGCCGTAAGAATTCTGGAAGTATTCCACCTCCAGCTTCACGTGTTCGAGTTTACCAAGGTACTTATGATAATGTACCTGGCCTGGGCCGTACAAGCCTGGAGGGAGAACAAGCTCCGTCTGGCCGATGCGCTGGTTGCAGCCGGAGTAAAATTTATGGAAAAACCGGTAGCCAGGCTGTATTTATATGTATTTATACCGATGCTTACGGTAACCGGGCTAACCTTGAAGGGAGGAGTATCCAGCACCCTTTTCATAACCCTTATCATGCTGGTGACAGTCTTCATAGGAGGAGTGACTTTCAGGAAAATCCTGGGATATCTTGGTGTAATGATCTGCGGCCTTGTGCTTGTAGGAGCCATTGGCCAGATAGCCGGCAAAAAAGTATTCGAGAGGCTAGAGACCGTGCCTACCAGAGTCCTTATGGCCAGCGAAAACCCGGAGGAAGTGCTGGAGTCTGTAAGATACGACAAAAAAGAGCTAAAGGAGCAGCTGGACAAGTACAAACAGCCGCTCAGCGCCAAAGTAGCCATAAGCCAGGGCGGCCTCTTTGGTAAAGGCCCCGGCGGAAGCACCCAAAGATATATAGTGCCCATTATGTTCGAGGACTTTATGTTCAGCTTCATTGTAGAAGAGTACGGAATTCTGGGCGCCATCATTATAATAATCTTGTACGGAGGACTGCTGGCAAGGGGCTCCATTCTGGTAAGAAATTCTACCAACGCCTTTACAAAAACGGCAATTGCAGGACTTGTGGCCATGATTTCCGGACAGGCTCTGATGCATATGCTAATTAATGTAGACATAGGCCCGCTTACCGGGCAGACTCTGCCCCTTATAAGTCACGGAGCCGCCTCGTTCCTGGCCTTCTGTATGGCCTTCGGTATTATTCTGGCCATATCCAGGATGATAAAAAAGAGGATGGACAAGGAAGAAAGAGAGGCCGCGCCCATCGTGCCCTCTTCCGGAGACAGCGTAAAGGACACGCTAAGCGATTTGGACCAACTGGAAAGTATGTAATTATGGAATACAGGAAATTAAGAGTAATAATAAGCGGAGGCGGCACAGGAGGACACATCTTCCCGGCCATCTCCATTGCCAATTCCCTAAAGGAGGCTAACCCGGACACAGAAATACTGTTTGTAGGCGCAGAGGGGAAGATGGAAATGGAGAAAGTCCCCGCAGCCGGCTACGAGATTACAGGTCTTCCCATAGTGGGTCTGCAGAGAAGGTTTACCCTTAAGAACATAATTAACGACCTCAAGGTGCCCTTTAAACTGCTTGCAAGTTCCCGCAAGGCCAAGAAGGTCCTGAGGGAGTTCAAGCCCCAGATTGCAGTTGGCGTAGGAGGCTATGCAAGCGGCCCCCTTCTTAAGGCCGCCCAGAAGATGGGAATCCCTACCCTGCTCCAGGAGCAGAACGGCTTTGCCGGGCTTACAAATAAGCTTCTGGGAAGCAAGGCAGACTGTATCTGCGTAGCCTATGAAGGAATGGAGCGCTTCTTCCCCAAGGACAAGATAGTGATGACCGGCAACCCCATCCGCAGCGACATAGTTCCGGCCACAGTAGAAATGGTTCAGGAAGGCATAGACTTTTATAAATTAAACCCTGGGATGGATCACATCTTCATAGTGGGAGGCAGTCTGGGCAGCGGAACACTGAACAACGCAATGCGCAAATGGATAGAGGACGGCTGCCCCGGAGGAGAAAACACGGAGATCCTGTGGCAGTGTGGCAAATACTATAAAAGCGGGGTTGATGCCTTTATGAAAGAGATGGAAGCAAAGGGCATGAACCTTGACAAAATACATTACACAGATTTCATAGGCAGGATGGATCTGGCCTATGCCGTGGCCGATGTTGTCATTTCCCGTTCTGGGGCCAGCACGGTATCGGAGCTTTGCGCCGCAGGCAAGGCAGCCATCTTTGTACCATCGCCCAATGTGGCCGAGGACCATCAGACCCATAACGCAATGGCCCTTGTAAACAAAGATGCCGCCGTTCTGGTAAAGGACGATGTGGCCAAAGAAAAACTCTTGCCCCAGGCCCTGGCCCTTATCAAGGACGATCAGGCTATACAGACGCTGGAAAGGAACATATCGGCCCTGGCTCTCAGAGACGCAGGAAAAGCCATAGTGGATCAGATATATAAAGTATTGGACAGGTAATGGACTGGAAAGAAGTATATTTCATAGGTATAGGCGGCATAGGAATGAGCGCCATAGCCCGCTATTACAAGCGCAAGGGGCTCAAGGTGAGCGGCTACGACAAAACTCCGTCGGACCTTACCCGCGCCCTTGAAGAAGAAGGCATAGACGTTCACTATACCGACGACGAATCCTATGTGCCGGCAGATAAAGAACACACCCTGGTGGTTTATACGCCTGCCATTCCCCACGATATGGGAGAGCTCCGCTATGTAACGGACAACGGATACAAGGTAATAAAGAGGTCTGCCATTCTTGGGGAGATTACCCGAGGGCAGGAATGTCTGGCAATCGCCGGCACCCACGGAAAGACTTCCACATCTACCCTTACCGCACATATTATAGAGGCATCCGGTCTGGGATGCAGCGCCTTCCTTGGGGGAATTTCCAAGAACTATAACTCTAACCTCCTGGTGGGGCAGCGCCCCGTTGTTGTTGTAGAGGCAGACGAGTTCGACCGTTCCTTCCTTCAGCTAAGGCCCTCGGTAGCGGTAATAACCGCAATGGACCCGGACCATCTTGATATCTACGGAGACCTTGATTCTTACCAACAGGCCTTCCGGGACTTTGCGGCCCTGGTAAGCGGGAGCGTAATCATTAAAGAAGGATTGCCCATAGACGGGAGCCATATCAAGGCAAAAATTCTCACTTACAGCCTTGAGAGCCCCAGCGCAGACTTCCACGCCTCTGACATAAGAATAGACAATACAGGACATTACATCTATAACCTTGTGTGGAACGGCGGAGTAATTGCCAACGTCAAGGTAGGTACTCCGGGCCGCTTCAATGCAGAGAACAGCGTAGCCGCTGCGGCCATTTGCCTCTGCCACGGCCTTGACGCAGAGAAGATCAAGGAGGGCATAGCTTCCTTTCAGGGAGTGGTGCGCCGCCTGGACATTCACGTAAACGAGCCCTCGGTAGCCTATATAGACGACTATGCCCATCACCCCCAGGAGTTGGCATCGGCCATAAGGTCTATACGCGATATTTTCCCTGGAAGAAAACTCACAGCGGTATTCCAGCCCCATCTCTACACCCGCACAAGGGACTTTGCCCAGGGGTTTGCCCAGGCGCTGTCGGGAGCGGACAAGGTTATTCTTCTGGATATTTACCCGGCCCGCGAGGAGCCCATCCCCGGGGTGAGTTCCCAGATTATATTTGACAAAATAACCGCTCCCGAAAAACTCCTTATAAAGAAGGAACAGCTTATGGAGCAGTTGGAAAAAGAAGACTTAGACATACTTGTTACCTTCGGTGCAGGCAATATAGACCGCTTTATAGTCCCCATCACCGATATGATAAAAAGAAAGTATCAACCCGATAATAAATAAAAAATGAAACCTCTGGTAAGAAATTTGCTCCTTCTTGGCATTGTGGCTGTCAGTATCGCCGTAGTGGTGATATTGGATAAAAGCAATACCCAAAGGCGAAGCCTTCTTACCTGCCAGGGGATAAAGGTAGAAGTGGCAGACAGCGCCGCCGGCACGTTTGTAAACGTGAAGGAAATAAAGAATCTTATCCTTGAAGAGGTTGGCCCCTGGACCGGGGTGCGTCTGGACAGCGTAAAACTCTGGAAAATAGAGGAAGTGCTCTCCGGCAAAGCGGCCGTTTACGGATGCCAGGCCTACATGGGCGGGGAGGGAAAGCTGAACGTGATTGTACATCAGCGCAGGCCCGTAGTAAGATTTCAGGGAGAGAAAAGTAGTTTTTATGCCGATGCTTCCGGATATATCTTCCCCATAAAGAAAAAATATTCGGCCTGGGTACCGATAGTCGACGGGGCCATTCCCATTGGCGAGCCTATGGAATATTCCGGCCAGGTAAAGGACCCCAAGACCAGGAAATGGGTGATGAATATTATTGATATGCTGGACTTTATAGGGAAAAGTCCGGTTTGGAAGAATGCCATAGGCCAGATTACGGCCAATGCCGATGGTTCCCTTACCCTTATCCCGTCAAAGGGCCAGGAGGTATTTATCTTTGGCCAGCCGGTAGATTTCGAGGAGAAGTTTTCCAAGATAGTGCAATACTACGAAAACATCGCACCGGCAAAAAAGGAAAAGCCGTACAAAACAGTGAACGTAAGATATAAAGGTCAGATAATTTGTAAATAAACTTTCTAGTTATGGAAGAAAAATACATAGCCGCGATAGATTTGGGCTCGGCGTTCATAACGCTCACCGTAGCCAAGATCCTGGGCGAAGACATTCAGATTCTATACCATAAGAAAAAGGCCTCCAAGGGAATTAGAAACAGCGCCGTTTTTAACCCTATGCTGGCCTCCGGTCCTATCAAAGATATTATTGAAGATGCAGAAAAAGAACTGTCGATAAAAATACTTCAGGTAGTTGTGGGCCTGCCCCGCTGCGACATTCATCTGGAGAATGCCACAGCTACGGTAGAGCGCGCCAATCCCGACGAGTCCATCACCCGCGAAGAGGTTGAGTGCCTTAAGGCTGTTGCCCAGGACACCTATCCCAATCTGGACCCCAACAAGGAGACTATCTACGGGGCCATAGCCCAGTCCTTCTCCGACGACGAGCAGTTCCAGATGATAGAGAACGATATCATTGGCGTAATAAGCAAGAAGTTCGACGGTAACTTTAAGCTCTTCATCGGAAAGTCCAGTTATATCAAGACCCTGGACAAACTGTTCAAAGACCTGGGGATTGATATTGCCAAAAAATACTTTACCCCCATCACACAGGCCAAGGCTGTGCTTACAAGCGACGAGATTTCCAACGGAGTAGCCCTGCTTGATATTGGCGGGGGTACGACATCCGTCACCATTTACCAGAACAACATTCTGCGCTACTATTACTCCATTCCCTTTGGCGGAAAGGTAATAACCAGCGACATACAGACAGAGAGCTTCATCTCTGAAAAACTGTCGGAGAATCTAAAACTTGCCTTCGGAGCCTGCATCCCGGATAAGCTTCAGACCCTGGGAGAGAAAATAATACAGATAGAAGGTGATGATTTCGAGGGCTTCAAGCAGATTCCCGTCAAATACCTCTCGGAGGTTATAAGCGCCAGGGTAAGGGAACTCACGGAGGCTATGATGTACGCCATCCAGCAGAGCGGCCTTGCAGATAAGCTGCGTGCCGGCCTGGTTATAACCGGAGGTACCGCAAATTTGGCCAACATTGCGCTTTACATAAAAGACCTGTCGGGATACAACGTACGCATAGGCTTCCCCCGCAAGAAATTCTCTGCCGCAGGCTGCCCGGGTGTATATGAACCCGAGGCCTCAACGTCAGTGGGACTCCTGCTGGCGGCAAAGGAGGATTCCCTTAGCAGCTGCCTGGAGAAGGCCCCCGAACCGGATTACGACGACGAGGATGATACCGAGCCGGAGAACGACACCCTGTTCACCGATAAGGTAGTGGCCGCGACAGAGCAGAAGGTTGCAAAGAAGAAGGAGAAAAAAGTTAAGAAGCCAAAGGAGAACAAGCCGGGCATTATTCAGATTACCTGGGACAAACTTACAGGATTTGTAGACAGGATGCAGGAAGATATGAACGACCAAAACGTATAAGGCATATGAGTTTCGACAATGAAATAACCCCTTCCAACTGGAAGGAGGAACCCAGCATAATAAAGGTTATAGGAGTTGGCGGCGGCGGCTGCAATGCGGTCTCCTATATGTACAGTAACGGTGTAAAGGGCTGCGATTTCCTGGTATGCAATACAGACGCCCAGGCCCTTAGGCAGAGCCCGGTTCCCAACAAGATTCAGCTTGGAGAAGGGCTTGGAGCCGGAACCAACCCCACCGAGGGGCGTAACGCCGCCCTGGCCAGCCAGGACGTCATAGCAGAACAGCTGCTTACGCCCGGCACCCATATGTTGTTTATCACGGCCGGAATGGGCGGCGGTACCGGAACCGGTGCCTCCCCAGTCATTGCCAAGATGGCCAAGGACAAGGGTATTCTTACGGTGGCCGTTGTAACCATCCCCTTCAATACAGAAGGAGACGATACCATCTCCAAAGCCATTGATGGGATTCACGAGCTGGAGCACAACGTAGACAGCCTGCTCATCATAAACAACAATAAGCTGTATGAATACTATGGCGATATGTTGGTACACGAGGCCTATCCTCTGGCAGACGAGGTGCTTTCTACCGCCGTAAAAGGTATCACCGAGATTATTTCCACCACAGGATTCCGCAACGTAGACTTCAAGGACATCTGCAACATGATGAAAAACAGCGGAATGGCCCTTATGGGACACGGAGTGGGAACGGGAGAGAAACGTCTGGAAATGGCCGTCCGAGGGGCTCTGGACTCGCCTCTGCTTAACGACTACGACCTTAAAACATCCAAGAACCTCCTTCTTAACATCACCTATGGCAGGAATGACCAGGGCCTTAGGATGGAAGACATAAGAACGATAGAAGACCTCATTACAGAACAGACTGGGGACACAAGGCACTTTAAGCACGGAATCGTATTCAGTGACGATCCCTCCTTCGGAGACAAGGTAGAGATTACCGTGATAGCCACCGGATTCAAGATGAACCTTGCCACTCTGTCCGGAATGGATTTGGGCAAGCTCATCATCGTAGACAATGACTTCGAATATAAGAAAGAGGAGCCTGTGGGCGAAATTTCCTTACCCGATGATGACATTAACGTTAACAAGATAGGTTACAGCACAACAGAGAACGTGCGCAAGTTTGATTTTACGCACGAGAAGAGGCCGGTTCTCATTCTGGAACCAGGCCAAGACAAGAGCGACCTTGAAACCGTGGCAGCCATTAGAAGAATAGTTAAACAACATACGGAGGAAGATTAAAAATGGAAAGAAGAACAAGAGTAAGATTTGCCCCTTCGCCCACCGGCCCGCTTCATATGGGCGGCGTGCGTACGGCCTTGTACAACTATCTGTACGCCAAACAGAAAGGCGGTGATTTTATTATCAGGATAGAAGATACTGATTCTCACCGTTTTGTCCCCGGCGCAGAAAAATACATCATTGACGCGCTTTCCTGGTGCGGCATAAAGGCCGACGAGGGTGTGGACGAGTCCGGAAACGTCGTATCCGTTCCCAGCGAGCGCCATCCCCATGCTCCCTACCGCCAGAGCGAGCGCAAGCCCATTTACCGCAAATACGCAGAGCAGCTGGTAGAATCCGGCAACGCATACTATGCCTTTGATACGGCAGAGGAACTGGCAGAATGCAGGGCAAAGACAGAGGCTGCCGGACAGACGTTCATCTATAATCAGAAAACCCGTATGGGACTTCGCAACTCCCTCACCCTGGCACCGGAAGAGACAGCCCGCCTCCTTGAGGAGCGCACGGACTGGACCATCCGCTTTAAGATGCCGGAGGACAAAATAGTTGCAATGGACGATCTTATCCGCGGCCACATAGAGGTGAATACCGATACTCTTGACGACAAGGTGCTTTGGAAACGTGCCGACGAGCTGCCCACCTATCATCTTGCAAACATAGTGGACGACCACCTTATGGAAGTATCGGAGGTTATCCGCGGAGAAGAGTGGCTGCCTTCGCTGCCGCTGCACTATCTTCTCTACAAGGCCTTTGGCTGGACAGACTCTCAGCCGCGCTTCGCTCACCTGTCCCTGCTTCTTAAGCCGGACGGAAAGGGCAAGCTTAGCAAGAGGGACGGTGACAAACTTGGCTTCCCCGTATTCCCGCTGAGGTGGGTTAACCCGGAGGGAGAGGTCTCCCGCGGTTACCGCGAGGACGGTTACTTCCCCGAGGCCTTCGTAAATCTTCTTGCCTTCCTTGGCTGGAACCCCGGCGACGACCGTGAGATGTTTACTCTTGAGGAGCTCGTGCCCGTGTTCTCCCTTGACAGAATAGTAAAGTCAGGAGCCAGGTTCAACCCAGAGAAGGCCCGTTGGTATAACCGTGAGTATCTAAGGCTAAAGAGCGACAGCGAGCTTGCTGGTCTGTTTATCCCCATCCTTGAAGAAAAGGGTCTCAAGGTAGTTGACTGCCCCGTATGCGCGCTTTCCGCAGGGGTATCTTTTGCAGGAGAGGGAGCAGACTTTGCCAATAAGGTCTATACAAGGGAGTATGTAGAGAAGGTTGTGGCCCACATTAAGGAGAGGGCTACTTTCGTGGCCGATTTCTGGGACATTGCCTCTTATCTGTTTGTAGGGCCGCAGGAGTTTGTATCCAAGGACGTAGACAAGTTCTGGAAGGAAGAAAACGTAGCTATGATGAAGGAGGCTGTAGAGAACGCCGGAAGCGATCTGGAGGGCTACATACGCGACAAGGAGTGGCCTATGGGCAAGGTTATGAACTGCCTTAGGCTTGCCCTTACCGGGTCTTCCAGCGGCCTTGGCATTGCAGACATCATCAGGTTTATTGGCAAGGATGAGTATCACGCCAGAGTAGAATATGCAATTAAAAAACTTTCCTGATATGAGTCTTATAATTGGAATAGCCAACGACCACGCCGGAGTAGACTATAAGAACCGTCTTGTCCTTTGGCTGCAGGACCTTGGCCACACTGTGGTAAACTTTGGTACCGACACCACGGACAGTATGGATTATGCCGATGTTGCCCATCCCCTTGCAGAAGCCGTTCTGGAGGGAAAGGTTAACCTTGGCATTGCCCTTTGCGGTACGGGAAACGGCATGGCCATTACCCTTAACAAACACAAGGGCATACGCGCCGGTCTGGCCTGGTCCAAGGAGATAGGAGAACTGGTAAAACAGCATAACAATGCCAATGTACTTGTGCTTCCCGCAAGGTTCGTAAGTTATGAGGTTGCTCAGGAAATAGTTAAGGCCTGGCTCACCGTCGATTTCGAAGGAGGAAGGCATCAGCGAAGAATAGACAAAATTGATTGCCGGTAATGGGACCTTTGGTAGCAGACAATCTTACAGAGAGGTTCTCGCGCAGCATCGAGGACTATCCGCAGGGAATTATCATTCCTGTGGATAAACCCTACAGGTGGACGTCGGCCGATGTTGTACGTAAGATTAAGTTTGCAGCCAAGAAGCACTTTGGGCAGAAGAATTTAAAGGTGGGGCACGCCGGCACGCTGGATCCTCTGGCAACCGGAGTGCTTATCATCTGTATAGGCAAGGCCACCCGTCTTGCAGAGGAGATTCAGCGCAGAGATAAAGAATACGTAGCGGAATTAACCTTTGGCGCAACCACCCCCTCCTACGACTTGGAGAAGCCTATCGACAGGTTTTTTAGTGTCGATGGTGTCTGTGCTTCTTCCGTTGCAGACGCCCTTAATGGCTTTCTGGGAGAGCAGGAGCAGGTTGCTCCCCTCTTTTCTGCAAAGTCCGTAGATGGGGTGCGGGCCTACGAGATTGCCCGCAGGATGTACGGCACCGGCGGGCTGGACGCAGCGGCAAAGGAGCTTCTGTCAATTCAGAAGATTAATATATCGGAGATAGAACTGCTTTCTTTCATCCCCGGCGGAGAGCCGCGGGAGCAGGAGGGGCAGAAAATTGAGGCCGGGGAAAAGACACCATCGGCCCGTATAAATGTTACTGATAATTCCTCTCTCGCCCTACCCAGGGCGAGCATACGCGTAGCGTGCAGCAAGGGGACTTATATCCGCGCGCTGGCAAGGGATATCGGGGAGGCGCTGGGAACGGGGGCGCATCTAAGCGGCCTTAGGCGCACGGGGTGCGGAGAGTTTAAATCGGACCGCACAATTTCCGTAGAGGCTGCGGCGGCCCTGCTGGCGGCAGAATAAAAGAAAGCATCGGCAAAAAATATAAAATTATGGGTATAGCAAGAAAATACAATGTGGGAGGGGTTGGCTTCGAGGTGGTTCTGGAAGAGCCTTTCAAGGCTATGGAGTATTCTCCGGAGGTAATGCAGCGAATCCTTACCGCGCGGGGTGGAGGCATCGGCCTGGATATACGGCCAACGAGAGCCGGGGACGATGTGCCTCACCGTACCCTTATTCAGGAGCGCTCGGAGGTTATTCCGGGACAGGGACGCTACGCGCTGGACCTTTCTCAGTTCGAGCCTTTTTTTGCCGATAGCGACCAGGCTCCTGCCTTCAGGCTCACTCTGTGCCAGGGGCTGGAAAACGCGCCTTCTCTTGGAAAACTTATTACTCATCTTCACGACCAGGATCCTTTCTTTTCCATTTATGAGGATGAGGATTGCCCGCGGTACGTACTGGACGAGAATCCTGAGACCGGAGAGCACGCTGCAATTCTGGCAATGAGCCGGGATTTCCGTGAGGGAACTCTTTATGTGAAGGAGGGTGTACGCAGTTACGGGGTTGTGTTCGAGCTTTCTACGGCCCTTATGATAATGTACACATATAATTCCGCGGCCCATAGCAGGCTGCTTATTCACGCTTCCATTGTGCGCACGGACGGGCCCGGAGGCCAGGCAAGGATCTTCCTAGGAAAGAGCGGGACGGGCAAGAGCACCCACTCGCGCCTCTGGCTGGAGAATATCCCGGGAGCGGAGCTGCTTAACGACGATAATCCTGTTCTTGGAATAGAGAACGGCAAGGTGACCGTGTTTGGGTCTCCCTGGAGCGGAAAGACCCCGTGCTACAGGAACGTCAAGGCGCAGGTCTGCGCCGTTGTGCGCCTGGAGCAGGCTCCGGAGAACAAGATTAGCCGCCTCCAGGGGCTGGAAGCCTACGCTTCCATAATAGCCTCCAGTTCTGCCATACGCTGGAGTCACGCCATAATGGACAACATTCACGCTACCGCAGAGAAAGTAGTGCTGGGCACCAACTTCTACAAACTGGAATGCCTTCCCAACCCCGACGCCGCCTGGCTCTGCCACAAAACCATCCAGACCGATATTTGCAAATAGCAAGAATTTAACTACCTTTGCATCCCGCAAAGAACTGGTGAGTTGTCCGAGTGGTTGAAGGAGCCTGCCTCGAAAACAGGTGTACGGCAACGTACCGGGGGTTCGAATCCCTCACTCACCGCAATAAGATAGCAAAAAAGTGCGTCAAGCTTGCTTGAACGCACTTTTTTGATGGCTTATTGCAAAGCCCGCCGCAGGCGGGCAGGGATGTCGCCGAAGGCGAAATCCCGGTGAGTGAGGGATACCACTCCTCCCTGACGTTCCGGCCGGCGCCTGATGGCGCCAGGGCCCCGCAGGCGAGCGTCAAGGGATGTCGGAGGGCGAAGCCCGACGAAATCCCGTTTTAGGTATAACCCTAAAAGGGTTTTCATATTCTAGAGCCTATAAATTATCTATAAATGTTCTTTACCTATTTCATTCATTTTTTCTACACGCTTTTGCGATTCTTCATACATTTCCGAAGTGATGCCGATACGATTGGCATCTTGCGCGGAAAGGTCAAGGACATATTTCTTATTGACGAAATCATATCGTATCAAACTGTTTATCATAACATTTTTATCAGTTTGTATACGGTAAATATCCTCATTATTCAGAGTAATACTCTCTCCACCTCCTGGAAAATCTATTCCACCTTGCTGCTGTGGACTTATTTCATCATTGCAAGAAAGTACCACAAGAACAACACCCAAAACAATAACATTATTTATTTTCATCTTTAAATATTTTAAAGTTCTTCTTATTACTTGCTAAATAGGTGAACCATTAGGCTCAAACGCATAACTCTTGTCAAATCTACCTTCAATTAAAAGTTGCTCCTTATCAGATATTTCCGGGGTTTTTAACATATATTTTCCAGAGCAGAAGTCATTTTTAAAATCAAGAGAATCAATTATTATGTACCCTTCCATTGAGTGTACCGTTTTTGTTTTTAAATCAAAAACAATAGCAATCCCGTTATTCGAATCAGAACTGATAAGTGTTGATTTGTCAAGGATAAGTGTTCTCTTTGTCTCTTTTGTTATATATTTAGGATTCTCCTCCTCCAAAGATTTATTATACTCTATTTTATAAGGAAGACCTGTTTGTATCTGTCCATTCTCGGTGGTTAGACAAAATTCAATCCTATATTCCGGATTGATCACCTTCCCCAATTCTTTGGGTTGTAGTGTTATCAAACCAAACTCAAACATATTATACTGAGGATAAAAAGCCACTACAGGCCAAATGAACTCAGAGTTCCATCCTCGCCACCTCATGTCAACATATTCTCTGTTATTGACTGTGGCTGTTCCAAATTCTTTATACTCTCCCTTGAGCGACCATTTCTCGCATCCTACGGTACAAAATGAAAGAAACAACAGGACCGCATATTTCCTCACGATAAGTTTTATTGCCGTCATGATACCGTTGTTTGATAAATGAAAATTATGGGCATAAACTGTATGACCTTGTTGTCAAAATTCAACAAAATCAAAGTATAGTTGTACGTTTGATTATCGGTAGAATTGTTCTTTATAAAATCAAACTCCGACTCGGACAAAATATCTTTTACCAAAGGTCCCTCATTATCTACTGTAATTTCACGATTCCCTTGTAAAGGACTTAGTACTATTGCTGACATCGGCATCCATTCGCGGCCTTTGTATTTATCAGGCAAACCTGGAACATAACTTAGATACACTCTTGATGACTCATACAAATCCCACACCTTTTTTGCATCATATAACGTCCCCTGTGAATCTATATAGAAGATGGTATATGGCGATATATAAATATCCTGAGAGTTTAAATTGATGTGCTGTATTGGGCTTTTGTTTCCAAGATCATCTTCCACCTCTAAAAAGGCCGTAACTATTTCGTTTTGGCCCTGTACCTCCACTGTTAAATCTGATTTATCAGACTCAAACCAACGAATTTCTTTATCCTGATATTTAACGCCCCAATTAAATTTGAGGGCCCCGTTCATCTGCGGCAGGTCATCATTGTATTCTGTATCGATACATTCTGCATGAATTATATATCCTCCAGGGTCGTGTGAAGAAGAAAGAATATATCGAGGCAATCCCACCATAATGGGCATACTATAATTATTATTATCACATTTTGCTGTAATAATAACAATGCCCTTGCCTTTTACAGATAGAATACCGGAAGAATTAATAGACGCAATTTCGGGTTTGTCGCTGCTCCATATAACATTTCCCGCAGCAGAAGACAGGCTATATTCCGCTCCATCGTAACCGACTTTTGGTCCTATAATTGTTTTTTGCATATCGTCATCAGTCTGGGAGCTCTGCCCCTGAACTGGAGCCGTGTTAAAAATACAGACAAATATGAACGCAATAAGAAATCGAATTCCTACTTTTCGGCCAAGATTATTGTTGAGTTTCATAATGTTTAGAATTTTAACGTATCCTTATTTTTCTACCACACAGAATACTCCAATATTTTATTATGTTTACCTTTAATTGACGGATGTCCTGTTTTACATCTTTTCTCTTTTTAAAAAGTTACATACAAACTGTTCTGAACCGCAATTTTTATGCAAAAATGGTTAAAATTTCACACTTGCATGCACTGATGTTTATGGAAACAATCACCAATAGAAGCTACGATATTTAATTTTAATAACTTACAGGGCTGAAAATTTTTTCTAAAAAATTGATTTTTTTGGCAAGCACAACGCCGCCCTCCGCAAGCAAGATTACTTGCGGAAACGAACAATAAGGATTGGCTCTTTACAATGAAAAAATTGCAGACCAGTCTTGAAGAGATAATATAGGAGTCATGTATCGGTATTCACCGTAGATTTCTTGCTAAATCTTGCTTTTTAGGAGACTTTTAGCAGAAAATAATCCAAATAGGAGGTAGTCGCCTGACCTATAACTATACTAGTTGCCGTTCGTGCCCACATTGCTGGGGGCGCCAGCACCACTACGGTAGCCAGCTGCAACAGTCGCCATCTGAGAAGATGCATCAAAGAACCTGTATAAGATGATAGGAGCCATTATGCATATTGAATATTTTCACCAAGCCCTGAGAGCCGATGACAGGCGACCTCTGAATTGACCCTTGTTATCGTTAAAATAAGACGGACAGTTTTTGCTTCATTTCCACCAGGAATAACATACAACATTCTATTTCCTCCCCGGCAGTGCCTGCAAGAGGAATTGTCGTCCGCCAGTTTTCAAACTCTGTTTGGAGATTAGAATCTTCCGCGTCGGGGGTTCTACCGTCGAACCCTCTACCTTGAACTTATCAAGGCTGCTTTGCGGGAATCCGACAAACAGAACATCTGTGTCGATATTTTTGATATACCGTTTGGTGACCTTATCCAGTATTTCTGATAATTTGGGCATTTTCGTTATCGCAAGAAAATGAAAACGCAGGGGGGCACTGACCTTGCAGTCCCGCCCCCCCGCTTTTTCATTTTATGGGTTTCTTTGTACTCTTGTTCTCTTCATCGATAACAAGGGTCTACTCTGAAACAACAGACGCCAGGCGCACGGAGCGGCCGTAGTGACGCATGTTGCTGTCAGCGCTGCGGAAGCTCGTGGTGAATAAGCACACGTAGGAGGCATTCGTAGCCGATGAAGACGTGGCCGACCAATAGTCGCCGCGCGTGCCCACAGAGCGGAGGTCGCCAGCACCACTACGGAAGCCAGCTGCAGGGAGGAAGAGAAGACCGTTGGCATCGATGGTAGCCTGGTCGATGGCGTTCTCGGAGTAGGCGGCCGTCTTGCCGGACTGATTGGCGGAAGACTTGTACACGGTACCCGTCAGGAATGCTTTGGCTGCGGCCTCATCTGCTACGGAGTTGGGGCAGATGACAAGACCGTTGACGCTGCCGCCACTAGTGAGGCTCACCGTGGCAAAGCCCCAGTACTGGTTGGCAAACAGATACTGCCATTCGGCTCTGGTGAGAACGCAGTAGTTGCCATCGCCGACCGGTTTGGGATAGGCCTGTCCGGCATCTGCATAAAGCGTTACAGGGCTAACGCCGTTGAACTTGGTGGCCCAGTCAGTGGTAAGATTTGTTCCAGCAGTGCTGATGGACGGCTGATAATCTGCATTCACAGTAGAGCACAGGAAGGGAGCCTCAACATCACCCCAGCCAAAGAGATCCACGCTGCCGGCGTTGAGCGTGCTGCCGGAGTTGGCGCTGTCACCCTTGGCATTGGCGGCGCCCAGGTAGGAGTACTGGGTGGGAGCAATTTGCCAGTAACCCTGGGTAGCATCCACAGCATCGGTGCCAATCCACTGCAGGTTGCCCTGGGTAAAGTGCACGGTCTTGGAGGCGGACACATTGAAGACACTGTTCTTGAGGGTTTCGTACTCAACACGGGCGAAAGGACGAATCTCTACCGGGCCATAGGAACCGCTCGTGCCCAGACGGTAGTAGTTACCGGCGGCTGCGGTGAAGGCGTTCTGCTGAGCTCCAGTAGTGTAACCCAAATTACCAGCAACCTCGCTCCAGGCCTTATCAAAAGTGAGATTAACGGAACCGGGAACCAACGGCATATAGAAAGCGGCATTGCCGGGAACGGCCACTGTGCCAGCAACGCCGGTAATGGCGCCCGTCTTCACGTTCAGGGTGAAGCTGCTGTAGTAGTTCAGGTCAATATCGCTGCCGGAAGCAACGGGAACGGTGGTAAAGTAGCCAAAGCCCATCTTGTTGCTAAAGTTCACGGCGCAGGAAGCGGCGCCCGCCGTTCCCTGGATTTTACCGGTAGCGTAGGCTACATCCCAGGCGTTCAGGCCGGCCACACTGGCAGAGGTACCCATGTCATAGGTCAGGAGGTTTTCACTCACAGCCAGGCTGCGGCCACTGCCCTGGTATACAAAAGCTAAGCTGTCATTGATGTCATCGCCACCGCCCAGGGTAATGCTGCCGGTGAAGGCGGCATAGGAGGTAGCGTACTGGGCGGTCTCACTGGCTTTCTGGTTCACAATGTCGCCCGTAAGGGTGAGGGTACCCAGCTGCTCGCCGCTCTTGATGCTATACACGTAAATTTGATCACCAGCGGCCCAGGCACTCTCCAGGGAATGATACTCGTCATTCATGCTGATGGCCGTCTTGGTGTCGGCCTCGCCACGGGTGGCCTCCAGGGTGAGCCGGATGGTCTTCCCCTCCTGCAGGGCAGGGGCGTTGGATTCCTTTGCGCAGGATACCGCCATCAGTGCAGCGGCCGCTGCTAAAAGGGTCAATGTTTTGTTCATTGCTTGATTATTTTTATTGTTCTTTCTTCTTGTTATTGTAACACTTCGGTTCCGGAGTAACCACCCTTGCCGTTACCGTCGGCATTCTCACCGCCGGTTACATCCTGGCCGTTATAGCCCACCTTGGAGCTGTACTGGATGGCCGTCTTGGTAGACCAGTCGGTGTAGTACCATTTGCCGGCCACCATGCCGGACCAATCTAGGGCGTTTACCCAGCGCACGATGATGGTACCGCTGCCGCCATCCTGATAATCCGCCTTGAGCGAGAGGCCCGTATTGGCGGCATCGGGAATCACGGACAGGTAATACACATCACTGTACTGCGGAACGCTTGACGGAGCCACGGTGGTGGTGTACGGGGCCGCGTTGGCATAGCCTGCAGTGGCACTCTTCGCACTCAGGTCAAGGGTGAGCTGGTTCTTGAGGCCCTCGATGGTAATCTTCTTGGCCTTAAGACCGTTGCCGGGCTGCTCCGCCGGGCCGTTGGAACCGGACATGCGCAGTTCCATGATGGCATTGAAGGGCCGGTCAAAGGAAATGGTGGAGGAGGGTTTGTAAATCTCGCCATCCTTTTCAAACACCACGCCTTCCTTTAACAGGAAGATGTAGGAAGACACGCCGGAGGGGGTACCGTTCTGGGAGGAAAAGTCCACCGTGAGCGTATTGGAGGAAACGGAGCGGTTGCCCAGGAACCAGACATTGGTGGTGTAATTCTCTGCCGTAGTGAACGATGCCACTTCGCCGGTGAAAGAGCCCTTGCCGTTTGCGTCTGCGCTGGAGCACTGGAGCGTTCCCAGCACCTGGGTCCCGTCGTGAAGGACCAGCTGGTCGCCTACCTCCCAGGACACCTTGCCGACCAGGTAGCCCGCCTTGGTGTCGGAACCCACCTGCGCGGTGAGAATCACGCGCGCGGGACGAACCTCCCGGGAAGGCTCCTCAGCCGCCTTCTTGCAGGACACCATCCCTAGGAGCAGTATCCCGCTCCCCAGGATTAGGAATTCTTTGATTTTTGATAACATCATATTGATACTGTTTGTGTTGGATTACATTCCACCGCCTTCCTCGTACTCGTACGGGTCAGTGTCGCCGGACGCACAGATTACGCCTTCTGAACAAACGTACACAACGTCGCTCACCGGAATCAGATAGTTTTCTTTTTCTTCTTTCATAAGCATGTGGTTTCTTGTTAAACAATATTCAAGGGTCTTGAATATACTCAGTACTCAAGGACCTCTACTGTGTAAATAAACGTTCGGTGTGCTGCAATTATTATGCAAAAAACAGTTAAAATTTCACAATTGTATACGCTAATGATTATCGAAATAATCGCCGGTAGAGGCCACTATATTTAAGTTTAATGACTTACAGGGCTGAAAAATTTTTCGTTCAGTTTTGTTTTTTTGGTTAGCATAAAGCTGCCATCCGCAAAAAAGATGACTTGCGGAAACGAACGATAAGGATTGTCGCTTTACAATGTATTACCCCAAGGCTACACTGACGGCCCCGCAGCGAGCGAGGATGTCGCCGAAGGCGAAATCCCGGTGAGTGAGGGATACCTTTCCACCCCGACAAGTACCCCGACAAGTTTAATTTGGACAAATAATAAAAACATCATTCAGCTGGTGGAGATAATTGGCCACAAACAATTGTCTGTGAAAGAAATCATGAAAGAAATTGGTTTGAAGAACCGAGAGAATTTTATGGAATATTCGCTGAAGCCAGCCATGGCAGAACAATTCGTGCAGGCCCTTTATCCAGACAAGCCACATCACCCACGTCAGAAGTACCTTCTTTCCCCAAAGGGCCTGACGCTTCTTGAATCATTTACCGCATGATGTTCCGACCGGCGCCTGATGGCGCCCATGGCCCGGCTGCTACAAATCAACGGGGCTGCCGGTGCAGGCACTCTGAAGGGCGGCGGAGAGAATCTCCATCACTATAAGATTGTTTTCAAGGGCCGATGGTTCCTGTGGTTCTACGGTGATTTTACCTTTGCAAATTGGTCCAAATAGCGGTTGGCGGCAGCTAATTCGGATAGATTTCCCTCTTCAAATGCAGCACAATACAATTCGCGGAAACGACAAAGCTCCTTCCACATTGCCTCTCTTGCATCTAAAGATTCAGTCTGCCTGCCATACTTGATAGTCAAATCAATTAACTCTTGAAAACGGGCAAAAGAGCTCTGAGCTCTGTCTAGCTTCCCGGAAGATAAAGCCTTATAGACACGGTATGTCTCGCTGCCAATATTAGCCATCTGCTGCGGGAAGGTTAATTCTGCCCAGCGACCATTTTCCAGAGAAGAGTGTTGCATTTATCCGACTATATATTTTGATACGATTCCCCTTATTGCATTCCTGACAGATGGATTCAATACATCCCTAGAGGGATTACCCTGCCAGGATCTAATATTAATGAGAGAATCAAATTCAACAAAACCATCATCCTTTTCGTCAACCCATAGATTAAATCCCCAAAGATCTTCTTGATTTGACCCATTTAGAAGCAACATTTTTTCCAAATCTGCATGCATATCAGCATCAACCGCCATCAATCCTTCGCGAATATCAGCGACACATTTTATCATGTCACCGAAGGTATTAGCGGCAAGGGTCCTTAGTTCAGCTCTTGTTATAGTTGATTGAAGTATAAGCATAGCAGATAAATATTGAATGCTTTATCCTTTGATGTATTGAAGAATGAGGTCTACGGCCTGGTCTTCGGTGAGGTTGTCCATATTAAGGACAAGATTGTAGTTGCGCAAATCGTAGCGGCTAAGGCCGGTGAAACGCTTAACGTAATTGTCACGGCCCTCATCCAGAGAATCTACGATGGTCTCTGCCTGCTCCAGGGTAAGCCCCTGCTTAGCCATAACGTGCTCTACCCTCTTTGAACGGGAAGCAGTGATGAAGACATCCACCTTATTGGGCCTGTCCTTAAGAACAAAGAAACCGGAACGCCCCGCAATAACGCAGGAACCCTCGTCTGCAATAGCGTTCAGAACTTCCTTCTCTGCCTCGTACACATCCTTAACGTTCACATCCTTACGGAAATCATCAACATACTTGGCATTATCCACCAGCATACTGGACTTGGGAATAGGAGCCACCGCACTTATAAAATCCGATATCCAGCTCTTCTTCTCTCCCTTGAGTTTCTCTATCCCGGAAACCGTAAGATTAAACTTCTCCTGAAGCGCCTTAATAAGCTGTTTGTCGCTATAGTGAACGCCAAGCTTTGCAGCAAGCTTCTTTCCTACGGTTCTTCCTCCGGAACCAACTTCGCGGCTGATTGTAATGACAAAAGGTTCGTTAAGTTTCATCTTTATGTTGTTTTTATATTTACTTCGTGCCCAAAGTGCGCAGCAATTTAAGCATTTTTTACAAAACAACGAATAATCCGCCCCTTTTTCTTTACATCCCGATCCTCCGGTCGGCCGCGGCCCATTATGCTGAAAGGCCCCGCCGCACACGTCCCCATCTCCCGCAGCCACACCTCCAAAATGAAAGAAAAAATCAAAACAAAAAATTAAGATACTTATTGTAAATCAATACGGCTAGGGTCGCGCAAGCGACAGGGCCCCAAGCCCATTGGTCATATTTTCCCTCGCCCTCACTTTTTGCATTACACAAGTATTTGTTTATATTTGCATCATGAGCCATAAAGAAGAGCACATATTATTGCAACTCAAAGCGAAGGCAAGAGAGGTTATCCCTCCCGGCGCACACGCGTATCTTTACGGCTCTAGAGCCAGGGGAGATTATCGCGAAGATTCCGATTGGGACATCTTGATTCTGGTAAATAAACCCCGGGCAGAAATGACAGATTTTGATGAATTGTCTTATCCTCTTACAGAGTTAGGATGGAATTATAATATAAGCGTTATTCCCATAGTCTATGGGCAAGACGAATGGAACAACATTTCGTCTTTACTGTTTAGGAAGAATGTTGAACGAGATGCTATTGAACTGGTATGAGTTTAAGTAACGAAGAAAGAGACATTATTGTCAAAATGGAACTAGAGAAATCTGACCGCTTTTTTGAGCAGGCAGAAATCGTGGCTGAAAAACAGTTGTGGGATTTGGTTGCTAATAGGATTTATTATTCTGTATATCATGCCGTTTTAGGTTTATTCATTCACGATTCAGTTGAGGCACGTACCCATAAAGGAGCTGTAGTAGTTTTTGGCAAGAGGTATGTTTCTACAGGAATTTTTGACAAAAACTGGGGCAAATTATATTCAAAACTCCAAGACCTTAGGGAAAAGAGCGACTATAATCTGGTTTTTGTTTCTTCGGAAGAAGAGATGCGTCCTTTGCTTGAAGAAACAAAAAAAATGATATCAGAGATTAAAAAGTACATAAAATAAAAGATTTCTAAGTTCATTATCATACCGGGAACTGCACTGCGGCTCCCGGTTTTTGCATTTTGGAAGCAAATGACTATATTGCAGGAGTTTAAGGAAAAGAATTTATGAAAGGATTGTTAGTCATAGGCATAGCGGCAGCGGCACTTGGCACGGCAGCCGTGCTCTGCATAGGAACAAAAAAAGAAGCAGTAGGCACAGACACGACCACGACACAGGAACTCAGAGCCCTTGTGGGAACCTACACAGAAAACACCGGAGCAGAAGGAGTTTACCTCTACTCATTTAGCCCCCTAACAGCAGAAGCAACCCTACTGGACTGCGCCCCCTCCGGCAACCCCTCATTCGTAGTATTAGGGGCCGATACTGCCAAGACCACGCCCGGCACCCGCATGGCCTACTCCGTAAACGAATACGGTGACGGCCGCCAAGGCATAAGCGCTTACAGGATTTGCGGCAACGCAATTAAGCACCTCTCTACGACAAAACTCCCCAAAGGAGGAGAAGACCCCTGCAACCTACTATTCACCGGAAAAGCCCTGATATCTTCCAACTACTCCGGAGGCACAATAAGCGCAGCCTCCCTAGATGATAAAGGAGAACTGAAAGATACCCTTTCCCAGCACCTTGGAACAGAAGAATTCAAGAAAGAAGCCAGGTCCCACATTCACTGCTCAGTGATAGCCCCCGGCGGCAGACACATCTTTGTAACAGACCTGGGCAAAGACTGCATCTACAGCATTGACCTGCAAGAAGGCACACAGCCACTGGGCAAAATGAACATAGCCTGGGAAAACAAAGAAGAAACTCATTACGGCCCAAGACACCTCACATTCAGCAGCGACGGCCGCTTCGCCTACCTAATCTGCGAACTATCGGACCACCTGATAGTCTTCTCCCACAATGACGGCAACCTGACACAAATTCAGGACCTACTTGCCTACGACGGGCAAGGACACGGCAGCGCAGACATCCACATCTCTCCTGACGGAAAATTCCTCTACACCAGCCACAGACTAAAAAAAGACGGCATAGCAACCTTTGCAATAGACAGCAAGACCGGCAAAGTATCGCCCAAAGCATACACCCAGACAGGCATTCATCCCCGCAACTTTGCCATATCCCCGGACGGAAAATACCTGCTTTGCGCCTGCAGGGACAGCGGCCGCATAGAAATTTACCAGCGTAATAAAGAAGACGGAATGCTTACCCCTTCTGACAAACACATAGAGATAAGCGCCCCTGTCTGCATACAACTCTTCTAAAAATCATTACAATTCTGTTAAATATTAAAAAGTTTTTTTTGTAAAAAACAGAGAAGCCCTAAATTTGCAGACGAAAATATATTATTATGCTAATTGTACTTAAGCTCCTAGGCTCCATAGCCCTTCTGATTTACGGAATGAAGGTGATGAGCGAGGCTCTGCAGAAAATGGCAGGACCACAGTTGCGACACCTTTTAAGCGCAATGACCAGCAACCGCGCCTCCGGCGTAGCAACCGGCGCACTGGTAACCGTAGCCGTCCAGTCATCTGCAGCAACAACCGTAATGACGGTATCCTTTGTTAACGCAGCCCTCTTGACCCTGGCACAGGCCATATCCATAATAATGGGCGCCAACATAGGCACAACCCTAAGTGCCTGGATTATGTCGGCAGGATTCTCCTTCAACATATCCAACCTTGTATGGCCCGCTTTCCTTATAGGAATAATCCTTATACAGACCGGGAAACGCCGCTACATAGGAGACTTTCTCTTTGGACTAAGCTTCCTGCTCTTCGCGCTGGGAATGCTTAACCAGACCGGAAGAGAAATGGACCTGGCAAGCAACCAGAACATAGTAGACTTCTTTGCCTCCTTCGACTCCGGCAGTTACCTTACAATCCTGCTCTTCTTACTGATGGGCTCCATACTCACCTGCATAGCCCAGTCATCGGCAGCACTAATGGCCATAACTATGGTGCTCTGCTCTACAGGAGCAATAAGCATCTTCCAGGGTATAGCCCTTGTGATGGGAGAAAACATAGGAACCACGCTTACGGCTAACCTGGCAGCACTGTCTGCCAACACCCAGGCCCGCAGGGCCGCAATGGCGCATCTGCTATTTAACGTATTTGGAGTAATCTGGGTGCTTATAGCATTCTTCCCCTTCGTTAATCTGGTTTGCGAAATCGTAGGCATAGACCCAGCCGACAAAACCGTAGACCCGGCCCGCCTGCCCTTTGTACTGGCAACCTTCCATACGGGATTCAACGTAATCAACACCCTGCTCCTTATAGGCTTCATCCCTCAGCTGGAGAAACTGGTCTGCAAGATTATCAAGCCCAAGAGCAGCGACGACGAAAACGAATTCCGCCTTACCTACATACGCTCCGGTATTATGAAGACCCCGGAAATCTCCGTGCTCCAGGCTCAGAAAGAAATAGTGGTCTTTGGCGAGGGTATAAGCAAGATGTTTGGCGCCGTACGCGAGCTCTACACTCTTGAGGACGAGACCGCCTTCAAGAAGCTCTTCGAGTACATAAAGAAGGGAGAAGACAACAGCGACAAGATGGAGAACGAGATTGGGCGCTACATTGGAACTGTAGGAGAGTCTCACCTCTCTGACGAGACCAAGGAAAAGATTCGCGCAATGCTGCGTCAGATTGGAGAGCTGGAGTCCATTGGCGACAGTTGCTTTAACCTGGCCCGTATCCTGCTGCGCAAGCGGGAGAACAAGATTGTCTTTACCAAGGAACAGGAAGACGGAGTTGCAAAGATGTTCTCTCTTGTAGAAGAAGCCCTCGCCCAAATGAACGTGCTGCTTGCCGGCCGCAAGGAGAACTCAGACATATCGGCATCGGAAGAGATAGAGCGCCGCATCAACGCCTGCAGGAATTCCCTTAAGCAGAAGAATATAGAGAACCTGGACAACCACGTTTACGGCTACGACAACGGCACCGTATTCACAGACCTCATAGGTGAATGCGAGAAGACCGGAGACTATATAATTAATGTGGTTGAAGCCCGCCTTGGAGCAGTACGCAACGGTATCCGCTTCCGCGGATTACAGATTGACACCGATGCCAAGCGTGTCATTGTCGATGGTGAAGCCGCATCGTTCACCAAGACCGAATACGAACTGCTTAAGCTCTTTATAGAAAATAAAGACAAGGTCTTCTCCAGAGACGAACTTCTGGAGGCCGTTTGGCCCGATGATGTCATTGTTACAGCCCGTACAATTGATGTTAATATAACCCGAATCAGAAGAAAGATAGGCCCTTACGCAGAGAACCTTATCACAAAGGCAGGATTCGGCTACTCCTTCCAGGAGTAGGAAACGGCACTATCGGCCCAAAGAAAAAATCAAATCCCGGGAGTTAAATGAGATTAACCCCGAAAGTTTTTGTCTAACTTTCGGGGTTAATCTCATAAAATATTGGCCCGAAGGCCTTGGTCTTTAGAAGTGGTATATAACGCCAATGCCAAGGACAACCTGGTCTGCGTCTCCTATAACGTACTTGACCTCTCCCTTAAGGGAATACTCATTGGTCAAGGCATACTGGAAGCCGCCACCTACGTTGATTCCAAGCTCGCCGTTAGTGCTGCTCTGAACCTTGGTGATGGAGTAGTTAAGACCGGCAAGAGGATAAACCAAAAGCTTATCGTTAACGCCAAGATCTACAAGATAGTGAAGGTTGGCGTTGAATTCGTGCATGGACACACCCTCCTTCTGGAAGAAATATGACCAGGAACCATCGCCACGTATAA
>CACYGW010000003.1 GCA_902774045.1 uncultured Bacteroidia bacterium
AGATGAGATTTCCATTGAGGGTCGTTGGAGACTACGACGTAGATAGGCAGGAAGTGTAAGTGCGGTAACGTATTCAGCTGACCTGTACTAATGGCCCGAAATCTTTCTTCTATGGCACACCTAACGATATCCGATGCTTTGCAGTTTGAGAAGAGACAATATATGTTGTCATTTCGAGCGAGCGAAGCGAGTCGAGAAATCTATGGGTGTTGTCCTAAAAAGAGAAATAAGGACTGAAGATGTTTTCTCTCAGAAATATACTGCGGTGGTTATAGCGGTGAGGATCCACCTCTTCCCATTCCGAACAGAGAAGTTAAGCTCACTAGCGCCGATGGTACTGCCCCACCAGGTGGGAGAGTAGGTAGCTGCCGTTCTTAGGGCACCAGGTGGGAGAGTAGGTAGCTGCCGTTCTTAGGGTCCCGGACTGACGATTGTCAGCCCGGGACTTTTGTTTATGCAATCTTCGTTATTATAATATGACCAGTAGGTTTTGTAGGTCTGTCGCTTCGCGACCCTATCCGGGTGAATGCCCTCCAAAACCTACCGGTCACATACAATAGAACTTCTTAGTGCTACTTAACCGGGGAAAATCCCAAAACCCCCTTGCTGCTCCGCAGCCGAGTTATTAGAAGAGGAAGCATTTGTAGGCAGAGCCAGCTGCCATTCCGTGGGCGGCATGCCTCTCGAAGGGCACAGGCTCTGCTAATCATACAATAGTGTCATTTCGAGCGCCATATACTGTTGTCATTTCGAGCGAGCGAAGCGAGTCGAGAAATCTTTATATTTCTTAATCCCGGGCACCCTTTCTCCCTCATCCCGGGCTTGACCCGGGATCTCTATTTCTTTCTAAATAAATATGACCAGTAGGTTTTGGAGGGCTGTCGCTAGCGCGACCCTATCCGGGTGAATGCCCTCCAAAACCTACCGGTCACATACAATAGAACTTCTTAGTGCTACTAAACCGGGAGAATTATGTGGATAAATTTTTATCCTTTTCTTTTTTGGAAAAAGGATGTATATTTGTATGATGTAATTATCTTTAAGGAATGAGAAAATTGTATTTCTTGGCAGTAATGGTAGTTGTGACCTTGGGCTCTTTCCAGGGCTGCTGCCAGACTTCCCAAAAGGCATCATTCAACTGTGAATACATCACTACTCCGGAGGATTCTACCCTGGCGGCAAATATAGTAGCTTCCCTAAGGGAAGAGTACCTGGCCTCCAACCTGTCAACCCCAGAACTTATCGTTAGCGCAGGTCATAAACTGCTTGGGAACGAGTACGTTGGCGGAACCCTTGACCAGAACCTCAAGGAAACCCTTACGCTATACCTCCTTAAGACAGACTGCATTCTCTTTGTAGAAACCTGTACAGCCCTGGCAAGGGCTGCAAAAGAGCCCGCTTTCCCGGACAACTACTTCTACAGTTTTGCCAGTAACATAAGGCAGACCCGCTACCGTGACGGAGTAACGGATAATTACTCTGACAGAATTCACTACACCACGGAGTGGATTCGCCAGGCCCAGAAAAACGGTATAGCAGAGGATATTACCCTGGCTGCAGGCGGAGAAGTTTGGGATCATCCAATCCATTTTATGTCCAGCCACAGCAGCTCTTACAAGCAGATTGCAGATGCTGCCAAGGACAGCGTAGCTGCCGCAAATCTGGCAAAAATCAGAGAAGTAGAAAAAACTCTTAATCAGGAGCCCCAGTACTATATTCCGGATGTTAGAATCCCGGAATGTGAGAAAAACATCCAGACCGGGGATATTATTGGCTATATGTCAGCTACAGAGGGGCTTGATATCGCCCACGTAGTGCTGGCATATGTAACGGATAAAGACGGAAGCGTGGTCTATGGCCCTCACAGCGCAGATGCAAGAGTGGGCTTTATGCACGCGTCGATGGGCGCGATGAAGGTAATCATCGACCCTAAGACAATTGCAGATTATGCGCAGGGGCGCAAGGGAATAACAGGAATAAATGTAACAAGGGTAAAGTAACCATCGACCCGAAAGATAATTAAATACAAATACATTAATATCAATTAGAAATGAGAATTATTCAAGTAACAGGTAGGGAAATCCTCGATTCCAGAGGCAATCCTACAATTGAGGCCGAGGTTGTCCTCGAGTCCGGTGTTAAAGGTGTAGCAGCTGTTCCTTCAGGTGCATCAACAGGCGAAAACGAGGCTCTTGAGCTTCGTGACGGAGACCCTAAGCGCTATGGCGGAAAGGGCGTTCTTAAAGCTGCCGCAAACATCAACGACAAGATTGCTCCCGCAATTATCGGTATGTCTGCTTTTGAGCAGAGAGCCATAGATAAGGCAATGCTTGAGCTGGATGGCACTCCTACCAAGAGCAACCTTGGAGCAAACGCTATCCTTGGCGTATCCCTGGCTGTTGCAAAAGCCGCTGCAGAGTATCTTGGTATGCCTCTTTACAGGTATATCGGCGGTACCAACGCTTATGTACTTCCCGTTCCTATGATGAACATCATCAACGGCGGTGCAC
Source organism: uncultured Bacteroidia bacterium (assembly GCA_902774045.1). GTDB lineage: Bacteria > Bacteroidota > Bacteroidia > Bacteroidales > UBA932 > Cryptobacteroides. The sequence goes on from CACYGW010000003.1 coordinate 2,511, forward strand.
ACTCAGACGCTCCTATCGCATTCCAGGAGTTTATGATTCGCCCTGTAGGCGCTACCAGCGAGGCCGAGGCTGTTCGCATTGGCGCAGAGGTATTCCACGCTCTCCAGAAGGTGCTTAAGGGCCGCGGCCTTAGCACTGCAGTAGGTGACGAGGGTGGTTTCGCACCTAAGCTTGACGGTATTGACGACGCTCTTGACTGCATCATCGCAGCTATCAAGAATGCCGGTTACGAGCCCGGAAAAGACGTTACTATCGCTATGGACTGCGCTGCTTCCGAGTTCTGCTTCAAGGAGGGTGACACCTTCTACTATGACTACAAGCAGCTTAAGGACGGCAAGAAGAAAGATCCTAACGGCAAGAAGTTTACCACCGAGGAGCAGATTGCTTATCTTGAGCAGCTTATCTCCAAGTACCCTATCGACTCTATTGAGGACGGCCTCAGCGAGGAAGACTGGGAAGGCTGGGTTAAGCTTACCAAGGCTATCGGCGACCGCTGCCAGCTGGTAGGCGACGACCTCTTCGTTACCAACGTAAAATACCTCCAGAAAGGTATCGAGATGGGTGCAGGTAACTCTATCCTCATCAAGGTTAACCAGATTGGTTCCCTTACCGAGACTCTTGACGCCATTGAGATGGCTCACCGTCACGGTTACACCACCGTTACCAGCCACCGCAGCGGCGAGACCGAGGACACTACTATCGCTGACATCGCAGTTGCTACCAACAGCGGTCAGATTAAGACCGGTTCACTTAGCCGTACAGACCGTATCGCCAAGTACAACCGTCTTATGAAGATAGAAATCGAACTTGAGGACGAAGCTCGTTACGGTTACAAAAAGCTTCGCTAAACCCCTTCACAGGCCGTGAGTCTGTATAATCACTTCAGGATATCCAAACCGTCTGCGGTAAAAGTGCCGCAGACGGAGGTTCCTGAAACATACAAACGACTCAGAAACAGCACTTTCTGGGGAGTCACAGTGGCTTATAGCCTCTTTTACGTCTGCCGTATGACAATGGGCGTTGTAAAACAGCCCCTTATCGACGGCGGTTTTTTTTCTGCCGCAGAGCTGGGCATAATTAGCTCTGCAATGTTGCTGGTCTATGCCGCAGGCAAATTTGTAAACGGCTTCATCTGCGACTATTGCAACATACGCCGCTTTATGGCGGCAGGGTTGGGGATATCGGCCGTCCTAAACCTTTTAATGGGCCTTTTAGGCCTGGTAAGGCCGATGGTTACCCTGGGGGGCGGCATTGTAATAATGCTAATCTTCTCTATTCTCTGGGGAGCCAACGGATGGATGCAGTCGATGGGCTCGCCTCCCGGAATAATAAGCCTCTCCAGGTGGTTCTCGCTTAAGCAAAGAGGCTCATTCTACAGCATCTTCAGCGCCACTCCCTATCTTGGCAAATTCATATCCTTCATTGTGATAGGCTTCATAGTGGGTCAGGCAGGATGGCAGTATGGCTTCCTCTTTGCCGCCCTTGCCGGCGTGGCCGGCGTAGCCATCATACTAAGGTTCGTAAAGGACACACCGGAGAGCCAGGGCCTCCCGTCCATACAGCAGATTACAGGCGAGCAGCCTGTTCACACAGACAAAATCCCCACCAGGGAACTACAGAAATACGTTTTCAGGAACCCCGGAATCTGGGTGATAGCCCTGTCCAGCGCCTTTGTCTACGTAACCCAATACGCGGTTAGTGAGTGGGGCGTACTATACCTGCAAAAAAGCAAGCTATTCTCCTTGGAGAACGCAACCCAGATAATTGCCTTTGCCGAGTCCTTCGGCATAGCCGGAACCCTTTTGGCCGGGTGGATTTCCGACAAGCTCTTTGGCGGCAGCCGCGCGGTTCCGGTAGTGATTTCCGGCCTTTTGTGCCTGCTTTCACTAGTGCTATTTCTCTTCACTGGAGGTGGCTACGTGGCCAACATCGCCTACGTCTCTCTCTTTAGCCTTTCCATAGGCATAGTATTCTGCATAGTAGCCGGACTGATGGCTTTGGACATAGTTCCGCGCAAAGCAACAGGCGCAGCTCTTGGAATAGTGGGAATTTCGAGCTATATTGCAGCTGGAATTCAGAACGTTGTGAGCGGATTCCTAATTCAGGGCGGAAGTTCCGGTGGCGAGTACGACTTCTCGCCGGCCGCCTGGTTCTGGATTGCCGCCTGCCTGATGTCCTTCCTGCTGCCCGTGCTGGCCTGGAGGCGTATGAAAATGAAAGTTATTGAATAATAAACATAGTAGTATGAAAATTAGTTTTTCACTATCTTACCAGGCCCAGTGGGGCCAGAGGATTGTCATTGCCCTCAATGGCAAAAATTATGATATGGTTTGTGTCGATGGTTACCTATGGGCTGCCGAGATTGACGGCCAGCCCGCAAAAGGCGATTATTGCTACAAGCTTTTAAGCGGGGAGTCCGTGATAAGGGAAGAAGCCGCACCTCATAGCTATCAGACCACCCCGGCGGTAAAAAATCTCATAATTAAAGATAAGTGGAACGACATTTCCGCCAATGCTCCCTTCAAGACCGCCTTCTTCAAGAATGTAGTCTTCCGCCGTCAGGGCGTAAAGGCAAAGGCAACAACGGGCCCCGTAACCCTTAGGGTATGCGCCCCGTCGCTGCGCCCGTGGGAAAGCCTGGGCGTAACAGGCTCATTCTGCGGCTGGGGCAAACCCGTTATGCTGGATGAGACCGAATTCCCCCTGTGGACGGTAAAACTGGCTCTCGAAGGCCCTGTAGAGTATAAATTTGTGATAGTATCGTCCCGCCCGGGAGAACCTATGATTTGGGAAACCGGAGAAAACAGGGTACTTTGGGCCGATACCGCCTCAAAGGGTACCAAGGTAATAGTAAACGAGAACGAACCTAACTTTGACAAGGCCCCCTGGCGCGGAGCCGGCCTGGCAGTTCCGGTATTCTCCCTAAGGACAGAAGATGACTTTGGCGTGGGAGAATTCCTGGACCTTAAGAAGATGGTAGACTGGGCCTGCGAGACCGGCCAGAACGTTATTCAGCTGCTCCCTATAAACGATACTACTATGAGCGGCACCTGGCAGGATTCCTATCCTTACAATGCCAACACAACCTTTGCTCTGCACCCGCAGTTCGTAAACCTTCAGAAGGCCGGAGTCAAGGTAGACAAGAAATTCAAGGCGCTCCAGAAAGAGCTCAACGCCCTGCCTAAAATAGACTATCAGAAAGTTAATGGAGAGAAGGCCCGCCTTATGAGGGAGACCTATCTTGCAGAGGCAGGCAAAAAGACTCTTGCAAGCAAGGATTACAAAGACTTTGTAAAAGAAAACGAGTCCTGGCTTCTGCCTTACTCTGTTTTCTGCTGCCTAAGGGACGTTTACGGCACCCCGGACTTCTCTGCCTGGGGCAAGATGGCAAAATACTCTGCCACGGCTGTGCGCAAATGGGCAAATGAGCATAAGGAAGACGTAGAATTCAATTACTTTGTGCAGTATCACCTTGACAGACAGCTTAAGGATGTGGTGGCCTATGCCCATTCCAAAGGAGTTGCCCTTAAGGGAGACCTGCCCATAGGCATAAGCCGCACCAGCGTAGATGCCTGGGCTTATCCCCAGCTTTACCATCTTGACAGCCAGGCCGGCGCACCGCCGGATGCTTTCTCTACCCTGGGTCAGAACTGGGGCTTCCCCACATATAACTGGGAGAAGATGTCAGAAGACGGCTTTGCCTGGTGGAAGGCCAGGATGCACAAGATGAGCGAGTATTTCGATGCCTTCAGGATAGACCACATCCTTGGATTCTTCCGTATATGGGAAATACCGATGGATGCCGTTCACGGCCTTCTGGGCCACTTTAATCCCGCCCTGCCTTATTCCTCGGAGGAGCTGGCCGCACGCGGCTTTGCAGTTGGAGAAGGCAAACTTACCACCCCTCCTCTGTACCAGTGGGTTCTGGAAGAAATTTTTGGCACCCGTGCAGAAGAAGTGTACCGCAAGTACATAAAGGCCGGCAAACTGGCCAAGGAGGTATCTACACAGAGGGCTGTCCTTGAGAACGTCAAGGACGAGGAGCTGCAAAAAGGCCTCCTTACCCTATTGGACGATGTCCTTTTCATAGAAGACCCCCGCAAGAAGGGCTACTGGCATCCCAGAATCTCCGGGCAGGACACCATTACTTTCCGCTGCCTGGAAGAACACCTGCAAAGAGAATTCCTGTCGCTTCACGAAGACTTCTACTATCACAGGCACAATGACTTCTGGCGCCAGAGCGCAATGTTCAAGTTACCATCGATCCTCTCCTCTACAGGAATGCTTACCTGTGGCGAAGACCTTGGTATGATTCCCGCCTGCGTGCCTTCGGTAATGGATGAGCTTGGAATACTGTCGCTTGAGATTCAGCGTATGCCAAAGAGCATAGAAGAAGAGTTCGCAAATCCGGCAGCCTATCCTTACCGCTGCGTATGTGCAACCGGAACCCACGATACTTCCAACATCAGGGCCTGGTGGGAGGAAGACCGCGAGGTAACGGCAAAATTCTGGCACGGGATGCTTGGCCGCACGGACGATATGCCTTGGTTCTGCGAGCCTTGGGTGGCAGAACTCATAGTAAAGCAGCACCTTGAGTCGCCCGCAATGCTGTGCATACTCCCTCTGCAGGATTACTTTGCAATAGACGGGGAGGTGCGTTACGGCGGAGACCCTGCCGACGAGCGCATAAACGTTCCGGCAATCCCGCGCTTCTACTGGAGATACCGTATGCACGTAAGCATAGAGGAACTTCTTGCCAACAAGGAGTATACGGCTCATCTGGCAGAACTCATTCATTCTGCCCGCCGCGGTTAATCAATTTTTACGGATTGTTTAATTGGCCACCTCAGATAAGAATTTGAGGCGGACCAGGCGTACCTCGAACTCTTCGTAGTCCGGGCCAAGGGCGTCTATGGCATCTTTTACGGAGTCTGACTCCGCCTCCTGCGCAAAGTAGTCGTAGATATCGTCTATCTGGTCCTGGTCTATGTTGGCCTTGATGTAATAGTCCAGATTAAGCTTTGTGCCAAACTCCACTATATCTTCTATCTGCTTAAGAAGCTCGTCAAACTCCATATCCCTTGCGGCTGCAATGTCTTCAAGGTCCATCCGGCGGTCTATGCACTGGATTATGTAAATCTTGCCCTCCGATTTGGTGGCCATACTCTTTACTACAAAGTCGTCCGGACGGGAAATCTCGTTCTCCTCTACGTATTTGCGTATAAGATCCATAAACTCCCGGCCAAATTTGTTGGCCTTGCCTTCGCCCACTCCCTGGCAATTTTTAAGCTCGTCTATAGTCAGGGGGTAAGAGAGGGACATATCTTCCAGGGAAGGGTCTGTAAAGATTACCCAGGGCTGCAATTTTAGTTTGCGGGCCATATCTTTGCGCAAGTCCTTAAGCATAGACAGCAGCACGGGGTCTCCTCCGCCACCGCTGCTTCTCATTGCTGCATTGGCTGCTGCGGTCTCCTCGTCTTCTTCATCGTCGCCAGTGCCCTCGGAGAATACACGGTCTTCGCTAAGCATTATGGTCCAGGGCTCCTTAAGGAACTCGAGTCCCTTGTCCGTAACGGAAATAAGCCCGTAGCTTTCTATATTCTTGCTTAGGAGGTGAAGAATCATTCCCTGGTGGATAACGGTGCACCAGAACTTTTCTGAGTGCTCCTTGCCGGCCCCGAACAGCACCAGCTTATCGTGATTGTAAGACTTTATAAGGGCATTGGCGTTCCCGGCCAGGATGCAGGCAAGATGCTCTATCTTAAAGTTCTCCGGCAGGGAGAGAATGAGTTTTATTACAAGGGACATTTCCTTTCTGCCGTCGAACTTTGGCCTTGGATGTACGCAATTGTCGCAGTTATGGCAGTTGTCCTGAGTGTAGTCCTCTCCAAAGTAATTGAGCAGCAGCTTTCTGCGGCATTCGTTAGACTCTGCGTAGGCCACTGTCTCCAGAAGGAGCTGCCTTCCTATTTCCTGCTCCGATACGGGCTTGCCCTGCATGAACTTCTCCAGCTTGCGGATGTCTTTGTAGCTGTAATAAGTTATGCATCGGCCCTCCAGACCATCGCGTCCGGCCCTTCCTGTCTCCTGATAATAGCCCTCTATGCTCTTTGGGATATCGTAGTGAATGACAAAACGTACATCCGGCTTGTCTATACCCATACCAAAGGCGATGGTTGCCACTATCACCTTTACTTCTTCCATAAGGAAGGCGTCCTGATTCTCTGTACGTACCTTGGCGTCCAGGCCGGCGTGATAGGGAAGGGCGGGGATACCGTTAATGGCCAGAAGTTGGGCCATCTCCTCTACCTTTTTACGACTAAGGCAGTATATGATGCCCGATTTGCCGGGATTCTGTTTGATGAATTTTATTATATCCTTTTCCGGCTCTACCTTATCCCGCACTTCGTAGTACAGATTGGGCCTGTTGAAGGATGACTTGAATATCTTTGCGTCCGGTATCCCCAGGGTCTTAAGAATGTCGCTCTGTACCTTTAGGGTGGCTGTGGCCGTAAGGGCAATTATAGGGGCGGGGTGAATCTCGTCTACTAGGGTACGGATGCGCCTGTATTCCGGCCTGAAGTCGTGGCCCCACTCCGATATACAGTGAGCCTCGTCAACCGCATAGAAAGAAACCTTGAGTTCTTTAAGAAGGGCAATGTTCTCTTCTTTTGTAAGGGACTCGGGAGCTACGTACAGGAGCTTGGTTTTACCCATAAGCAAATCCTCCCTTACCGCGGCAATCTGGGCCTTGTTCAGGGATGAATTCAGGAAGTGGGCAATGCCCTCATTACCAGCCACGAAACCTCTTATGGCATCTACTTGGTTTTTCATAAGGGCAATCAGAGGAGAAATAACTATGGCGGTGCCCTCCATCACAAGGGCAGGGAGCTGATAGCAAAGGGACTTCCCTCCGCCGGTAGGCATAAGAACAAACGCGTTACCTCCTGATATAACGTGTTTTATAATCTCCAGCTGTTCTCCTTTGAAGGTATCGTAACCGAAAAAATCCTTCATGAAGGAGGATAATGATTGGTTATCAATCATAAAATAATACGGTTTCGACTACAATATATGCATTATTTTTCCCAAATCAAAGAGACTTATTCAAAAAAACTTGCGCGCTTGTCAAAAACAAAATAAATTCGCATCTTTGTATGAATATCGGCTATTCAGAAAGTTAAACAAATAAAAAGAATAAAGTATTATGAAATTCAAAACAATTTTTGCAGCCGCCGCAGTAGTAGCAGTAATCTCTTCCTGCGGTGTTAAAGGAGAAAAATCATCCAATCAGGGAGCAGATTCCCTTGGTGTTAAAACAGAGGAGGTAAAGAAGGCCTCTGAGCTTCTTCCTTCAAAGGCACAGAAGGATTCCGTAAGTTATCTTATAGGTACCGTATTCGGAAGCTACCTTAAGCAGTACAACTTCGGCGACGTTAACTTCAACCAGATCAAGAAGGGTATCCACGACTATCTGGCAGCAAAGGGCCAGCCCGGAACACCTGCTTTCAGCGCTCAGTTCAAGATTTCCCCCGAAACTATCGACGATCTCTTCAACAGATACCTTAAATTAAGGTTCGAGTATGTTTCCGCTCTCAACAGGGAAGAAGGAGAGAAAGCAATCAAGGATTATCTCAAGAAGGGTTATTCCCAGACCGGCACCGGCCTCCTATACAAGATAGAGGCTCCCGGTATGGACAGGAAGATAGAGAAACTGGACACTCTTGAGGTTAACTACAAGGGCACCTTCGTTAATGGCGACGTATTCGATGAGACTACAGCCGAGCGTGGTTCCTTCACCGTTATAGTTCAGGACGGCCGCGTTATCCCCGGTTGGATAGAGGGCTTGCAGCTTATAGGCGAGGGTGGTTCCATCAAACTCCTCATCCCTTCAAATCTTGCTTACGGAGAAAGAGGTACCCGCGGTATGGAGCCTAACAAGACTCTTGCCTTTGATATCAACATCCTCTCTGTTAAGCCTCACGCTCCCGCAGCAGAATAATTATGCCGTCGGGATTTGAACTTGAAGGCCGGCTTTCCGGCGTTCTTGAGCCCCAGACCGGTCACTCCGCCAAAGGAGACTGGGTCCGCCAGGACTTCCTCGTAGAAGTGCAGGACGGGAACTTTCCCACCACCGTGTGCTTCAGCCTTTGGGGAGCAGACCGGGTAAAGGAGCTTGAAAAATGTGCCATAGGCACACAGGTAAAGGTCTCCTTTAATCTTTCCAGCCGCGAATACAATGGCCGCTGGTACACAGATATAAGAGCCTGGAGAATAGCAGCCGTAAATGAGGGCGCTCCCGCCGGAGGCCCTGCAACGGCTCCGCCTCCCCCGGCTGTGGAAGACCTTCCGTCAGCAGATTTTGGGGATGACCTCCCTTTCTAAACATAAAACTTACAGCTTATTATGATACAGTTTGGTTATAAACGTACCCTTGGCGCATTGCTGCGCATCGTTGGTTCCGTGGGCATAGGCTTGGTCCTTATACTAATGCCTTATACGGGCCCCGTCCTTTTTGGAAGAATAGTGGCCGCGACTCTTTTTGCCGCCGGCGTCGCTATTACAGTTTATGCTTTTGCAACCAGGGACAAACTTAAACCCAGTCATTTTAAGCTACTTTTCATTAACGCCGGAATCCTGGCCGTGCTGGGATTCATTCTGCTTATGTGGCCCGGCATCCTTGCCGGTATGGTAGTTACCGTCGTGGGAATTGCCATCGTGGCCTTCGCCCTCATTCAGCTGGTTGCCTACGGCAGCGCGCTAAGTTTCCTGGGTGTCGGCTATATGGGCCTCATTTTTAGCGGAGCGGCTCTGATAGGGGGTATACTCATTCTCTTCAACCCCTTCAAAAGTGCAGAGATAATGAGCATCCTTGCCGGTTCCGTTCTGGTTTATTACGGAGTATCCGAACTCCTTTGCCTGCCCAGGATAAGAAAAGCTTACAAAGATTTTGAGTCTTCTCAGGTAAAGAAGGACGATGCCCCCCAGGCCGGTCCCGACAGGCAGATAGAGAAATCTTCCAAGTTCTCTGCCAAGGATGCGGATTATCAGGAGGTAGACAATCAATAAGTCTGCCCGATGATTCCACAGGACACAGTAAACAAAATATTGGATGCCGCGCAGATTGTGGACGTAGTCCAGGACTTCGTTTCCCTCAAGAGGCGCGGCGCCAATTATGTTGCGTGCTGTCCGTTCCATAACGAGAAAACCCCCTCTTTTTACGTTTCCCCCTCCAAAGGCATCTACAAGTGCTTTGGCTGCGGGAAAAGCGGCACGGCCGTGGGCTTTGTGATGGAGCACGAGAACCTCTCTTACGTAGAGGCCCTAAAGTTCCTTGCCCGCAAATACGGAATAGAGGTGGTGGAAAAGGAGGAAACCGCAGAAGAAATAGCCCGCAAGCAGCGCTCCGAGAGCCTGCTCCTGGTATCTGATTTTGCCTCCAAGTTCTTTGCCTCCGCCCTGGAGACAGACGAGGGCCGCACCATAGGCCTGGCCTATTTCCACAGCCGCGGTCTGGAGGACGATACTATCCGCAAATACGGCCTGGGCTGGGCTCCCAAGGACCGCAAGTCCCTTATGGACACCGCCCTTGCAAAGGGTTACAAGGAAGAATACCTTGTAGATACCGGGCTTTGCATCAAGTACGAGGACGGGCACCTGTCCGACAGGTTCTTCGACAGGGTAATGTTCCCCATCCACTCCGTGAGCGGCAGGGTTATAGCCTTTGGCGGCCGAACCCTCAGGAGCGACAAGACGGTAGCCAAATACGTAAACTCCCCTGAGACGGAAATCTACGTAAAGAGCAAGTCCCTCTACGGAATCTGGTTTGCCAAGAACGAGATGTCCAGAAGCGACAAATGCTATCTTGTAGAAGGCTATCTGGATGTGCTAAGTATGCATCAGCTGGGAATAACCAACGTAGTGGCCTCCAGCGGCACCTCGCTAACCGTAGAGCAGATAAGGCTCATAAAGAAATTTACGGAGAACGTTACCATTATGTACGATGGTGACTCGGCCGGCATCAAGGCCGCCATCCGCGGAATAGACCTTGTGCTAAAGGAAGGGCTCAACGTAAAGGTAGTGCTTCTGCCCGACGGTCACGACCCGGATTCCTTTAGCCGCCAGCACAGCCTTGAGGAGGTAAAGGCCTTCATAGAAGAGAACGAGCAGGACTTCATAGCCTTCAAGACACAGCTGCTTTTGTCAGAGGCCGGCGGGGACCCAATAAAACGGGCCGGGTTAATAAACGACATCGCAGACACCATAGCCCTTATCCCGGATGCGGTAAAAAGATCTGTCTATGCCCAGACAAGTTCAGATGTATTCCACATAGACTCCAATATCCTCTTTGACCGCATACGCAAGACCCGCCAGAGCGAGCGTGCCCGCGAGGAAGGACCTGTTTCTCCCGTCCCAGAGGAGGTGACGTCCGCTGAGCCGCAGAATCACGCTCTTTTTGAATATCCAACCCTGGCACCGGCAGAGCGGGATTTGCTAAGCTTCATCTACCGCGACGGCTGCACGCCCCTGGAGTTCGAGAGCGATTCGGAGTTTTACACCCCTGATGGGCAGATTTCGGTGGCGGATTTTATAAGGGATTGTCTTGAGGCCGATGGTTTCGTTTTTATGAACGAGATTTACCGCCGCCTGTACGACAACTACTTTGCAATGTACGACGCCCCGGAGGCTCCGTCGCAGGAAGAAATACAGCGCACTATGCTTAACAGCCCGGACAGGGCCGCCGCCGACATTGTGGCAGACCTTGTGGAAGAGAGGCATATGCTTACCATAAGCAAGTTCGAGGCTGCCATCACGGCGCCATCGACCCTACTTGTAACCTATGTGCCCAAGGCCATACAGATATATCAGCTCCAGCGGCTGAACCTGGAAATATCAAAACTGAACAAGACCCTCTCATCCGCCCAAGGGGATGAGAGCCTGGAGATACTTGCTCAGGTAAAAGAGAACCTGAATCTTAGAAAGAAGTTGGAAGATAAGTTGGGAAGAGTTATGTAATCCTGGCTTAAAGAATTGATATAGAAATGGATAAGAATTTTAAAAGAACACTTGTAACCTGCGCCCTGCCGTACGCCAACGGCCCTGTGCACATCGGCCATCTTGCCGGAGTTTATGTTCCTGCCGATATTTACGTAAGATATCTTAGGATGAAGGGCCAGGAGGTGCTCTTCATCTGCGGCAGCGACGAGCACGGCGTGCCCATCACCATAAAGGCCCGCAAGGAAGGCGTCACCCCCCAGGACATAGTTGACAGGTATCACAACATAATAAAGAACAGCTTCACAGGACTGGGAATCAACTTTGACATCTACTCCCGAACCACCTCCAAGGTTCACGGAAAGAATGCGTCCGAGTTCTTCCGCAAGCTCTACGACGACGACAAATTCATCACCCGCGAGAGCGAGCAGTTTTTTGATCCGGAGGCCAAGGTTTTTCTGGCCGATCGTTACATAACCGGTACCTGCCCCAAGTGCGGAAACCCTCACGCCTACGGCGACCAGTGCGAGAAATGCGGCAGCACCCTCTCTCCGGAAGAATTGCTGGATCCCAAGTCTGCCCTTAGCGGCAGCGCCCCCGTGAAGGTAAAGACCAAGCACTGGTATCTGCCCCTGGACCAGTACGAGCCCTGGCTGCGCGAGTGGATACTCCAGCAGCACAAGGAGTGGAAGTCCAACGTTTACGGGCAGTGCAAGAGCTGGCTGGACGGCGGCCTTCAGCCCCGTGCCGTGAGCCGCGACCTTGACTGGGGAGTCCCCGTCCCTGTAGACGGCGCCCAGGGCAAGGTGCTCTACGTGTGGTTCGACGCTCCCATAGGCTATATCTCCAATACTCAGGAACTCCTGCCCCAGAGCTGGGAGAAGTGGTGGAAGAGCCAGGACACCCGCCTTGTCCACTTCATAGGCAAAGACAATATAGTGTTCCACTGCATAGTGTTCCCGTCTATGCTCAAGGCCTACGGAGACTATATCCTCCCGGACAACGTGCCTTCAAATGAGTTCCTGAACCTTGAGAGCGACAAAATCTCTACTTCCCGCAACTGGGCGGTTTGGCTTAACGAATATCTGGAGCAGTTCCCCGGCCAGGAGGACGTGCTGCGTTACGTGCTCTGCGCCAATGCACCCGAGACAAAGGACAATGACTTTACCTGGAAGGATTTCCAGCAGAGAAACAACTCGGAGCTGGTGGCCATATTCGGAAACTTCGTAAACAGGGCCGTAGTGCTCACCCAGAAGTACTTCGATGGCCGCGTGCCGGCCAACGCCAAGCAGGAAGATATTGACAGGCAGACTCTTGCAGAAATCAGCCCCTGCAGGAAGGCCCTGGAAGAGTACATAGAGACCTTCCACTTCCGCGAGGCCCTTAAGGAGGCTATGAACATTGCCAGGATTGGTAATAAGTATATTTCTGACACCGAGCCCTGGAAGGTTGCCAAGACCGATATGGACCGCACCGCTTCCATCCTCTATACCTCGCTGCAGATTTGCGCCAATCTGGCCGTAGCCTTCGAGCCCTTCCTGCCCTTCTCTGCAGAGAAGCTGCGTGGCATCCTTAACGTAGATGTAGTGGCCGGCAAGGACTTCCGTGCGGGCGAGGGCGCTCCCACAGAGAACTTCTTCCTCCCCGGTTCCGGCAAGGCGCTGCATACCTCGGATGATAAGAAGGCAGAAGGCCTTCTCCTTACCTGGGACACCATCGGCCAGGATGAACTCCTTCCCGCCGGTCACGCCCTTGGAGAAAACACCCTCCTCTTTGCCAAGGTAGAAGACGACGTTATAAAGGCCCAGACAGACAGGCTGGAGCAGATTAAAGCCGCCAACCAGGCCGCCGCAGCCGCCGCAGAGGCTGAGCGGGCCGCCGCCCACGTAGAGCCTCAGAAACCGGAGGTAGAGTACGACGACTTTGCCCGTATGGACATCCGCACGGCAACCGTTCTTGCGGCCGAGCGCGTGCCCAAAACAGACAAACTCCTTAAATTAACCATCGACACAGGTATAGATACAAGGACGATAGTTTCCGGAATAGCAGAGTATTATACTCCGGAGGATATGATAGGAAAGCAGATTTGCATACTTGCCAATCTTAAACCCAGGGCAATCAGGGGTATAGAGTCCAAGGGTATGATCCTTATGGCCAAGCAGGGCGACGGTAAAATGCGCTTCATTACCCCTCAGGAGGCCATAGCCAACGGCGGGCAGATAAATTAAAAAACCATCGATATGAAAAAACTACTCATTTTTGCACTCGTAGCCCTGGTATGCTCCTGCGGCACCGGAGGAAACAAGTATCTGGGTAAAATACCCGGCCTTACGGACCAGAATGAAATTGTAGACCAAACCCAAAAGCTTAAGGGCGTTAAGGTTTCCTGCGTATCCGGCCAGCCGGAGTATTTCTCCGTGCTGGGAGACGTTGCTGTTTGTGACGGCATTACTTACCAGGTGCTTCTTAAGTTTCATAAGACCGCAAGTATCTTCAGTTCCGGCAGCATAGATATTCTTTTTGTAAACTCACAGGACAATAAAGTTTACGGAAATAAGACTCAGATTATGTTCGGCGGCTCTCTGGAGAACAGATATACTGCCGGCAGCGTTGTACTTTACTCACTATTCCTGAACGATATCCAGTACAGCGATTTGTCCCTGCTGCTTGATAAAACAGACCGCTTTGTGCTTAGTATCAGGGAAAAGCCGGTAGAGGTAGAAAGCCCCGACACAAGGCCAGCCTTCACCCCTGCCGGTATGGCGGTAGACTTCCAGGAAGAATTCTACAAGGCCATTGTAGACAATGATATGGAGGCCTATAACGGCTGCGATTACGGCTTTGGAGAGTTTGAGTTTGGAGAGTCCTACGAGTGGGCACAGTTCAACAAGGCCTATGACCTATGGAAAATGGCCTACCCGGAAAAGTGGGAGGTAATAAAGGCATTCAGAAAGCAGAAAATAGAAGAGAAATACGCTCTCTGCGCCCTTGACGTAGAGGACCCTGACTGGACAAAACTCTAGTCCTCTTCTTTTCTTATGACATAAAGGCCGTGGCGGAGCGGAAGCATTACCTTCCGGACGCTGCGGTCTTTTGCTACCATATCGTTGAAAAGGGCTATGCCCCTTGTCTGGGCATCGGTGGGCATAGGGTCCTGCAGCACTTTGCCGTCCCACAGCACATCGTCTGCCAGAATTACAGACCCCTTGTGCAAGAGAGGCTGCAGCATTTCATAGTAAACGGCGTACTCTCTTTTGTCTGCATCAATGAAAACAAGGTCGTAGGGCTCTTTCATAGAGCCGATGGTTTCTTTTGCATCTCCTATATGCAGGCTGATGCTTTCTTTTACCCCGGCCTTGGCAAAGCCCTCCAGGATTAGGTCTTCCAGCTCGTCATTAACCTCCAGACTGTCTATGTGTCCGCCCTCCGGCAGCCCGTAGGCCATACAGATTGTAGAGTAGCCGGTGAAGCAGCCAATCTCCAGCACCCTTTGGGGCTGCAACATAGAGGTAATAAGGGTAAGAAGCGCCCCCTGAACCGGCCCGCAGAGCATCTGTGGATAGTTTGTCCTAAGATGAGTCTGGCGCACAAGCCACTCCAGCGCCTTAGTCTGCGCATCCGAGTGAGCCTTGATATAACTTTCAAGAGGGGTTTCCATAACTACAGGAATATAAGGGACGATAGTTTATCCGGAGCAAAAATCTTCTCTGCCTCCCTGCGGAGTTCCTCTGCCTCAATGGACATAATCTTCTGCCTCATTTCCTCGTCGGAAGTCACTTTGCCAAAGGCAAGCATGCTCTTTCCTATGCCAAGGCACTGGGACTCCCCGTTTGCGTTAGACACCGTCATCTGCCCCAGAAGCTGCTTTTTGGCTGTGGCAAAGCTGCGGCATCCAAGAGGAGATTCGCAAATCTTTACCAGCTCCCTTTTCATTGCCCTTGTGGCCTTGGAAAGATTGGAGTGGTCGCACCCAAAACTTATGGCCATTATGCCTGAATCCAGATAGGGAGTGTAGGAGGCTTCTACTCCGTAAACCCAGCCGTTTTTCTCCCTTAGCACGTTGCCAAGGATAGAGTTGGAGGCCGGGCCGCCAAGAATGTTGGAAAGAAGCCCTGCCACCAGCCGCTCGCGTCCCTCTCCAAGAGAGGGGGCATAACCGCCAAACACGGCATTGGCCTCGTGATTGTCCTTGTTTACGCTCTGGTTAAACTGCCTTTGCTCCGGAGAGATATGTTCCCTTACGGGCTTTGCCGTTTCCTGCGCCCCGGGAACCGATTTCACTGCAGAAGAGGCCTTCATAATCATCCGCACCATCTTCTCTTCCGGCAAGTCCGCCACCATACTCAGCACCATCCTCCCGGGAACAAAGCCGCGGGCCGTGAAGGCCCTAAGATGTTCCGTGGTAATAAGCGGTACGGATTCAATAGTGCCCAGAATGGGGCTTGACAGCGGATGTCCCTTGAAGAGCAGTTCCTCGAAGCAGTCGTATATATCGTCTGACGGGCTGTCCTTGTAGGCCTGAATCTCGTCCATTACCACGCCCTTTTCCACTTCTATTTCCGTGGACGGGAAAGAAGGCTCCGTGGCCAGTTCTACAAGCAGGCCAAGGGCCTTGCCAAGGTCTTCTTTAAGGACTGTGGCGTGTATTACTATTTCTTCCTTGGTGGTAAAGGCGTTAAGTTCTCCGCCCAGGATTTCCAGGCAGGAGTTTATGCTTCTGGCGCTGCGGCGGGCGGTGCCCTTGAAGACAGAGTGTTCCGTGAAATGGGCTATTCCGGAGGGGAAGGGGTGCTCGTCGCGGGTGCCGCAGCCAATGGTAAGGGCGCAATATCCAACTTCTGCTCCGCTACGGCGCACTGCGTAGCCCAGGCCCTCGGGCGTATATCCTGTAAGCATCGGCATAAATTACTTTCTACCCTTCAGGAATGCGGTCAAATCTTCCTCCATCAGCCCGCATCCGTATTTTGAAGATACCTTGTGTTTTTTGAAATAATAGAGTTCGAAGGTAGATGCGTCCACAAGATAAACGTAGAAGGCGTCTCCATTGACGGGGAGGACCGGTGCCACCACAAAGCATACGGCGGCGTCTTCTGCGTCAAGTATTATCTGGTCTGCCTGGTCTGCCGACACAAGGTGAATGTTCTTTTTGGTGCATAGATTCTCGTCCGGAACAGGAGTCCTGCGGGAAAACTCTTCCTGGCAGAGGTACAGCGGCTTTGAGACCGCCTTCCTGGGGTTGGAAATCGTGAGCCCGGAGCCTCCGTAGGTGCTGCCTATGGCCTTGCTTATCAGGTTCTGCAGCAGGCAGGCTATAGGGGGGAGCAGCGTCTCTTCGCGTCCGGACAGACCGTCGGCCGGGCAGATTGCCACCGATGCCACCATAAGCATATCCTGAACCTTTCTGGGGGCTGCGTTGCCACCCTTTACCAGGTACCAGCGGCGAAGTCCCTCGCCCCCGTCGGCCACAGCCAGGAAATAATAGTTGTCGTTAGTTTTAAGGCTGTCGAATTCTTCTTCGCTGCAAAGTTCGTAGGCCGATATTGTCCAGTAATTCTTTATGGCGTCGCGGATTGCCGCATCCAGTTCCTCTTCTCCCGTAAGCACCACTTTGGTGACTTTCTGCGGGAAATCTTTTATTTTTTCCTTGTGCGTCTGAATCTGCAACTGAGCCTGTGCGGCCTGGCAGAACATAAGGAAAAGAGATATTATGATAGCTACCCGTTTCATTTATGATTCTATTTGGATGCAAAGTTATAAAGGTTGCCTATTATTTCAAAAAGGCGGTCAATAAAAAGTTGGAAAAATAGAAAACAGCGGTTAAATTTGTAAGTTGTAGTCATTATACGCTTATGTCGCAATATATAGTATCTGCAAGGAAGTACAGGCCGGATTCCTTTGAGTCTCTGATAGGCCAGGACAATATAGCAAAAACCCTCAAGAACTCCATAGAAAGGGGGCAGCTCTCGCACGCCTATCTTTTCTGCGGGCCAAGGGGAGTGGGCAAGACAAGCGCCGCCCGTATTTTTGCAAAGACCATAAACTGTGCCAATCCGGGCCCTAATATGGAGCCTTGCGGGGAGTGCGAATCCTGCATCTCCTTCAAGGAGGGCCGTTCCTATTGCATACACGAGCTGGACGCCGCTTCCAACAACAGCGTAGATGACATAAAGATGCTCATAGACCAGGTGAATATCCCGCCCCAGACAGGACGGTACAGCGTGTTCATCGTGGACGAGGTCCATATGCTTAGCCAGGCGGCCTTCAACGCCTTCCTTAAGACTCTGGAAGAGCCCCCGGCACACGCCATATTCATTCTGGCCACCACAGAAAAGCATAAAATCCTTCCTACCATACTTTCCCGCTGCCAGACCTACGATTTTGGCCGCATCAGCGTACCGGACATTGTAAAGAACCTTAAGGATATTGCCTCCAAGGAAGGGGTAACCATCGACAATGAGTCCCTTCACGTCATCGCCATCAAGGCCGATGGTGCCATGCGCGACGCGTTGACTATCTTTGACCAGACCGTGGCTTTCTGCGGGATGGAGGTAAAGTATGCCGATGTGCTTAAGAATCTGAATGTCCTGGACTACGACCATTGCTTCCACCTTGTGGATTCTTTCCTGGCAGGGGATTATCCGGCAGCATTGCTTAGGTTCGATGATATCCTGTCCAAGGGCTTTAACGCCTTGCATTTTGTGGGTTCGCTCAGCTCTCATCTCAGGGATTTGATAGTGTCCAAGAGCGGTGGGCTCAAGTCTCTTCTGGACCTTCCGGATTCGCTTATAGAAAAATACAGGGAGCAGGCTTCCCGTTGCAGCCTGAAGTTCCTCTATGATGCCCTGGCGGCTACTACTGCCTGCGAGAGCGGATACAAGGCCAGCATCAACCCCAGGCTTCACATAGAGTTCTGTCTTATGAAGCTTTGCTCTTTGGCCGCGCCTCTGGCTGAGCCCGACGGTTCTACCGTGGCCGCTCCGGCTGCTGCTCCGGCTGCTGCTCCCGCAGTAGCCCCTATAGTAGCCCCGGCTGCCAAGCCTGCCGCTACAGCCGCCCCTGCCCCCGCGCCCGAGGTTTCTGCACCATCGGCCACCCCCGCGCCTGAGACCTCTGCACCATCGGCCCCGGCCCAGCAAAGTGCGCCCAGAAGAAGGGGAGCAAAGGCTCCGGGAGCCCTGTCGCTTACCGCCCTTCGCAACGAAGAGGCTTCCCCCGCCCCTGAAAAAGAGGATGCTCCGGTTGCCGGCGGAAAGGTTGTTGACGAGTCCGCCATCAAGGCCGCCTGGCTTTCCATGGCAGAAGGTTATGCCTCCAGGGCCCGCCTCTATACCACCCTTACAGGGGCAAATCTTGCTATCACGGAAGAGGACGGCGTAAAGAAACTTACATTCTCTGTGCAGAACGTTGCCCAGAGGGACTGGATAAGAGAAAAGGTGCTCAGGGAACTGGAGTCAAAGATTATTTCCATTCTTGGATGCAAGGTCTTCCTTGACGTGGACGTGATTCCCGACGAGCAGATAAAACAGACTAGCTATACTTCCCGCGAACAGGCAGAAGAACTTATGCAAACCAACGCAGAGGTGCGTAATCTGGTGAGCGATATGGGTTTGGATGCATAAAAATCAATTGCTATGAGACTTTATTGCGAAAATCTGGTTAAAAAATATGGAGTAAGAACAGTGGTGAAAGGCGTTTCCATCGAGGTGGAACAGGGAGAGATTGTGGGGTTCCTGGGGCCAAATGGAGCGGGAAAGACCACCAGCTTCTATATGATTACCGGGCAGATTACTCCTAACGAGGGAAAGGTATACATAGACGGAGAGGACATTACCGAACTTCCTATGTTCAAGCGCGCCCAGAAGGGCATAGGCTATTTGCCTCAGGACGCATCGGTATTTAGAAAAATGTCCGTAGAGGATAATATAATGTCGGTGATGGAGCTTTCCGATATGACAAAGGAGGCCAGGCATGAGAGGCTGGAGTCTCTCATAGACGAGTTCAACCTTTCCAAGGTGCGCAAGAGCCTTGGCGTTCAGCTTTCCGGTGGCGAGAGAAGGCGCTGCGAGATTGCACGCGCTCTTGCCAAGGATCCTAAGTTCATTCTTCTGGACGAGCCCTTTGCGGGAGTAGACCCCATTGCCGTGGAAGATATTCAGTACATCATAGCTAAGCTCAAATACAGAAATATCGGCGTAATAATCACTGACCATAACGTGGGCGAGACCCTGGCCATTACAGACCGCGCCTACCTTCTGTACGAGGGCACCATCCTTCAGCAGGGAACCCCCGAATCCCTATCGGCCGACGACGACGTGCGCACCAAGTACCTTGGCTCCGGCTTTGTCCTTAAGCGCTCCGCCTCCATAGAAAAGGCCCGCCGGGACTACGAAGCCCGCCAGGCCGCCGTTGCTGCCAAGGCCGCTGCTGCCAAAGCCGCCGCGGAGGAAGTTACTGTATCTGAACCGGAAGTTGAATAAAAGAAAAAAGGTGGGGCCGTAAGCCGCTTTCTGTTTTTAAATCTGCCATTTATCTACGCAACCTACCCCCTGGCATCGGACGGGCAGCCCTCATCTGCCAGTATATTTGGTCTTGCAGGCCCGTAGCCGTACCCGGCGCACGTCACCGCGCGACGTCGTGGGCTCTTACCCCGCGTTTTCACCCTTACCGTTTCCGGCGGTTGTTTTCTGTTACGGCTTTAAAAGATTACTCCCTTCTGTGCTTTCCACAGCCGGGTGCCCTTTCCTGTGCGGACTTTCCTCACCGCCTGCCAGGGTAAACCCTAAGACCTGCGGCGCGGCAGATCGTCCCACCTTTTTTAAAACTGCTTTTAGCGCTGCAAAGATAGCTAAAATTCTAAAGAAGCCAGAGCCCGCAGCTAAACATATAACTTAACGTCCTCTTCTGTGACAGGATTGCCGCCAAGAATAAGAAGTCTTTCCACTACATTGCGAAGCTCTCGGATGTTACCCGTCCAGCTCTTTTTCTGAAGCGCCTCCAGAGCCTCTTTGGTGAAGGGACGCTCCGGCTTTCCGGCCTCGCTGCTAATCTGGCCGGAGAAGTGGGCCACGAGTTCCGGGATATCATCCTTGCGCTCGTCCAGCGAAGGTACCTGGATAACTATAACGCTAAGACGGTGATAGAGGTCTTCCCTAAAGTTGCCTGCGGCAATCTCTGCACGCAAATCCTTGTTGGTGGCGGCTATGACCCTTACGTTAACCTCTATGTCCTTGTCGCTTCCCACACGTGAAAGTTTTTTCTCCTGAAGCACACGCAGCACCTTTGCCTGGGCGGCCAGGGACATATCTCCTACTTCGTCAAGGAAGAGGGTACCGCCGTCGGCCTGCTCGAACTTGCCCTTGTGCTGCTTGATGGCAGAAGTAAAGGAGCCTTTCTCGTGACCAAAGAGTTCGCTTTCTATAAGTTCCGACGGAATGGCCGCGCAGTTAACCTCTATGTAGGGCATTGCGCTGCGGGTACTTTTCTGGTGCAGGTTTCTTGCCACCAGCTCTTTTCCGGAACCGTTTGCGCCGGTTACAAGCACCCTTGCATCCGTGGGAGCCACCTTGTCTATCATCTCCCTTATATGCTCCAGGGCGGGGGAGTGGCCAACCATCTCCTGGCCGTAAACCTTCTTCTTAAGTATCTTGTTATCGTTTACCAGCCTGGCCCTGTCCGTAGCATTCTTAATGGTGATAAGGATTCTGTTGAGGTCCAGCGGCTTCTGGATAAAGTCGAAGGCTCCCTTTTTGATGCACTCTACGGCAGTATCGATGTCGCCGTGGCCGGAAATCATGACAATGGCGGAATCTACCCCGTCTGCTACAAGTTTTTCCAGTACTTCCGGGCCCTCCATACGGGGCATCTTGATATCGCAGAAAATTACATCGTACCTCTCGCGGGTAGCGGCCTCAATGGCCGAAGGCCCGTCCTCGGCAACATCCACGGTGTAATCTTCGTCCATCAATATTTCTTTAAGCGAATTGCGTATCGCGCGTTCGTCATCGACAATAAGGATTTTCATACTTTTAAAATTTTTGAATAACACTTGCAATTAGCAGGTTTTACCAAATACAAATATCGGACAAAAATTTCAGTTTCTGAATTTAATAAGTTATTTTTGTAAACCTATGACTAAGATACCGGACATAATCATCGCCATAGACGGCTATTCCGCCACAGGCAAAAGTACGCTGGCAAAGAGTATTGCAAGGCAATTCGGCTTTACCTACCTTGACTCCGGCGCAATGTACAGGGCCATAACCCTGCTCTGCCTGGAGAGAGATTTAATAAAAGAGGGGGTAATAGACGAGGCCGCTCTAAGGCATATTCTTGCAACGGAGGGCCTGGATATCAACTTCAGGGAAGAGAGCCGCACCTATGTGGCAGACCGCTGCATAGAAAGGGAAATCCGCTCAATGGAGGTATCTTCCTTTGTGAGCCCAGTTGCCGCCCTTGCCTTTGTGAGGGCCTTTGTAGACGACAAGTTACACGATGCCGGTCGCCGGGGCCGCGTGGTTATGGACGGAAGAGACATAGGCACGGCAGTTTTTCCGGATGCCCAGCTAAAGATATTCGTAACCGCATCCCCGCAGGTTAGGGCGCAGAGGCGCTTTGACGAGCTTAAGGCCAAGGGGCAGGAAATCCCTATGGAAGAGGTTCTTGCAAACCTTAAGGAGAGGGACTACATAGATTCTCACAGAGAGACAAATCCTCTGCGTCAGGCGGTCGATGCCTTTGTACTGGACAATTCCAGCCTTACTATGGAAGAGGAACTGGTGTGGGTACAGGGCCTGATTCAGGGCCGTTTCCAGATTTATCAATGAACCTTAAAGTAGAGATAGACCGCCGCTCCGGCTTTTGCGGGGGAGTAATCCGCGCCATTGGCAGCGCAGAGAAATACCTTGCAGACAATCCCGGCCACAATCTATGCTCGTTGGGCGCAATAGTTCACAACGAGGAAGAAATGGCGCGCCTTAGCGCAAAAGGGCTCAAAACCATAAGCTCGCTGGACCAGGCTATGGAGGGTCCGGTTCTGATAAGGGCTCACGGGGAGCCGCCGGCCACCTACCGGAAGGCAGAAGACCTTAACCTGAAGCTGATAGACTGTACGTGCCCCGTGGTCCTTAGGCTACAGGAAAATATAAGGGAGGCGTATGGGAAAGTATCGGCCCAGGGTGGAAAAATTATAATATTCGGGCGGATAGGGCACGCGGAGGTGCTTGGCCTCGTGGGCCAGACAGAAGGGGAGGCGATAGTTGTGGAAACTCCCGATATGCTTCTTGGGGCCCTGGAGTCCGGGTTGATAGATACCGGTGCCCCCGTGGAGGTGTTCTCGCAGACTACCGGAAGCCCGGAGGTATACTCGCAGATATGCGAGATACTATCGTCCCGGATGAGGAAGGAAGGGCTTATTACCATACATAATACAATTTGCTCCCAGGTGGCCTTCAGGCATAGCCAGCTTGGGGAATTTGCCCGCCTTCACGACGTTGTGGTCTTTGTGTCCGGCAAGCACAGCTCCAACGGCAACGTGCTCTACAAACTTTGCAAAAACGTGAACAGCCGCAGCTACTCCGTGAGTTCGGAGGCTGATATAGACCCCTCCTGGTTCCGCGATGGAGACTCAGTGGGCGTCTGCGGGGCCACGTCTACGCCTAAGTGGCTGCTGGAGAAAATAGCTGCCGCACTTGGTGGAATCAAAACAGTTTGCTAAATTCGCAATCTGATAAGAAATACAGATAATAAACTATAATTATGGCAACAACAGCTGATTTTAAAAACGGACTTTATCTTAATTTCAACGGAAAACCCTGCTCAATAGTATGGTTCCAGCACGTTAAACCCGGCAAGGGCCCCGCTTTCGTAAAAACAAAGCTTCGCAACCTTGAGAACGGCCGCATTCTGGAGAATACCTTCACCGCCGGTGCAAAGATAGACACCATCACGGTTGAGCGCAGGCCCTACCAGTTCCTTTACGGAGACGAGGAGGGATTCAACTTCATGCACGAGGAGACTTACGAGCAGATTTCCCTTCCCAAGGATATTGTAGAGAATGCAGACCTTATGAAGGAGGGACAGCACGTAGAGATGATGTTCGTCACAGAGCCAGAGGAGCGTTGCCTTACCTGCGAGCTCCCTACCTATGTAACCCTTGAAGTTACCTACTCGGAGCCCGCAGTAAAGGGAAACACCGCTTCTACCAGCGCACTTAAGGAGGTTACTCTTGAGACAGGTGCAAAAATAATGGTTCCCCTCTTCATCAACACAGGAGAGAAGATTACCGTTAACACCACGGACCGTTCTTACGGACAGAGGGTATAAAAGCCGTTTACAGGGGAGAGGTTATTCTTGCTTTTCTATCTTTATCTGCTGAATAAGATAGTTGGTCCCCTGGAGACTTAGGAATATTGTCACTTGAAAAGCGTCTCCTCCGGCGACCATCGTAGCCAAGGCATACTTCATGGTATCTCTGCCGGCTGTGTGCTTGATGTCGAAGGCCCTGGGCTTGTAAGTGTCAAAGAAAGATTTTAGAATTTGTTTAGCCTGGCTCTTGCTGGCATCATTGGTATCCGATAAAACGGTAATCTCAAGGTTGTCAGAGAACCAGGCTGATAGTTTCTCTACGTCGCCAAGGCGAATGTATTTGGTGATGGGATTGAACACGTCGTAGGAGGGGTTTTGCACAAGGGTCGTCTTCGTCTGAGCCTGAGCCGCAGACAATGAAACGAAACTGGCAAGGAGCCACAATATGATTTTTTTAATGTTCAATTCTTAAATACCCCCGCGTTTTTCTTGCAAATTCCGAGCCAATTCATATATTTGCACCAATGGCTGTCAAAAAATGAAGATAACGCTTCTCACTGTCGGCAAGACAGACATAGACTGGGTAAAGCAAGGGCTGGAGATGTACCGCTCCCGTCTGGTGCATTACATCCCGTTTTTGGTAACGGAACTGCCTGCCCTAAAGGGTGTTGGCTCGTTCTCGCCGGCCCAGATAAAGGAGAAGGAAGGAGAGCGAATCCTGTCTGCCATAAAGCCGGGAGACGACGTTATTCTTCTGGACGAGCGCGGACTCACGTTCCGCTCCGTAGATTTTGCGGCCTACCTGCAAAAGAAACTGTCGGCCGGCGGGAAAGACATTGTTTTTGTGATTGGCGGGGCCTATGGATTCTCGCAGGCCGTGTACGACAGGGCAAACGGCAAGCTCTCGCTATCTGAGATGACCTTCTCTCACCAGATGGTAAGAACAGTATTTGCAGAGCAGCTTTACCGGGCATTTACAATTATAAAAGGAGACCCCTACCATAACGAAGGATGATAAGTCTAAAAGGCATAAAAATCCGGTCTTTCCTGAAGGATAAATTGTTTCTTGTCCTGCAGGCTGCAGCCATTGTGCTCATAGCCTTATCTTTCTTATTTGCCGGCAGAAAGTCAGACTTTGCAGACGCTGCGGCCCGCAGCCTTTCTTCCCACATCTCTTCCCGCCTTTCCGTGCTGGACGGCTATATGAAGGATGTAATAAGCCAGCCGCACGACCAGTGGCCCGATGTAAAGGACCTCCCGGAAGATATGGTCATCTACAGGTACAGGGGCGATACCCTAAAGGCCTGGTGCCACCAATTCCCTATAGGCGAGGACAATTTGGACACAAGGTCCCTCTTCCATCTGGCCCCCACCCTTGGCCACGACTGGGTATCCCCGTTAACAACGACAGACACCCTGTGGACTTACAGACTCATCGGCCCCAAATGGTATATAGCCAAGTACATAGATGACGCCAGCGGCTACAGGGTCATTGGCGGCCTGGAAATAAAAAGCAATATGGCCGCCGGTACGCTTAACGGGGTAAACAAGAACCTTAGGCTGTCCGACAGATTCTCTGTCTATCCGGTAACCCAGACCGGAGGCGCAGAGGTTGTAATAGACGGCCGTCCAATGCTAAGGGTAAACCAGGAGAACGCACAGGCCCTCCCGCTTGTTCCGGCCACGGCCACCACCTGGGGCGCCATCTTTCTTATGATAGCGGCGGCATTGATTTATCTGTTCACCCACCGCAATCTAAAGGGAATGGCAATTACCCAGATATGGATAACGGTGGTGATGGCGGGCTTCTATCTCCTTGGGCGGATTATAACCGGAACATCCAATATTTTTTCTCCAGTTCTTTATGCCGATGGTTCCGTTTTCTATTCCCTGGGCGCCATACTGATAATAAACATCTACATAAGCCTTATTATCTACGCTATATACTGCGTAAGAATTCCGTTGATGTGCGCCATAGGACGCATAGGCAACAAGGCCATACTTATCTGGTGCGCCCTTGCGGCCCTGCTTCTGTTTGTTCCGGGCTACGCCTTTATTTCATTCAAGAGCATTATAAAGAACTCCAGCATCTGCCTGGAACTCTTCAAGATAACAGAACTAAGCCAGTACTCGGCCTACGTTTACATATCCTACATCTTCCTGCTCTCTGCCAGTGTGCTCATTTTGCAGCTGCTGCGTCCCGCTATTCACAAAGTCCTGGGGCTCAGGCTCAATTTCCTGTCCTCCCTTGGGAAACTATGCGTAGTGGTAGTCTGCGCAGCCGGCCTGGTATCTCTATCCGCAGTGGAAGGCCTAAAGCGGGAAGAAGGAAAGATTAACGTATGGGCAAACAGGCTGGCCGTAGACAGAAACCTGGCGTTCGAGCTACAGCTGCTGGCTACGGAGAATTTTATTGCGGCCGATGGTTACATAGGCGGGCTCATTGCGGAAGGAAGAGATTACAATATCCTGCTTAACAGGGTGATGGAGAACTATATGGGCCGGATATCGCAGGATTACGATGTGGGCCTGTTTATTTTTAACGATAACGAGGGCGATCCTTCCGTTCTGGCCTATATATCGGAGCGCTTTATAAACGGCACAAGACTTTCCGATGCCTCCCGCTTTGTTTACAACCGCACACCCCAGGGGCGTGCGCAGTACACCGGAAGGTTCGTTTACAGGGCTCCGGGCGGCGGAGGAACCAACCTCATCCTTACCCTGGAGGCAAAGCCGGACAGGGACGACATTGGTTACTACGCCGTGCTTGGAAACTCCTATTCCGGCTCTGTGCCGCTGCCCCGTCACTTCTCCTACGCCAAATACATTAACGATAAACTTACATCTTACAAGGGTACCTACGCCTATCCCACCGTGTTAAAGGGACTGTTCAGGAAGTACGACACCAACGCATCAGATATAAATTACGATGGTTACGACCACTTCTTCCGTAAGGTTGCTCCGGAGGAACTCATAGTTATTTCCCGCCGCAGCATAGGAGTTACCGGATACCTTGTTTCCGGGTTCATGGTGTCCATCGTTATGGTGCTCTTCCTTAATCTTATTGCAATAGACAGAAGAAGGCGGGTGCAGTTCAATAAGAATTACTACAAGACCACGTTCAATACCGTGCTGTTCTTCTCTCTTATGGGTACCTTGATAGTGCTGGCCCTCATTAGCGTATTCTTTGTGTACGGACGCAACGAGTCCAACATAAACAACCTGATGAACAGCAAGATAAGCACAATTCAGGCCCTTGTGCAGTCCGACATCAGGTACTACTCTTCCATAGAGAACTTTGGCACTCCGGAAGCCACCCAGATGCTGGCCTCCATAGGGGAGCATACAAAGAGTGACCTTACGCTCTATACGCCCGCCGGCCGGGTCTTCAAATCTACCAAACCGGACGTGTTCGAGCGAATGTTCTGGGGTGTGCGTATGAACGAGGATGCCTTCAAGAACATAATGTACGAGAACAGGCGCTACTTCATACAGAAGGAGAGAGTTTTTGACAAGTCTTACTATGCTATGTATGCCCCTCTCTTTGGCGGAGACGGCAAGGTGCTGGCCATACTCTGCGCTCCATATACCGACACCGGACTGGAATTCCGCACAGAGGCGGTTTACCACTCCCTCTTTATGGTAACCCTCTTCTTTATACTGCTGTCCCTGGCCAGGATTATCACGTTCCGTTTCATAGACAAGATGTTCCGGCCTCTGCTCTATATGGGAAGAAAGATGGAGTCTGCCAGGAGCGAAGGCCTGGAATATATCATCTACGACCGCGACGACGAGATTTCCACCCTTGTAAGGGCCTATAACCTTATGGTTCACGACCTTTCAGAGAGCTCCCGTCAGCTGGCCCGCGCAGAGAGAGACAAGGCCTGGAGCGAGATGGCCCGTCAGGTGGCCCACGAAATCAAGAACCCGCTCACCCCTATAAAACTCCAGATTCAAAGGCTTATAATGCTTCGCTCCCGCGGAGACGAGTCCTGGGGACAGAGGTTCGACTCCATGGCCCCAGTCATCCTTGAGAGTATAGATACCCTTACCGATACTGCCAATGAATTCTCTACCTTTGCCAAGCTCTACAGCGAGGAACCGGTAGAAATAAACCTTGATAATCTTATCAAGGAGCAGGTTGCCCTCTTCGATGGCAGAAAGGGTATAGACTTGCAGTACTTCGGGCTTCAGGGAGCTGTTATCAGGGGGCCTAAGCCGCAGATAACCCGCGTAGTGGTAAATCTCCTTACCAATGCCGTGCAGGCCGTGGATGAGTCCGGAATAATACATATTTCCCTAAGGCTCAGCAGCCGTGACGGATTCTATGAGATTGTAGTAGAGGATAACGGTCCCGGAGTTAAGGACGAGAACCGCGCACGCCTGTTTACGCCTAACTTTACCACCAAGAGCAGCGGTACAGGTCTTGGACTTGCCATCTGCAAGAATATTCTGGAGCGTTGCGGAGGGGAAATCACTTACAGCCGCTCATTTACCCTGGGCGGCGCGTGCTTCACTGTTTATCTTCCTATTTCTGCCGTATAAATACCTGGATGGGGCAGCCCGTAAGGTCAAAGTGCTCGCGGAGCTTGTTCTCCAAAAAGCGCTTGTACGGGTCTTTTACGTACTGTGGCAGGTTACAGAAGAAGGCAAAGGAGGGAGCTGCGGTAGGAAGTTGGGTGACGAACTTAATCTTTACGTACTTGCCCTTCCACGCAGGCGGAGGATAGTTTTCAATCTCCGGCAGCATTACCTCGTTAAGTACCGAAGTCTGAATCTTCCGGCTGAAATTCTGGTAAACCTTGGCCGTGGCGTCAAGCACGTCCAGAATACGCTGCTTGTTAATTACGGAGGTAAAGATGATGGGCACGTCGCTGAACGGGGCCATTCTGGCCTTTAGACCTTCCGTGTACACGCTCATAGTCTTGGAGTCCTTTTCTACGGTGTCCCATTTGTTGACTACCAGCACGCAGCCCTTCTTGTTCTTGCGAATAAGGTTGAAGATGGCCATATCCTGGGCCTCCATTCCGTTGGCGGCATCAATCATAAGAATGCAGACATCGGAGTGCTCTATGGCGCGGATGGCCCTCATTACAGAATAAAACTCAAGATCCTCTGAAACCTTGTTCTTGCGCCGCATCCCGGCAGTATCGACCAAAATAAACTCGTGTCCAAACTTGTTGTAGTGGCTGGAAATGGAGTCTCTGGTTGTTCCGGCAACGGGGGTTACAATGTTGCGTTCCTCGCCAAGCAGGGCGTTTGTCAGAGAGGATTTGCCCACATTGGGCTTTCCTACGATTGCAATGTGCGGAAGGCCGGCAAACGGGTCCTCTACGTGTTCTTCCCGGGGGAGGAGGCGAACAATCTCGTCCAGCAGGTCGCCGGTGCCGCTTCCGTTGGCGGCCGATATGCCCCAGACCTCGCCCAGGCCAAGGCTGTAGAACTGATAGGTATCAAAGACCTTTTCTCCGGTATCTACCTTGTTGACGCATAGTACCACAGGCTTCTTGCTGCGGCGCAGAAGGTCTGCAATCTCCGAGTCATAGTCTGTTACGCCCGTGCCGGCCTCTACCATAAACAACACTAGGTCTGCCTCTTCTACGGCAATTACCACTTGTTTTCTAATTTCGCTCTCGAAGGCATCGTCACTGCCGGACGACCATCCGCCCGTATCTACAACTGAAAATTCGTGGCCGCACCACTCGCATTTGCCATAATGGCGGTCGCGGGTTACACCTGCAACCTCGTCAACAATGGCCTGGCGCATACCTACCAGGCGGTTGAAAAGGGTAGATTTGCCCACATTGGGCCGTCCTACTATCGCTACAAGGCTCATATCGTTTTCTTAGTTTTGTCAAATTCGTAAAAAGAGCAGCCGGCGCAGGACTCGCTCCACTCTCCGGTGCAGCCGGACTGTCTGCTCTTCCTAAGGTTCTGCTGAATCTCAGCATCTATTTCTTTGTAGCACCTGATTCCCATCTTGCGCATATTCTCGTTGCTGCCAACGTCGCTGTTGGGAAAGTCTTTCTTGCGGAATATTATATTGAAACTCATTATAAATACTCCGAATCCAATGATAATCAGTGCTGCAAGAAAAACTTTCATCAGTGTACGAACTCGGAACTTATCTCTTCGTAATTATATACGCGGTGAATGATTTTGGCAAAGGTAGAAGTCATGGATACAACCTTAATCTTGCTCTTGTCCTTTGTGGGGTCGTCGGAAAGAGGAATGGTGTCCGTAACAAATACTTCTTCCAGTGCCGATGCTGCTATATTGTCGTATGCCGCTCCGGACAGTACGGGGTGTGTGGCGCAGGC
Organism: uncultured Bacteroidia bacterium; assembly: GCA_902774045.1. Lineage (GTDB taxonomy): Bacteria > Bacteroidota > Bacteroidia > Bacteroidales > UBA932 > Cryptobacteroides. The sequence continues at coordinate 32,129 of CACYGW010000003.1, forward strand.
CCTTACGGAAAGAGCGCCCTTTTCCTTAAGTACGTCTGCTGCTTTTTTAAGCGTACCGGCGGTATCTATCATATCGTCAACAATGATAATGTTCTTGCCTTCTACTTCTCCTATGGCGGTAATGGAGGCTACCTCGTTGGCTTTCTCCCTGGACTTGTGGCAGATTATTACCGGGCAGGCCAGTTGCTTGGCGTATACATTGGCCCTTTTTGCACCTCCCATATCCGGGGCTGCGATTGCCAGATTATCCAGGTTAAGACTTTTGATGAGAGGGATGAAAACCTTGCTGCCGTAAAGGTGGTCTACGGGGAAGTCAAAAAAGCCCTGGATCTGCTCTGCGTGAAGGTCGCAGGTCATAACGCGGTCTGCGCCTGCCGCCTTAAGCAGGTTAGCAACCATTTTTGCGCCAATAGAAACACGCGGCTTGTCCTTGCGGTCCTGGCGGGCCCATCCGTAGTAGGGAATAACTGCAATTACTTTGCTGGCCGATGCCCTTTTGGCAGCATCCAGGCTAAGCAAAAGCTCCATAAGGTTTTCTGTAGGGGGGAAGGTAGACTGAATAATGAAAGTGGTTGCGCCTCTTACGCTTTCCAGGAATGCGGGCTGGAATTCACCATCGCTGAAGGGTGTAACCGACAGGTTCCCCAGGGTAAGTTCCTCCTCGCCGGGATACTTGATCTGGTTGAATTCGTTTACAACCTTCTTTGCAAAGTCCTGGCTGGCTCTGCAAGCGAACAATTTCATTTTCTCTTTGCTTGGCATTTTGTTCTGATTATTTAAGTATGTGTTCTATGTAAGATAAAATGTCTTCTTTGCCAAGTCCTGTTTCTCCCGAGCTTGCAAAATACCGGGGAAGTTCCCCTTCTATGACTGGCTCAAGCTGCCGCATACAGGACAGAATCTGTTTTTCCCTTGCTACCGGCCCCAATTTGTCTCCCTTGGTAAATATAATGGAGTAGGGGATGGTGCTGCCCGAAATCTCGGAAATAAAAGCGCTGTCTGCCTTCTGAAGATTGTGTCTGGAATCTACAAGCACAAAAAGGTGTTTAAGGTCGTCGGAATGATTAAGGTAGTCCCTTATAATCGCTTCCAGTTTTTCTATTTCCTTTCTGGGCATTTTGGCGTATCCGTATCCCGGAAGATCTACAAGATACCACTTGCCTCCTATTCTAAAGTGGTTCACCAGCTTTGTCTTGCCTGGCGTGGCCGAAGTCATTGCCAGTTTGCGCGTTCCGCAGAGCATATTAATAAGCGAAGATTTGCCTACGTTAGAGCGTCCGATGAAGGCAATCTCCGGAAGCCTTTCCTTTGGCCTCTCCTGCACTCTTGTGCTGCTGCCCGCAAATATTGCTTCGGTTATCTTCATAGATGGTACAAAGATAAAACTTTCGACTTGCAGATTCAAGATTATTTGCGAAATTTGTTAAAATCTTATTTTAACGGCTATGAAAAAAATAGTTTTAATTCTCTTTGTTGCGGGGCTAACGCTTTCTTCCTGCGCTACTTTCAATAAAGAAGCTCTTATCCAGGGAGGTCTCCAGGCTGCTCAGGCTGCAACGGTTACGGATTCCGAGATTCGCGCTTATGTGAGCCAGTACATTGCCCAGCTGGATGCCACAAACACGGTGCTTCCAGAGAACAATACCTATACAAAACGTCTTCGCAAGATCACTTCCGGAATTAACAGCATTGGCGGAGTTCCTCTCAACTTCAAGGTTTACAAGACCTCCGAGGTTAATGCTTTTGCCTGTGCAGACGGCAGCGTACGCGTTTATACCGGCCTTATGGATTTGATGACTGATGATGAAATTCTTGGTGTCATCGGCCACGAGATAGGTCACGTTGCAAAGAATCACACCCGCAAGCAGCTCCAGAATGCAATCCTTACTTCAGCTGCCCGTACGGGCCTTTCTGCCGCAGGTGGCACCATTGCCGCCCTTTCGCAGTCTGAGCTGGGTGCAATCGGAGAGGCCGCTCTCAATGCAAAGTACTCCCGTTCCCAGGAGACTGAGGCCGACGATTACGCATATACTTACCTTAAGAGTACGGGAAAAAGCCCGGTAGCCCTTATGAAGGGTCTTCAGAAACTCCAGTCCCTTGAAGGAGGCAATTCCTCTTCTTCCTCACTTGTAAGCAACCTTTTCTCTTCCCATCCTGATACTCAGTCCAGGGTTAACCGGGTTGCCAAAAAGCTTCGTGCAGACGGACTCATCCAATAGTATTTTACGGACGCAGGTCCGGAAAGTATAATAAAAAAGCCGGTTCCTTTCGGAGCCGGCTTAATTTTATAGAGGGTTAATTAGTCGCCAAGAGTCTTAGCCCAGAAGAGAGTGTAGTAAGCGGAGTCACCGTTGGTTGCATCGGCAGCTACCTTGTAGTTGGCAGCGTTGCTTGCAGCGTCGGTGTTAGGATACTTAACCCTCTGAGGGATTGACTTGTAACCGTTGTTGTCTGCAGAATCATCAGGATAGTACAGGTCAGGATAGCCGGTACGACGGATATCTGTCCAAGCCTGGGTAGCCTGAAGGATACCAAAGTGTACCCACTTCTGAGTCATGATAAGCTCAAGTTTGTTGCTTGCGCCACTCCAGTAGTTATTAGCAAACTCGTTGATAGTTGCATCTGAGGGATAAGCCTCTGCCTGGAAGTCGTTAGCCTGGGTTGAGCTGCTTACCTTAGGAGACTGAGAGTTGATGTTGGACTTGTAGTAAGCAAGGATAGAGTACTTGACACCATTCTTGAAAGCAGTCTCTGCACTACCGCTGGCGTAACCCTGCTGATAAGCCTCTGCAAGGAGGAACCAAGCCTCAGCTGCGGAGAGGATAGGGCTAACCATATAGTTGTTGTAAGTGAAGGTCTTGCCGTTAAGACGTGCATAGTAACGGGTCTCCTCTGTGTTGTGGTTGCTACCACCGCGAACAGTCTGCTGATTTGTTGTCTCTGCAGTGCTCTTGCCAAAGAATTCACCTGCTGCGTAAGCTACGTCGTCTGCATCTTCACCACCTGCATAAGCAGTTACGGTAGGCATATAGATTACAGCAAGACGAGGGTCGTTTGCACCGGTAGCCTGAAGAGCGTCAATAATAGGCTGGGAAGCTGTATTGTTGATGTCCTTGAAACCGTCGCGGAAGTTCTCGTCATACCTGAAACCATCAGCATCGGACTCAACCTCGATGGTGTTTTCAAGATTGCTTACCAAAGGACGTGCAGCGGCCTTTGCAACATAGCTTCTACCTACGCTGGTGAGGTCTCCCTGAGCGGAAACGTGAACAGCGAGACGGAGCATAAGGGTGTTGCAGTAGCGAATCCACTTGTCAACATCACCCTTGTTGATGAAGTCCTGCTTTGTAAGTTTGGAAAGGGTAACGGCCTTTACAGAAGACTGGAGGGCGGTGAGCTCTGTGTAGAGAACATCAAGGCGCTCGAGCATATTCTGATAGAGAGCCTTATCGTCATCGTAAGCAGCGAATGAACCAGCGTAGTCACCGGTAATGCCAAGATAGCAAGCCTGGCTATAAGGAACGGGACCCCAGAGGTCTACAAGCTGTGAAAGATGGTCGATAACGAACACTTCTGTAACATCAAGGAAGAGTTTATCCTCTGCCTGATCTTCCTCTGACTCTTTCTCATAAATGCTCTGCATTACGCGGAAGTTACGGAGAATGTCATAGAAGTTGTTCCAACGGTCGTTTGCATAACCGTCGTTGATATAGTAAACAGTACCGCTGTTGTTGTTGAAACCAATGGTCTGAGCATACTTGCCAAAGTTGTAGTCCCAGGTGTACATTCTCCAATAGGAGTTGAATGTGTTCTGGTTACCGGCAATGAAGCTACCTGTCATAAGTTTGTCGCAGGTTGCGGTAGTTGTCTTTGAAGGGTCAAGATACTTGTCGTTGAAAGCGTCTTTCGAGCAGGATGCAGCAATGACTGTAAGAGAAACTACTGCAATGATCAGTGTATATATCTTTTTCATACTGTTATACATCTAGATTAGAAGTTTGCACGGAGAGAAACGCCGATTGTACGTGATGTGGAGGTAGAACCACCGATGCAAACCTGATTTGCCCAGTTGGTACCGTCAGTTGCCTCTGCATCGAAGATAGGCAGGTTCTTGTAAACAAAGAACGGGTTACGTGCGAACACGGATACGTTCAGGTTGTTGCATTTGAACTTGCGTGTGAAGCTTTCAGGAATCCTATAGGTAAGGGTAATTTCGCGGCACTTGAGATAAGTGTTCTTGAAAATAGAACCTGAATAGAAGCGTACTCCGCCGGTTCCCCAGCCGTACTGTTTCTCGAGAGCCATTTCCTGGCTGACGATCTGGGTGTTTTCAGTACCGTCTGCAAGAACACCAGGGAGAACAACACCGTCGTGGCGAACAGGCTCGCCGTTAGGGCCGATTGTTCCGGTGTAAGCGATAGCTTTTCCACCGTCAAGGTAGTAGGAGATACCGCCCAGAGCCTCGTTACGGTTAGGGAGAGACTCCTCGATAGCACCAGTGTGCATGTAGTACTGGTAAGGCATATTGAAGATGTCGCCGCCAATCTGGAAGCTGAACTGGGTGTCAAGGGTGAGTCTCTTGTAAGAAAGGCTTGTTGAGAAACCACCAACGAGGTCAGGCATAGCGTTACCAACCTTTACCGGGCTGTCGCTACGTGCATAGTAACCGTCGTTACCTACGATCTTGTTTCCATTTGCATCATACTTGTAGTCGAATGAGTAGATGTCACCCATCTTCTCACCTATGTTAGAATAGAGATATACAGCACCATTGTCCCAACGAGCGTGCTCCAGTCTCTCCATACCCTCGGTAAGTTTCTTAACCTCATTGCGGTTCCAAGCAAGGTTTGCATTGAGATCGAGTCTCCAGTCGGAGGTCTCGATAGGAGTGCCGTAAACAGCAACCTCAATACCCTGGTTGGTAAGCTCACCAACGTTCATAAGCATTGAAGAACCACCGGAAGAACGTGCAACGGTAGCGTTAAGAATCTGGTCTACGATCTTCTTGTGATAGTAAGAAGCCTCGAAGCCCAAACGGTTGTTGAAGAACTTGCCTTCAAGACCGAACTCCCACTCTTTAGTGGTCTCAGGCTTGATGGTCTCGTTTCCAAGGCTTGCGCCAAGCTGGTTGTAAACATATCCTGATGCGCTGCTCTGTGAGTAAGCAACAGCTGCACGGTAAAGATCAGGTGCAAGACCCACCTCACCATAGGATACACGGAATTTGCCATAATCTACCCACTTAGGGAGCTCGAGAAGCTCGGAGAGGATAATGGAACCGTTAACTGAAGGATACCAGAAGGAGTTGTGTCCGGGAGCAAGAGTAGAAGTCTTCTCATTGCGGATTGTACCCTCGAGGTAAGCCCAGTCACCGTAAGAAACAGAAGCGGTTGCATAAACGGCCTGCTTCAGGAGGTCTTTCTCGCTGCCGCTTGAGTTCTTTGTGCTGGCGCTTGCGTTAAGGTTGAACCAGTTCTCAACGGTAAGACCACCATTGGTACTTACGCTGGAGATGAATGTATGCTCGCGACGTGCAGAGTAACCAAGGTTTGCATCGATGGTTATCTTGTCTGTGAGTTTCTTGTTGTAGTTAAGGAGAAGGTCTCCATAGAGAGTCTGATAGTCATTCTTGGTAAGACCATAGTGACCGCCGTAGCCGCTGAATACAGAGGAGGTCTCCTGGTGCTCTTTGAGCTCTACGTTCTGGTGTGTCCAGTCTGTAGCAATGCTGCCCTTGAGGAGGAGGTCCTTGGTAATCTGCCACTGAGGAGTCACGCTGGCGATAACTCTCTGGTTGGTCTCATACTGCTCGCGACCGAGGATGTTCCAGAGGTACTCGCTGATGAGTGCAGGAACACCGGGGGTGTACTCCCAACCTTCTGCAGGATTCTCGTGAGAGCTTGAATAGTACTCGCGGTTGCGATAACCTGCAGCGGTAACGGTGTGCTCGCGATAGTAAGCAAGGTCCTCGAAGGAACCAACCATACCGGTGAAGTTGGTAACGAGACGGGAGATTCTGTAAGGACGGTTCTTAACGCTCTGGTTCATGTAGTTAACAGAGTAGTTGAGTTTTACAGCGCCGTCTGCGGTTACGTTCTGAGTTCCTGAGAGAGCGAAGTTGTGCTTGCCCAGGTGAGAGTTGTACTGGTTAGGAGTGTTGTCCATCCAAGTGTATGAGAAACGGGTGTTACCGTTGTCATTGCTGGAAGTGATGGCAACATTGTACTGCTGGGTGAAACCAGTGCGGAAGATGTTCTTGTAAGGGTTAGAGGTAACGGCTTTGTACTTCATCCAACCTGAAGGGGTGTAGATGTCGCGTCCGTCATACTCGGGACCATAGTAGTAGTAAGCACCACCACCGTCTGCCTGGCCCTGGAAGGAAGTAACGTTGTTGCCGTTACGATCCTTGTAGGATGATGTGAATCCGAAGGTGTCGGAAGTGGGATCCATGTCAACATCGTAGTAGCTCCAATACTGGTAAGCATCGCCGGGACCGAATATGGTCTGCATCTTAGGCATGTATGCTACCATGTCTGCATAAGCAGTAGCGTTGAAGTCTACGTGAAGGCCACTGTTCTTCTTACCCTTCTTCATGGTGATGAGAACTACACCGTTTGCGCCTTCTGAACCGTAAAGAGAGGTTGCGGAAGCGCCCTTAAGGATGGTGAGGTTCTCGATATCCTCTACGTTAATGTCGGACAAACCGTTGGACTGCATTCTCTGGATTCCCCAGTAGTCTGAGTTGTTAGCCTCACCGTTCCTGATAGGAACGCCGTCAACGATGATAAGAGGCTGGTTGGTACCGGTAATTGTGGAAAGACCACGTACGTTAATGGAGATAGCGCCGGTAGCACCACCAGGGGCGGTAGTTACTCGAACGCCGGCTGCCTTACCGTAAAGTGCGGTACCCAGTGAAGGGGATGCAGTAGCATTAAGTTTGCTGGCATCAACAGATGAAACAGCGTAACCTACTTTCTTCTCATCCTTGCGGATACCGAGAGCGGTTACTACGGTTCCTTCCAGCATCTCAGAGTCCTCCTGGAGAACTACATTGATGGGCTGGCCATTGAAAACCACAACCTGTGAAGTGTAACCGATGCAAGAGAATTCAATCCTGTCACCTGTCTTAGCTGTAAGAGTATAGGAACCATCAACTTCTACAACAGTACCGTTGTGAGTTCCGGATACAAGTACAGAAGCACCGACAACAGGCTGACCTGCGGCATCTTTTACTGTTCCTTTAACTGTGGTCTGGGCATAGGCGGTGAGGCCTGCGGCCAGGATGCATACAGTCAAAGCAACTCTGGTAAACAGATTTTTCATGTGCATTTGTGTTAGTTAATAATTATTGGGCTGAAATGTTGAAACTTTCGGTTTAGGCAAAAGTATCACACAAATTTAAAACGTTTATTTCAATAAAACAACAACTTAGAAGGAAAAAAAGTATCCAAGTCGGCCATATAATAAATTTCGGCGGTCATAGACCAAAGATTTAATTACGGTGCCTTGCTTGTTTGCATCTATGTCAAGCTCGGTTTCGTAGTCGTACAATATGGTTAAACGGAGCTTATGCCCCTTAGCAAGCTTGTAGTCAGCACCGATGGCGTTCCTTAGCCGGTTTATCCTTATTTTGTCGAACCCTTCCAGGAACCAGCCCTTGTCGCCCACCGGGCTTCCGGAGGCATCCGTGAACTGCATTATGTACTGGTCATAATATAAATTGGTAAGGTTGGGCTCCCTGAACGTGGTTTTTAACTCCAGATATGTGAATAAATCGAATTTTTTGGAAAGGTTCCATTGCAGCCTGGCCCGCAGCTTAATAAAGATGTCTAACCTGGTAGTTTGATACTTATTAATATCCCAGGTCTTATAGGATGCGCCCAGTTTCTCTGTAAATATCAATTTGAATTTCCTGTTTAATTTGAATGTTTCCTTGGCTCCGGCTTCCAGGCGGTGGCGGGATTTATAATCGTCGCCATTGTTCATGATGCCGCAATAGGTGTAGTCTGCCAGAAGAGAAAACTTCTTGGTGTGCTTGTATTCCACTCCCAGATTGCCGCGGATTTGCTTGTCGTACAGGAAGTCGCCTCGCATCCTGAATTCTCCGCCGGCGTGGAATTCCCAGAACGGGTTTACTTTTTTACGGGCCTCGGCGGTGAACTGGATTCCATATTTAAGACCGGGGTCGTTTTTGGGAATGTCGTGATGTGCCGGTACGGGCTGCCCCTTTGCAGAGACGGCACCCAGAACTATCAGCAGGGTGCAGAATAATTTTTTCATCATAGTGCAGAGCAATAATCGTCAAGGAAAGCTACGCGTTGCAGAAAACTAAGTTTCAGGCGTTGGACGGCTTCGTCAAAGGTCAGGAATTCGTCACCGTTGCGGTTGTTGTGTTTTATAGGCCAGAGTTGGTGGTCGATTGTTTCGGATTCTCTTATATAATCTGCCGTATCGTCTATGTAAGCGGGTATCCTGTCTTCCAGGAGGGGCTTTAGCTCTGCCCAGCGGGCCTTTAGCGTAGCGCGGAATTCCGGCTTGGAGAGCAGGGCGTCGAACCATACCGACTTCCCGTTGATAAGGCCGGTCAGGTCCGGGCGGAAGGTATGGAAGTCAAAGTCCCAGCAGGGGCCGGCCCTAAGGACACCATCGCCCTTACAATACATATATACCCCGTAGGGGTGAGTGGGCTCGTTGCATCCGGTTATTTCCTCTACCAGGAACCAGTCGCAAAAACTCTGTACGTCCAGCAGGGAGTTCCAGTTGCCTTCGCTCTTACTATTATATAAGGTGTTCTCTACATTGTCTATGGCCTGGCGTATCTCTGAAAATTTTTTTGCATCCAGGGATACATCGCTTTCGGTTATTATGTTTACAGGGAGTTTTTTTATCTTGGTGGTAAAGCGATAGGTCTTGTCATAGTGCATGTCTATGAAGATCATGAACCCGTTAGTGTGTATGCCCAGTTTGCCGGGCTCTACTTTCTCCGTGAGGTAGAAATTGCCGTACCAGTCGTCGTCCAGCACCAAATCTACGAATTCGCCCCGCGGGGTCCATTCCAAAGAGGTGAGGCGTGAAATCTCAAGGGCTATGGCGTTGCGTATGTTGGTGCGGTCCCTCCAGTTGGCCAGCATACACCAGCGGGAACTTTCCGGCATCCCCAGGAGCGATACAGCCTCTTTGTCTTCGAATTTTATGTTGAAGGGTTTCTTTGGGAAGGACCAGGTGCTGTTGCCGCGGCCTTTTACGGATATCTCGTATTTGGGCGTGCGGCTCTCCGGAGTGTAGATTCTGAACTCGGCATCTTTCCAGGATTCCTTGTTCTTTATGCCTTTGCCGCTTTCTGTGTCCAGGAACATTACCGGCAGGGTGCGGGTACCATCGGCAAACTCGCGCTCTATGTCATCCTTGTCAATATCCTTTAGGCTGCCGCCCTTGGATTCAAGCAAATAGGCGCAGCCTTGCATGGAGAGAGCTACGATAACCGCAAAAAAGAGACGGTACATAGAAAATATATTTTTAATTCCCCTTTACTTGGGCAAATTTATATATAAAATGGTATCTTTGCAACAATCGAACATTGTTTGCATTATGAAAAAATTGGTATTCTTCGTCATCACTCTCTCATTGTATAGCTTTTATGCCTGCAGCACATCGGCTCAAACGCCTCCGAGCCGCCGTCCTGCGCCCCAGGAAAGGCTCTTTACCAGCCAGGCAATAGAGAATGAGATTTCCCGGGTAGCCGGGCTTATTACAGTGCCCAAATTGCAGTGGATGTTTGTAAACTGCTTCCCTAATACGCTGGACACTACGGTTCACTACAGGGAGGACGAGGACGGAACCCCCACTACCTTTGTATATACCGGGGACATTCACGCAATGTGGCTGCGGGATTCGGGCGCACAGGTCTGGCCCTATGTCGCCTATGCATCGGAGGATGAGGCGCTTAGAAAAATGATTGCCGGAGTGATAAATACTCAGCTGCGCCTTATAACCATCGACCCGTACGCAAATGCCTTCAATGACGGGCCCACGGGCGAGGGTGCCAAGGATGAGACGGGTTCTCCTCAAAACCCTAATGTGTTCGAGCGCAAGTGGGAGGTTGATTCCCACTGCTATCCCGTACGTCTTGCCTATGCTTACTGGAAGGCTACCGGGGATGAGTCTGTGTTTGGCCCGCTGTGGATAGAGGCAATCGAGACCATTCTTGAGACTTTTACAGTCCAGCAGCGCAAGGAGGGCGACGGGCCCTATTATTTCCTGCGGGTTACAGACCGCCAGCTGGACACCAAGGACCGTACCGGCCTTGGAAATCCGGTTAAGCCAGTTGGGCTGATAGCTTCTTCTTTCCGCCCCTCTGACGATGCTACACAGTTCGATTTCCTTGTACCGTCCAACTTCTTTGCAGTAAGCATTTTGCGCAAGGCTGCCGAGATTTTGCAGACCGTGAATAACAAGCCCGCTCTGGCCCGGAGATGTCTTGCCCTGGCCGACGAGGTGGACGCTGCACTTAAGGAGTATGCCGTTGGGGAACACCCTGTTTTTGGAAAGGTCTATGCTTATGAGGTTGATGGTTTCGGAAATAAATATTTTATGGACGATGCCAACGTGCCCAGTCTGCTGTCGCTCTCTTATCTGGATCCTTCTCTGGCGGCAGACCCGGTTTATCAGAATACCCGCCGTCTTGTATGGAGCGAGTACAACCCGTATTTCTGGCGCGGCAAGGCCGGAGAGGGCATTGGCGGCCCCCATATAGGAAAGGAGGTCATCTGGCCTATGAGTATAATGATGAGGGCTTTTACCTCTGACGATGATGCCGAGATTCTGCACTGCCTGCAGCAGCTGGTGGATACCGATGCGGGCACCGGCTTTATCCACGAGTCTTTTAACAGGGACGATGCTGCCGATTTTACGCGAGAGTGGTTTGCCTGGCAGAATACCTTATTCGGGGAGTTGATTATCAAGCTCATAGCGGACGGCAGGCTGGAGATTGTAAATTCTGTAAAATGTAATTAATAATGCAAAGGGGAAGTATTTTTGTGTTTATTGTGACGGCCCTGCTTTTTGCTCTTTCCTGCGGGAAGGACAGCAGGCCCGCAGATAATAAGGTAACCAATGTCGCGGTTTCCGTCAAAACGCCTACCGTAGATGCTGTCTCCGGAAGCCAGTTCATCAGCATTACCTGTTCCGGGCAGTGGACTTTATCATGCAATGCCACCTGGGTGTCTTTTTCTGCTACTTCGGGCGTGGGGTCGGCAAGTATCGTCCTAAGATATGAGGCCAATACCCAGACTGCGGAAAGATCTGCTTCAGTAGTTGTTACCTGCTCCGGGAAGAGCGCCGTTGTTTCCATCACTCAAAAAGGTGTGCCCTCCGGCGGGGAAGACCCTGGCACGGATCCTGGCACAGACCCGGGCACCGATCCCGGAACCGATCCTGGCGCCGTGCAGCCGGACGCTGACGTAGAGACCCTTGAGGCCACCGATGTAACTTATTACAGTGCCCAGATAAACGGAATCTACTATCAGGCCACCAGCATCCCCAGGGATGTGGGCTTCGAGTGGGGAATTTCCTCTACCAACCTTAGCAGCGTGGCAGAGTACGACTGCGAGATGGACTCTACTTCCGATTCTTTCTCCTTTGTGCTTTCCGGCCTTTCGGAGAGTACCACCTATTATTACAGGGCTTTCGCGGTAATTCAGGAGGGCTCTGCCTTCAAGACCTGCTATGGCCAGATTTGTTCCTTTACTACGCTTCAGGACACCAGCGGAGGCCAGGGAGGCGGTCAGCCGGCAGGGGGCCAGCGTGGCTGGTACGAACTTCCCGTGATGAACATTGCTACCAGCGGAGACTATATGTACGACGCCGACAACACCTCCAATTACTACGCTTATCATATCTGTCCCGATATTTATTCCGGAGGCAAAAAGGCCAGGAATTACACCGTATGCTGGAGCGCAGAAGACCATTGCCCGCTTTGGGTGGCAGCACCCAGGCACAGTATGTATGTGGGATCGGCAAACAGGACCAATGCTTATCAGACAGACCCTGACATTCCCTCGTCCGTACAGTACACGGCCACCAGCGCCGGAAGCGCCAGCGGGTGCAACAGGGGGCATATGCTTGGCTCTGCAGAGCGTACCGCTTCTACGGCTGTAAACCGTCAGGTATTCTATATGAGCAACATCGCTCCCCAGCTGAGCGAGGGCTTCAATACCGGTGGTGGCGGCTGGAATACCCTTGAGGACTGGGTGGACGGCCAGGTTTGCTCCGACACTCTGTATGTGGTGATTGGCTGCTATTTCAAGCAGTTTACCGATGGTTACGGAAATACCGTGAATCCCAAGAAGATTACCTATGCCGGCAGGAGCGACGTTTCCTTCCCCACGATGTTCTACTACCTGCTGCTCCGTACAAAATCTGGTCAAAGCGGAAAGGCCCTCAAGGACTGCACTGCCTCTGAGATTAAATGCGCGGCCTTTGTACGCGCCCATTCCAACAACCTTAAGGGAAGAAGCGTTTCGTCTGCGGAGATGATGACAGTATCGCAGCTGGAAGCCATAACGGGCATAACCTATTTCCCCAATGTGCCTAACGTACCCAAGACGGTGGCCAACGCCTCTGACTGGGGCCTTTGATAAAAGTAATTCAGCGCTATATGAAAAACATAATTAAAATTGCAGTTCTGGCCGTTTTCTTTATGACCGTGGCCGATGGTTGCGGCGTAATCAAGTTCAAGGAGTCTGCCTTTGGCTCTTCCGAGGAAGGAGGCGTGAATGCCAACTATCTTAAGGTAGACACTGCAGAGGCTATGAGGTATGCCAATGTTTACGAATTTATGAGCAACAGATTCGTGGGGGTTGATGTCAGGCGCTCCGGCCCCGGAGAGTACTCCATTCGCGTAAGGGGCATCAACAGCATTACCGGATCGCTTGACCCTGTGCTCATTGTAGACGGCGTACCATCCAGGGATTTGCTGGGAGTCAATATGGCAGACCTGGACACTATAGAAATAGTAAAGGGACCCAAGGCGGCCAAGTATGATGTCGATGGTGCCGTCAAGGGGGTAATTATTGTAACTACAAAAAGGTAAGTTTTTCCCGGGCTTATGGAACAGGTGTCTTTCATAGATTTGCTAACCCTTCAAGGGCTTGTTGCGGGTGCAATCGAAGACGCTTTTCCCGGGAAGGTCTGGGTGAAGGCAGAGATAAGCAGCATCTCTGTAAAGAGCAACGGGCACTGTTATCTGGAACTGTCCCAAAGTGACGGTGAGTCCATCGTTGCAAAGGCCCGTGCAGTAATATGGCGCTCCCGTTACTTAGCCCTGGCAAAGGATTTCCGGGAAGCTACCGGCCGCAATCTTGAGGCCGGAATGGAGATTCTCTCCAAGGTAAGCATTTCTTACAGCGAGGTCTGGGGATTTCTTATCACCATAGAAGAAATCAACGCAGATTTTACTCTTGGCCAGAGCCAAAAGAAGCGTCTGCAGACAATAGAAAGACTGGAGCAGGAAGGGCTGATGGACCTTCAGAAAGAGCTTTGCCTGCCGCTGCTTCCATACCGCCTGGCGGTTATTTCCGCAGCCACGGCGGCCGGTCTGGGAGATTTTATGCGCCACCTTGAGCAGAACGAGTACGGGTTCCGCTTCAGTGTGCATCTTCTGGAGGCCGCAATGCAGGGCGACGCCGCTCCTTCTTCCATAGCGGACGCTCTTAGCCTGGCCCAGATGGCGGCAGAGCCCTTTGACGCCGTGCTCATCCTGAGGGGCGGCGGCTCGGAGTTGGACCTGGCCTGTTTTGACGACTACTCCCTTGCCGCTGCCATTGCCCGCTGCACCATACCCGTATTTACGGCCATAGGCCACGAGAGAGATTATCACGTGGCAGATATGGTAGCCAACACTTTTGTAAAAACCCCTACGGCCCTTGCAGACTTGTTCCTGGATTGCTATATATCAGAAGACCAGAGAATAAGCGCTGTAGAGACGGCGCTCCGCACTGCCTTCATTTCCAGGCTTTCCGCTATGGAACTACGCCTTCAGGCAGCCTGTGCAGCTGTTACCGTGGCAGCACAGGGTCGCCTGTCAAACGAGGAGGCAAGGCTTGCCCTTCTGGAGGTAAAGATAGCATCGGCAGACCCTGCTGAGGTCCTTTCCCGCGGATATTCCCTTGTGACCGATGCCGCCGGAGTAAAGATGAACACGGTATCTTCCAGCAAGCCGGGAGACAAGATTAACGTATATCTTGGCGACGGCTCCCTTGGCTGCACGGTTGATTCTGTTTTGGGTCGATAGTGTAGGGCTTTTCGCAGAAAATTATTATATTTGAAAAATTTGAGTACGATGGACGAAAAATTTGATTATGTGAAGGCTATGGCCCGTCTAGAAGAGATGGCCGCAGCCGCACAGGACCCTGCTACCCCGCTCGAGGACGTGGGTGCAATGGTCAAAGAATCCAAGGTGCTTGTCAAGCAGTGCCGCTCATATCTAAGAACCCTAAAAGAAACCATCGACTCGCAAGAAGATGATTTACGAAAATGATCCCTATCTGCTTCCGTTCAAGGAAGCAGTGAAAACCAGGAAAAAACTTATTCTGGCTGCTCGCGATGCCTTCACCGGTTCTAAAAATGGTAAGGGAGGCAAGAAACTCAGCGACGTAATGAACAACCACCTCTACTATGGTCTTCATAGAGAGCCTGGCGGGGACTGGGTGTTCCGCGAGTGGGCGCCCAATGCCAACAGGGTTTATCTTATCTGCGAAGGAAACAACTGGAAGAGGACGTCGGCCTACGAACTTAAGCCAGTGGGCGGCGGAACATGGGAGCTTAAGCTTCCGGGAATGTTCCTGCATCACGGAGAACTCTATAAACTCTTCATCGAGTGGCCGGGCGGCGGTGGTGAAAGGCTCCCTGCCTATTGCACAAGGGCTGTGCAGGACCCGGAGAGCAAGGTTTTCTGCGCCCAGGTATGGGACCCTGCGCCCTATCAGTGGAATAACGGACGTCCCGGCAAGGTGGCCAACCCGCTAATTTACGAGTGCCACATTGGAATGAGCTCAGAGGAAGAAAAGGTTTCTACCTTTGATGAGTTCCGCCTTAATGTGCTGCCGCACATTGCATCGCTGGGTTACAACACAATCCAGATTATGGCCCTTCAGGAGCATCCTTACTACGGCTCCTTCGGCTACCAGGTATCCAACTTCTACGCGCTTAGTTCCCGCTTCGGCACTCCGGAGGAGTTCAAGGCCCTGGTAGATGCCGCCCACGGTCTTGGGATAGCGGTAATAATGGACATAGTGCATTCCCACAGCGTAGATAACGAGGCCGAGGGCCTGAGTCTCTTTGACGGCCGTGAGGATATTTACTTCTACAAAGGGCCTCAGGGCCATCATCCCGCCTGGGGCTCCCGCTGCTTCGACTACGGCAAGAACGAGACAAAGTACTTCCTCCTAAGCAACTGCAAGTTCTGGATGGAAGAATATATGCTGGACGGATTCAGGTTCGACGGGGTCACCTCCATGCTATATTGGGACCACGGCCTGGGCAAGGATTTCGGCGGCTACGAGCCTTATTTTGACAAGGGCGTGGATGATAATGCCGTTACCTACCTGGCCCTTGCCAATATTCTCACCCACGAGATTGCCCCCGGAGCCATCACCATTGCAGAGGACGTGAGCGGAATGGCCGGTCTGGCCGCCCCCATAGAGGAGGGCGGGGTAGGTTTCGACTACCGTATGGCAATGGGAATCGCAGACCACTGGATTAAGTGGATAAAGGAGAAGTCCGACGAGCAGTGGAGCCCGGGTGAAATCTGGTACGAACTCACCAACAAGCGTGCAGACGAGAAGACTATCAGCTACGCAGAGTGCCATGATCAGGCTCTGGTTGGCGACAAGACCATAATTTTCAGACTCATAGACAAGGAGATGTATTTCTCCATGAACAAGGGTTCGCAGTCGCTGGAGGTAGAAAGGGGAGTGGCCCTACACAAGATGATACGTCTTGTTACCCTCACCACGTGCGGGGGTGGATACCTTACCTTTATGGGGAACGAGTTCGGGCATCCGGAATGGATAGACTTCCCCCGCGAGGGTAATGCCTGGTCTTACAAGCACGCCCGCCGTCTGTGGTCGCTGAGCAGGCCGGATTATCTGCGGTACAAGTATTTGCTGGACTTTGACGGGGCTATGATAAAACTGGTAAGGGAGTCAGGCCTTCTGGAGGAAACTCCGGAACTGCTTAGGGCCGATGAGCAGAAGAATGTGCTTATCTATCGCCGCGGAGATTATATATTTGCCTACAACTTTAATCCTTCGGGTTCATTCTCGGACTATGGATTCCCCGCTCCCGGAGGGACCTGGGATGTAGTATTGTCTTCCGATGAGGAGCGGTTCGATGGTTTTGGACGCATAGTTCCCGGTGAGAGCCACGACTGCATTGCGGAAAAATCTCCTGATGCACATCCCGGAGCTGAGTGTACGCTTAAGCTCTATTTACCAAGCCGATGCGCGATGGTTTTGAAAAAAAATTAGTACTTTTGCAGGTTAAAATGAAATTCTTCAAATAGGGTACAAATATGGCATTCTTGAAATTTAACAAGCACGAATTGGTGAACCTGTCGTACTCGCTGCGAAAAGAGATTATCGCGGCCAATAAGTCAGGTGCAACTTGCAACACCAGCATCGTAACTTGCAACACCCGAAAGTATCACGGATTGCTGTCAGTGCCTATCGATAATTTCGGAGGGGGACAGTATCTGCTTCTTTCATCGGTAGACGAAACTTTGGTAGTGGGAGGAAAGCCGTTCAATTTGGGTATTCATTGTTACGGCGATGTTTACGACCCGCGCGGTCACAAGTACATCGTAGATTTTGGGGCAGACCCCATTCCGGAAATCACCTACAAAGTGGGTGAGATTATCTTTGCCAAGAGCATTGTGCTGTCTCCGGACAAAGACCAGGTCATTATTCGCTACGAGCTTAAGCGTTCTCCTTACGCAGTAGACTTGCAGCTCACTCCTTTCCTTGGCTTCCGTGCGCTTAACGAGCTTACTCACAAAAACTCGCAGGCCAATCTGGACCACAAGGAGGTGCGCGGAGGAGTTGCCTTCAAAATGTACGAGGGTTTCCCGGAGCTTAATCTCCAGCTTAACTCGGACAAGGCAGAATTTGTTTCCAGGCCCTACTGGTACGAGGGTATAACCTATTCTGACGAGTACCGCCGTGGCTTCGACTGCCGTGAAGACCTGTTCGTTCCCGGACACTTTACGGTAAGAATCAATGAGGGTGACAGCATTTATCTTTCTGCAGGCGTTGCAGAGGTTGGTCCCAGGGCCATCCGCCGCAGCTTCGATGCCGCAGTAGAGAAGATTGACACGGTAGATAGCTTTCACGAGTCGCTGGTGCGTCAGGCAGACCTTCTTAAGCGTACGCGCAAAGGTCACAAGCAGATTACCGCTGGTTTCTCCTGGCTTTACACAGGCCTGCTGCGCGAGACTCTCCAATCTCTTGCCGGCCTCACCCTTTATGCGAACGGCTCCAAGGAGGAGTTCGAGGAGATTCTGGACAATCTTATTGCAGACAACAAAGAGCGCCTTTATCACCGCACAACCCAGGTTGAGGCTCCGCTCCTTCTTGCAACAGCCCTTCAGGACTACATAGATTTTGGCGCCAAGCCCCGCCAGGTATGGCAGAAATACGGCACCGTAGTAAAGAATGTCATTGAAAGTTATTCCCCGGGAGTGCGTAAGGAAGTATCGCTCCAGCCAAACGGCCTGCTTTGGGCTCAGATGGACGGTGTGGCTCTTTCCTGGATGAATGCCTATATAAACGGCCGCCCTGTAACGGAGCGCGCCGGATATCAGGTAGAGACCAACGCCCTTTGGTACAATATGCTTTGTTTTGCCCTGGAGATGGAGATGAAGTACAAGTCTTCCAGAAGTGCCTTCGTCCTTAAGTGGTCTCCCGTAAGGGATGCAGCCGCAGAGGCCTATCAGCCTATGTTCTGGAACCCGAAGGCCGGCTATCTGGCAGACTACGTTAACAACGACGGACAGAATATGGACGTCCGCCCCAACCAGTTATATGCTCTCTGGGTGCAGTATCAGCCCGTAGACGACGAGGTGGCTGCATCGGTGATGAATGTTATCAAGAGCGAGCTTGAAACCCGCCGAGGAATAAGGACACTGTCGCCTCGGGATGTCAAATACCGTGGAGTGTACGAGGGTAGCCAGACAGACCGCGACCTCGCATATCACCAGGGTTGTACAAGGCCGTTCCTGCTGTATCCCTACATTTCCGTTTGCTTCCATATGATGGGTTCTTCATTCGTGAAGAGGGCCCAGTGGCTTTGCGAGGGCTTGTTCGAGGATCTTAATATGCACGGCGTGGGAGCTTACTCTGAGCTTTACGACGGAGACCCGCCTCACGAGCCGCACGGAGCAATTTCTTCTGCCCTAAGTACATCTGCCCTTTTGGCAATAGATTATTTGATTGATAAATTTAAGGAGGATTAACTATGCGGGTATTAATGTTTGGATGGGAGTTTCCTCCCCATATCGCAGGCGGCCTGGGAACTGCTTGCTATGGTATAGTAAAGGGGCTCGCCTATAACGGCGTTCAGACCATATTCGTTATGCCTTCCGCTTCCGGTGACGAGGACCAGAGCGCGGCCCGCATCATCAATGCCAGCGACGTGGCCGTTGACCTGCGCCAGAAACTCACTGTGGATTTCGTAGACAAGGTGCAGTTTATCACCGTAGGTTCCAATATGGTTCCTTACTGCGACCCTGACGACTTCGAGAATCTTGTAGAGGGCGAGCGGCGCCGCAGCGAGAACGAGTTCCGTATCAACTACGGCCAGAAGTACAAGTTCTCCGGCAAGTACGGAGCCAATCTTATGGAAGAAGTGGCCCGTTACGCGCTGGTAGGTGCAACCATCGCCCGTCAGCACAAGGATGAGTTTGATGTTATCCATGCTCACGACTGGCTTACCTATTATGCCGGTATGGCTGCCAAGCAGGTTACCGGAAAACCCCTGGTGATTCACGTGCACGCTACTTCGTTCGACCGCGGAAGCGCAGACAACATAGACACCCGCGTATTTGCCATAGAGCGTAACGGAATGGTGGCCGCAGACAGGGTTATTACCGTGAGCGACCTTACCCGTAATATCGTCATAACAAAATATGGCATAGACCCGTCAAAGGTGGTTACCGTTCATAATGCCGTGGACTTCAGCGGCCGCGACGAGCTTGTGGTAGAGAGGGGAGTGAAGGACAAAGTGGTTACTTTCCTTGGACGAATCACTTTCCAGAAAGGTCCGGAGTACTTCATAGAGGCTGCCGCCAAGGTGCTCAAGCGCACCCAGGGCGTACGCTTCGTGATGGCCGGCAGCGGCGATATGATGAACCGCGCTATCCGTCACGTGGCCAGGTTGGGCATCTCTGACCGTTTCCACTTTACCGGCTTCCTTCGCGGAGCGGACGTGCAGAAGATGTTCGCCCTTTCCGATGTTTACGTGATGCCTTCAGTATCGGAGCCCTTCGGAATCTCGCCTCTTGAGGCAATGCGTACCGGAGTACCTTCCGTAATCTCCAAGCAGAGCGGTGCCGCAGAGGTGCTTCGCTATGCCTTCAAGATAGATTTCTGGGATGTTGACGCTATGGCAGACGAGATTTACGGTCTGCTTACCTATCCCGCCCTTGCAAAATTTGCCGCCAGGGAGGGCTACGACGAGGTTAACACCCTTAAATGGAATAATGCTGCTGCAAAAATGAAGCAGGTTTATGAATCAGTTGTAAAATAAAAAGATTAACTATGGCAAAGAAACAGATATGTCTGTATTTTCAGGTTCATCAGCCTGCCAGACTAAGATTGTACAGATTCTTTGATATTGGCAAAGATTCCCATTATTACGATGATTTCGCCAATCGTTCTATTGTACGCCGTCTCGCCCAGAGATGTTATCTTCCTACCAATCAGCTTCTCCTGGATTTGATTAATGCCAATGGCGATTCTTTCAAGGTTAGCTTCTCCATCTCCGGCACGGCAATCGAGCTCTTTGAGAGATATGCTCCAGAGGTGCTTGACAGCTTCCGTGAGCTGGCCGCTACCGGCAAGGTAGAGTTCCTTTGCGAGACCTACTATCACTCCCTTGCTTCGCTTGGAAATCCCGCAGAGTTCGCTCTTCAGGTTAACAAGCACAAGGATGCCGTAAAACAGCACTTTGGAGTAGAGCCCGTTACCTTCCGTAACACGGAGCTCATCTATTCCGACGGCATTGGCGAGTACGTACACTCCCTTGGTTTCAAGACAATGCTTGCAGAGGGTGCAAAGAACGTAGTAGGCTGGCGCAGCCCTAACTTTGTTTACAGCAACGCCCTGCAGCCCAAGCTTAAGGTCATCCTGAGGAACTACTCTCTTAGTGACGACATCGCAGTCCGCTTTGGCGACCGCAGCTGGGACGAGTGGCCCCTTTCCGCAGAAAAGTACCTTTCCTGGATTAAGGCTTCGGTAAAGGATGGCGGCAATGTGGTAGGCTTGTTTATGAATTACGAGACCTTTGGCGAGCGATTTGGAAGCGAAACCGGTATCTACGATTTCCTGAGGTCATTTGTAGGCGAGGTTATTGCCGATGGTGAATTTGAGTTCGGCACTCCCGCTTCTATCAGCCGTCTTAAGGCTGTGGCACCTCTTGAGGTTCCTGAGGTTACTTCCTGGGACGATGTAGAGAGCGACGTTACCTCCTGGCTTGGAAACGAACTGCAGCAGGATGCCTTCAATAAGGTTTATGATCTTTACGAGAAACTGGCCATACTCAACCAGCCTTCTATGTGGAACGACTTCGGCCATCTCCAGGAGAGCGATCACTTCTATTATATGAGCACCAGGTTCTTCTCTGACGGAGGTTCGCATAAGGACGTTAATCCTTACGATACCCCTTACGAGGCCTTCATTAATTATATGAATGTGCTAGGTGACTTCAGCATCCGCGTAGATGACGCCCTGCTTACATTCACCCGCCCTGTAGAAAAAGAAAAAGCCGCCGCTGTTAAGAAGGTTGTGAAGAAATCGGCCAAAAAGGCTGCCGTGAAAAAGAAATAGCGATTTATGTCGGATAAAATACAGAAACCTGACTATCTTTTTGAGGTAAGCTGGGAAGTATGCAATAAGATGGGTGGCATCTATACTGTCATCGCAACCAAGGCTTTGTACCAGAAGTCGCAGTATGGCCGCCACCACATTCTCATAGGACCTGACGTATGGATGCATACGGCCAGTAATCCGGATTTTATAGAGGACGAGCATCTGTTCCGTTCCTGGAAAACACAGGCTGCCGCAGACGGGCTTATGGTCCGGGTGGGTCGCTGGAATATTCCCGGAAAACCTATCGCCATACTGGTAGACTTTAAGAAATTCCTGCCGGTGCTGGACAAGGCCCTGGGAGATTTCTGGACCAGGTTCGGAGTGGACTCAATCTCCGGAGACTGGGATTACAAGGAGAATGTGCTCTTTGGTTATACCGCCGGAAGAGTAATAGAGCATTTCTACAATCATAATCTGTCTGTCGCAGAACTGGCTGTGGCTCAGTTCCACGAGTGGCAGACGGGAGCCGGACTCCTTTACCTTAAGTCCATGGAAGTGCCTGTTTCTACGGTGTTTACCACTCATGCTACTGTGCTTGGGCGTTCCCTCGCTGGGAACAATCTGCCCTTGTACGGAAGTATGTCCTCTTATGACCCTGATGCAAAGGCCCGCGAGCTGGGCGTAGTGGCAAGGCACTCCTGTGAGAAAGCATCGGCCCAAAATGCCGATGTGTTTACTACAGTGAGTGAAATAACCGCACAGGAATGTACTCATTTCCTGGGTCGCAAACCTGATGTGATTACTCCTAATGGTTTTGAAAACAGCTTTACTCCCGCAACGGACCAGTTATACGAGGAAGCCCGCTCTGCCGCAAGGGTAAAACTGCTCCAGGTGGCATCGGCTATGGCCGACGAGCCCATAGCCAAGGATGCTGTCATTATTGGCTTAGGAGGCCGGTACGAGTACAGGAACAAGGGTATAGATGTGTTCATCGACGCCCTGGCTTCCCTTGGGAACGATATTCCCCGCCAGGTGGTGGCTTTTATTATGGTGCCTGGGGGCCACAATGGTCCGGACCGCACCCTTGCCTCCCGCCTTGCCGGAAAGGGCCCCGAGCATTACAGCACACAGACCTCCCATTATCTTGAGTATCCCGAGGGGGACCGTATTACCCGCCGTTTTGCAGAGACTGGGCTTATAAATGCTTTGGGCAGCAAGGTGAAGGTGTTCTTTGTGCCTTCTTATCTTAACGGAAACGATGGAATTTTCAATACCAAGTATTACGACCTTCTGGTTGGTATGGATTTGGCATTGTTCCCCTCGTATTACGAGCCTTGGGGCTATACGCCTCTGGAGGCTCTGGCTTTCCGGGTTCCTACCCTTACCACAAGCCTTGCGGGCTTTGGAAAATGGGTTATGGATTTTTATGGCAAAAAGGCCCATCCCGGGATTGCCGTTATTACCAGGACCGACTCCAATTACGACGAAGTTGTCTCTGACACCCGCCGCCGTATAGAGGAAATTGTGTCTCTTGAGCTTCCCACACGTCGCGAGTACATGGAAAACGCCCGTGAGGTTGCGTCAATTGCGCTGTGGGAGAATCAGATCAAGTTTTATGATAAAGCATATTCTCTTGCTCTGGACAAGGCTGCCGACAGGAGAAAAACAGTAATTGAAAAACAAAATACCATTATGGACTATTCTAAAATAGAAGTTAACAACCCCACTTGGAAGAGCGTTATGGTTACCCGCCATCTTCCCCCTGAACTTGCAGGCCTCGAGGTGCTTTCCAAGAACCTCTGGTGGTGCTGGAACGACAGCGCGAAGGCTCTTTTCAAGTTCGTTGATAAAGAAATATGGCATAAATCGGGACATAACCCCAAGCAGATTCTGGATACCGTAAGCCTCAAGAGATACTCCGAGCTTGCCAAGGACAAGGACTTCCTTGCCCGGCTTAAAAAGGTAATGGACGAGTTCAACGACTATATGGACAAGAAGAAGGAGCGCAAAGATCCTTCTATCGCATATTTCTGTATGGAGTACGGTCTTGATACCTCTCTTAAGATTTATTCCGGAGGTCTTGGTATCCTTGCCGGCGACTACCTTAAGGAGACATCGGACATGAATGTAAATCTTGTAGCCGTGGGCTTCCTGTATCGCTATGGCTATTTTACTCAGGTCCTGTCTTCCCAGGGTTATCAGGAGGCAAGGTACGACGCCCAGAACTTCCTTAATATCCCGGCGGAGCCTGTTTTTGACGATAAAGGCAACTGGGTTACCATACAGATGGCCCTTCCCGGACGAAACCTGTCTGCCAGAATTTGGAGGGTAGCCGTGGGCCGAACAGACCTCTATCTCCTTGATACGGACTACGAGGATAACCGTCCCGAGGACCGTCAGATTACACACCAGCTCTACGGCGGAGACTGGGAAAACCGTCTTAAACAGGAACTCCTCCTTGGTATCGGAGGTATAAAAGCCATCCGTCAGCTTGGTCTTAATCCCAAGATTTATCATTGCAATGAGGGACACGCCGCATTCATAGGCCTTGAGAGGCTTCGCGAGTACGTAGAGCACGACGGTCTAACTTTCTCCGAGGCTATGGAGGTAGTTAGGGCTTCTTCCCTGTTTACAACCCATACTCCTGTTCCGGCCGGTCACGACGCCTTTGACGAGAGTATGATACGTATGTATCTTGGTCATTATGCCCAGATGCTTGGCGTTGACTGGGAGACAATGATGAGCCTTGGAAAGATTAATCCCAAGGATCCGTCAGAGAAGTTCTCTATGAGCAACCTGGCCGCCAACATAAGCCAGAACGTAAACGGCGTATCTATGCTTCACGGAAAGGTTAGCCAGGAGATTTTCTCCAAGATGTACCCCGGATATCTGCCCGAAGAGCTTCACGTAAGTTACGTCACCAACGGAGTGCACTATCCCACCTGGGCTTCCAAGGAGTGGAAGGTTGTGCATAAAGAAGTGTTCGGCCCCGAGTTCCAGACTCATTACTACGATAAAAAATGCTTCTCAGGCATTTACAATGTGCCCGACGAGGTAATCTGGAATACCAGAAGGATTCTTAAGAAAGAACTTATAAGGATAGTGAAGGACCGTCTGTCAGATCCTACCCTCAGCAGCCACTATTCTCCTAAGGAGATAATGGAAATAAAGGACAACCTGCGCGACGATGTGCTTACCATAGGTTTTGCCCGCCGTTTTGCAACTTACAAGAGGGCAACCCTGCTTTTCTCTGATCTGGACCGTCTGGACAGCATCGTAAATAATTCCAAGATGCCCGTGCAGTTCATTTTTGCCGGAAAGGCACATCCCGCAGACAAGGCAGGTCAGGATCTTATCAAGAAAATCGTGGATATATCCAAGCAGCCCAGATTCCTTGGCAAGATAGTGTTTGTACCCGGTTACGATATAAGCCTTGCAAAGAGGCTTGTACAGGGTGTGGATGTTTGGATGAACAACCCTACCCGTCCTCAGGAGGCTTCCGGCACTTCCGGAGAGAAGGCTGCCATGAACGGTGTAATGCACTTCTCTGTTCTGGATGGATGGTGGGTAGAAGGCTACAAGGAGGGCGCAGGCTGGGCTTTGCCTCAGGAACGCACCTACGACGACCAGCACTTCCAGAACGAGCTTGACTCCGCAACTATCTATACAATTATAGAGAACGAGATTGCTCCTATCTACTACGACGTAGATTATCGTACGGCCAGGTCTCAGAGGTGGATTCAGTACATAAAGAACTGCATCGCTCATGTTGCCTGCGACTTTACCACCAACAGGATGCTCACGGACTACTGCAACCAGTACTATCTGCCCCAGGCTAAGCGTACCGACGACATTACCGCCGACGATTATGCACTTGCCCGCAAGATAGCCGCCTGGAAGAAGCATACGGAAAGACATTGGAATGAGATTGAGGTTATATCTTATTCGCAGCCCGAGACTTCTTATGACCTTTCTGCCACCCATCATCTTCGTAGCAAAGTAGAACTTCAACTTGGTGAACTTAATCCGGAAGATATAGGAGTGGAACTCCTGCTTTGCACGACAGACAGAAAGGGGACGGCTCATATTCAGGAAAAGATAGAATTTACTCTTGCGTCTTTTGAGGATGGCGTGGCTACATACGAGGCTTCCGTGCTTCCGGAGCGTACCGGAATGTATCAGGTGGCAGCCCGTTATTACGCAAAGAATTCCATGCTGCCTCACAGACAGGATTTCGGACTTGTAAAATGGTTATAACGACAGGTTTTTTTGACGGTGTCCACATAGGGCACCGTCAAATTCTGTCACAATTGGTGACGGAAGCGTGTTCCAGGGGTGACGAGAGTTTGGTAGTCACTTTTTGGCCGCATCCGCGTGCCGTCCTTCAGCAGGATGCAAGGATTCTGCGTCTGCTTAGCCCGCTTGAAGAAAAAATAGACAAGATTAAGTCTTTGGGGGTCAATCACGTAGAGGTTGTGCCGTTTACCAAGGAGTTCAGCCGTGTTTCTACAGAGGAATACTTTAGGGATATCCTTATAGGGAGGTTTGGTGCCAAAGCCTTGCTCCTTGGCTACGATAACCGTTTTGGCAGCAGGGACTCCCAACCGGCGGACATTGTCGCTATGGCAAAGGCTCTGGGGCTGGAGGTTATCCGTCCTGCGGCCGTTAATGTAGAGGATGTTCCGGTTTCTTCTACCAAGATTCGCGAGGCCCTCCTGCGTGGAGATTTGGCAGTCGCCAACAGGATGCTGGGCTACTCCTATAAGCTTCACGGCGTGGTAATAGCCGGCAACAGGCTTGGAACCGCCCTTGGTTTTCCTACTGCCAACATCAGACTTTACGAGCCTCTTAAACTAATTCCTGCCTCCGGTGTCTATGCATCGCAGGTTAGGGTTCAGGGAAAATTCTATTCCGGAATGACCAATATAGGCTTCCGCCCCACGGTGAGCAGTGGAAACGCCCTTACCATAGAGACCAATATTTTTGATTTCTCGGAGCAGATTTATGGTCTTGACCTGGAGGTCTATCTGGAGCATAGAGTCAGGGACGAGATTAAGTTCCCCTCGCTTGAAGCGCTTAAGGCTCAGCTGGCAGAAGACAAGGGACGGTGTGAAAAGCTGCTTTTGGCTTATTGACACAAGTTTTTTAAAAATTAATTACTATATTTGCAAAGAAGTATGGGTTCTGCCACAGGGCGGGACTCCTTTTTGTTCTTTTATTGAGAAAAAATTAGATAATGGCAGAAATCCATTTTATGACCCAGGAGGGTCTTGATAATCTTAGAAAGGAGCTTGCAGATGCACTTGCACAGCGTCCTGTTATATCGGCCGCTATAGCCGAGGCAAGAGAGAAAGGCGATCTTTCAGAAAACGCAGAGTACGATGCCGCCCGTGAAGCTCAGGGCCTTCTGGAACTTAAGATAGCAAAGCTTAAGGACCTTGTGGCAAACGCCAAGGTTATAGACGAGTCTATGGTAAGCACGGACAAGGTACAGATGGCAAATAAAGTCAAGGTTCAGAACCTCTCTAACAATCAGGTTATGGAGTTTACCATAGTGGGAGAGACAGAAGCAGATTTTGCACACGGAAAAATGGCCGCTACTACACCTATAGCCAAGGCTCTTATGGGCCACGCCAAGGGAGAGACGGTAGAGGCCCAGGTGCCTCAGGGAGTTATCAAATTCAAGATTCTTGATATATCTATCTAAGAGGCTGTTTATAATGGCAACAATTTTTACCCGTATCGCCAAAGGCGAGATTCCTTCTTACAAGGTTGCGGAAAGCGATCAGTACTACGCTTTCCTGGATATTTCCCCCCTTGCAGAGGGGCACACTCTGGTTATCCCCAAGAATGTAGAGGATGATTATATTTTTAATCTGGAGCCGTCTGTATATCAGGGTCTCTGGGATTTTGCCCGTAAAGTGGCAGTGGCCTTGAAGGCTGCAATCCCCTGTAAGAGAGTTGGTGTTGCCGTACTTGGAATGGAGGTGCCCCATACCCATATCCACCTTGTTCCTCTTAATACAGAAGGAGACCTGGACTTCCGCAAGGAGCATCTTACCCTTTCTCAGGAGAAGTTCGCTTCCATTGCAAAGGCCATTAACGAAGAGTTTGAAAAACTATAATTAACCTAGAGTATGAAACTTAGATTTGCCGCTATGGCAGCCATAGCAACCTTGTCCCTTTCTTCCTGCGGTTCTTCCGACAGCGCAAAACTATCCGGCAGCGTAGAGGGCCTGACCTCCGGCAAGGTGGTCGTGAAGGTGCTTAACTTAAACAAGATGGACGTTCTGGACACCCTGACCCTGTCTGCCAACGGTGCCTACAGCGTGAATGTTCCCGTAAAGAAGACAGACCCCGAATTCGTATATGTTTACTATGGCTCCCGCAAGGTGGCCTCCCTTATTCTTGCCGGCGGAGACAAGGTAAAGGTTACATCAGACACCCTTGGCAATTATTCCGTAGCCGGTTCTCCGGAGAGCGAGAAACTCCTGGAAGTAGAAAGGGCTCAGAGCGAGTTTCTTAAGGGAATGGCCGATGCTGCAGACCAGGCAGAACTGTCCCGTCTTTACATTAATTACTATCGCAAGAGAATCCGCTTTACCATAGAGAACAACAAGTCTCTTTCCTGTGTTCCCGTTCTTATGGAAACCATAGGACAGGCTCCTGTTTTCTCCCAGAGGACAGATGCCATTCACTTCCGCAACGTGTGCGATTCCCTTAAGACCGTTTATCCGGAGTCCAGATACGTAAAATCCCTCGAGGCAGAGACTGTCCGCAGGGAGAACGTATTGCAGCTCAGCGGCTATATGGAGAACGCTAAAGAGATTGGCTACATAGACATAGCCCTCAATGACGTAAACGGAAAGAAGGTGGCCCTCAGCGATGTAGCCAAGAACAAGAAGGTAGTTATGGTTTATTTCTGGGCTTCCACTATGGAAAGGCAGGCCATCTTTAACCTGGACGTGCTCAAGCCTGTTTACAAGCAGTTCGCACCCAAAGGTTTTGAGATTTACGCCATCTCCCTGGATGTAGACAAGGCAGCGTGGGCTACCACCCTTAAGTCCCAGTCTCTGGGTTGGGTTAATGTTTGCGATGGCCTGGGCGTTGCTTCCCCTGTTATAACAACCTATAACGTGCAAAGCGTTCCTTCCCTGTTCTTCATCATTAACGGAGAAGTGGTTTCCGGTACGGGAGTAAAGAACGAGGCAACTCTGCGCTCCTTCCTCTCTTCTAAACTAAGATAATTCTTTAAGTAATAATAAAAATGCCTCTGATCAGCGTCAGAGGCATTTTTTATAGCGTGAAGGCTAGGCCTAAAGCGAGTCGCCAAAGTCGTCACGGAACTTCTTGGCCAGGTCTTCCTGCCAGTAGCCGATTTCCTCCAGACGTCCAAAGAAGAAGCGGAGAACCTTAGGCTCTTCTACCCAGCGGAGTCCGCCTATGAGGCTGCGATTGTCGTAGAGCCACTTAACGCGGTCTGCGCAGTATTTAATCTGGGAAAGGGTGAACACGCGGCGGGGAACAGCAAGACGCAGGAGCTCAAGCTCTGCAAAGCGCTCTGTTCCGTCCGGCTCACGCTGCTCGCTAAGGGTACCGCGCTCCATACCGCGGATACCGCCCGCGATGTAAAGTGCTGCTGCAACTGCGCCTGCAGGGTACTGGTCGTGAGGAATGTCCGGTACAATCTCTGAGCAGTTAAGGTGGGCACCAAGACCGCCGGCAGGCTTGATTACTGGCACGCCGTAGGCATCAAGTTCCTTTACAAGGTAAGCGATGAACTCGGGACCCTGGCTTATGTATTCCATATCAAGGGACTCAAGAAGGCCTACTGCCATTGCTTCCATTGAACGAACCTCCATTCCGCCGTAGGTGAGGAAGCCCTCGTACAGAGGAACGAACTCCATCATCTCGTTGGTATACTTGCTGTCGTGGGAAGTGATTATACCGCCACGGGAGAAGCCAAGTTTGCGGGCAGAGAAGTAGATAATGTCGAACCTTTCTGCAAGAGTGTGATAAATCTCCTTGGTGGACATAAACTTGCACCTGGGCTCGCGGGTCTTCATAAAGTAAACGTTGTCCTGAAGCAGGGAAGCATCAAGCACGCTCTTTACTCCTAACTCGTGGCATATATCGGTAACTGCAAGCATATTCTCAAGGGAAACAGGCTGTCCGCCAATAAGGTTGGTTCCTGCCTCTACGCGAACGAAGGCCACTTTCTCCGGACCAAGTTCCTTGATGGTCTTGCGGAGGAGCCTAAGGTCAAAATCGCCCTTGAAAGGATCGTCAGACTTGGGGATTAGACCCTTCTTGTCTACGAGCTCTATAACCTCGCCGCCAAGACGGGTAATGTGGGCCTTGGTCGTGGTGAAGTGGAAGTTCATAAGGGCGTAGGTGCCGGGCTTTACGTAAGCCTCTGCAAGAATGTTCTCTGCAGCGCGGCCCTGATGTGCGGGAAGCACGTTTTCTGTCCCGAACACTTCCTTGATTGCAGCCTTTACCCTGTTGAAGGTCTCGCTGCCGGCATAAGCGTCGTCTGCTATGCTCATTGAGGCTACCTGACGGTCAGACATTCCGTTAACGCCGGAGTCAGTAATCATATCCAGATAGATGTCCTTATTCTGGAGCAGGAAGGTGTTGTTTCCTGCGAGCTGAATGTTTTTAAGTCTTTCTTCTACGGGGAGAAGAGCTAGTTTCTGGACTACACGCACCTTGTGCATCTCCAGAGGCACCTGATTTTCAGGTTGATAAAATTTTACTGCCATATATGTTAAGTTTTAAAAATATTTCTTGCGGTTAGATTTAGAATAGCTTTTTTCTGGATACCGTGGCCACAAAATCCTTAAGGTAGAAAGGCTCAAAGTACGCCACATCCCTGAATTCCCCCTTGTCAAAGGCCGCTGTCGCCGGCCTTAGGAGTCCCTTTGCACAAGGGCATCGCTGGATGAACCCGGCGGCGGGAGATTTTATGGTATCGCGGCACTTTCCGGCCCCATCGCCAATGAAAAGGACCTTCCCCTTTGAAAGATATCCGTCAAAACTGTTTTCATCTATTATTTGGGCCGATACTTTCGTGAGCCGCTCTCCGGCACTGCTGAACACGGCCGTGTAAACCTCCATCCTGCGGGCATCTATCATAGGGACAATGTAATCATACCCCTGCGTTTCTTTATTGTCGATAGCTTCCCATACAAGGCACTCAAGGCTGCCTGCAGCCAGAAGGGGCACTCCGGCCCCGAAGCAAAGCCCCTTTGCCGATGAAACGCCAACCCTTAGCCCCGTGTAGGAGCCAGGCCCCATACATACGCATACGGCATCCAGGTCCTTTGCCTTCCAGCCCTGAGAATCAAGAGCTTCTTTAATGAAGGGGGCTGTAAGCGAGGACTGATTGCGCGGAGCGCCGGCATCATCGACATAAAAAATAATATTACCTCCGGAAGCCAGGGCTACGGAGGTGCGTGCAGTGGATGTATCTATGAGTAAGAGTTTTGCCATAAGCACGCGTTTAAGGAAGTAATTCTTTGAAATAAGGGAAGACGGAGTAGGCTACGTCTTTAAGAGGCTCGTATAGCAATGACTCCCCAAGGTCTTTGGGCGACACCCATCCGTATTTTGTGTTGAGGGTGTTGAAGAGCATTACAAGAAGCCCCAGCACAAGCACTACTTTTATGACCGCAAACACGGCGCCCAGGAGTTTGTCCAGCCAGCCCAGAAGAGCCAGCTTTACAATCTTCTTAAGCCCCTGCCCTATAAGATGGAAAACTAGGATGGCTGCGATAAGTATGAGAGCAAAGCCTATTGCGTGCAGCACTTCAGGAGAGGCTTTTACCAAGGAGGCTATTGCGTTACCTATCAGGCCTGCGAACCTGAAAGCCAGCCAACTACCCACAATAAGAGCCGCAATAGCTGCTGCCTGAACCATAAAACCTTGTTTTATCCCCTTGAAAATGAAAGGGATGAAAATGACGATTATTATGATGTCCAGTACGTTCATTATTTTGAATAGATGTCTAAAATGATTATCTTTGCAGACTATTGTTTAGTACGCTACAAAGATAATAAAAAAACTTGATTTGTAATGTTTAAAGAGTATAAAGGCCTTGATTTGGTTGCCGCAGGAGCGGATATTCTGGATAAATGGAAGAAGGAAGACGCCTTTGGGCAGTCGCTGCGCATCAGGGAGGGAGCCCCGGAGTTTATTTTCTTCGAAGGACCGCCTTCCGCCAACGGAATGCCTGGCATTCACCACGTTATGGCCCGTTCCATAAAGGACGCCATCTGCCGTTATAAGACGCAGACAGGGTACAAGGTGGCCAGAAAGGCAGGATGGGATACCCACGGACTGCCCGTAGAACTTGGAGTAGAGAAAAAACTCGGCATTACTAAGGCCGATATCGGCGAGAAGATTTCCGTAGAAGAATACAATGCTACCTGCCGCAAGGAGGTGATGAAATATACCAAGGAGTGGGTTAACCTCACGGAGCGCATAGGCTACTGGGTAGATATGGACAACCCTTACGTAACCTACGAGAACGAGTACATAGAGACTCTGTGGTATCTGCTTAAGAAGATTTACGACAAGGGCCTTCTGTACAAGGGATTTACAATTCAGCCCTTCTCTCCTACGGACGGTACCGGCCTTAGCTCCCACGAGCTTAACCAGCCTGGGTGCTACAGGGATGTAACGGATACTACCGCTACCGTGCAGTTCGAGGTTATAAAGGATGGCACTTCCCAGCCTTTGTTCGGAACCGAGTCCCTGCCTGTTTATATTCTGGCCTGGACCACCACCCCCTGGACCCTTCCTTCAAACACCGCGCTTTGCGTGGGGCCGGAGATAGACTACATAAGGGTAATGTCCTTCAATCCTTACACCGGAGATCCTGCAATTTACATTATTGCCAAGGCTCTGCTGGACTCTATGTTCAATCCCAAGGGCGCCGAGGTTCCGCTGGACTCTTATGTCAAGGGAGACAAGGTCGTGCCTTACAAGGTGCTGGACGGCTGCTTCAAGGGCAAGGAACTCTTGGGCATAAGATACCATCAGCTCATACCCTGGTTTAAGCCGGAGGGCGATGCCTTCCGCGTAATCCCCGGAGATTACGTAAGCACGGAAGACGGTACGGGTATAGTACATATCGCCCCTACCTTCGGTGCAGACGACAAGAGGGTGGCTGCCGCCGCTGGCATAGCCGGCATAATGCCGCTGGATAAATTTGGCAACAGAGAGGCTCAGGTAGACCGCCAGGGCCGTTTCTGCCGTCTGGAAGACCTTGATGCACAATATGCAGAAAGTATCGACCCTACATATAAAGAATGGGCCGGAAGGTATGTTAAAAATCAAATAGAAGATTACTTCCGTGAGCTTCACCACGAAGAGAAACTTCCTGCCGACAGGCCTACCCTGGATGTGGACCTCTGTATGATGATGAAGGCCGACGGCCGTGCATTCAAGATTCAGAAGCATACCCATAGTTATCCTCATAGCTGGAGAACGGACGCCCCGGTAATCTATTATCCTTTGGATTCCTGGTTCATCAAGGCTTCGGCAGTGAAGGAAGAGATGATAGCGCTTAACAAGCAGATTACCTGGAAGCCCGCTTCTACAGGTACGGGACGTTTTGGACAGTGGCTGGAGAATATCCAGGACTGGAACCTTTCCCGCAGCCGCTACTGGGGCACTCCTCTTCCTATCTGGCGCACAGAAGACGGAAAGGAAGAAATCTGCATAGGCAGCGTGGAAGAGCTCTGTCAGGAGGTGGACAAGGCTGTAAAGGCCGGCATTATGCAGGAGAATCCTCTTAACGGAGAGCAGATAGATTTGCACCGCCCTTACGTAGACAACATCTTCCTGGTTTCCCCTTCGGGCAAGAAAATGACCCGCGAGACAGACCTTATTGATGTTTGGTTTGATTCCGGCGCAATGCCTTATGCCCAGGAAGGTCTTAAGAACCTTGATACCAAGGGCTTTGGCGCAACAGCAGACTTTATCGCAGAGGGTGTTGACCAGACACGTGGCTGGTTCTATACCCTGCATGCAATTCATACTATGATAAGCGGAACCCCTGCCTTCAGGAGGGTTATTTCCAATGGTCTGGTTTTGGATAAGGACGGAAACAAAATGTCCAAGCGTCTTGGCAATGCCGTAGATCCTTTCTATGCCCTGGATAAGTACGGGGCAGATTCCCTGCGCTGGTACATGCTTACCAACGCCCAGCCTTGGGACAACCTGCGCTTTGACGAGGCCGGAGTTGACGAGGTGCGCCGCAAGTTCTTTGGCACCCTCTTCAATACCTACAAGCTTTTTGCCCAGTACGCAAATATAGACGGGTTCAACCCGGGTGCCACCAAGACCGTTCCTGTCAAGGACCGTCCGGAGATTGACCGCTGGATCATATCCAAGCTCAATTCTCTTGTGGGCGACGTTCGCGCCGCATACGAAGACTACGATATAACTACCGCCGGCCGTCTTATTCAGGACTTTGTCTGCGACGAGCTAAGCAACTGGTATGTACGTCTTAACCGCAAGCGTTTCTGGGGCAGCGAGAAGAACGCAGACAAGGACGCCGCTTATCAGACCCTTCACGAGGTTCTGGTAAAGGTAGCTATGCTTGGCGCTCCCATTGCACCGTTCTATATGGACAGGCTCTATATGGACCTTACCGGCAAGGAGACCTCCGTTCACCTTGAACTTATGCCCGAGGCCTCTACGGACGCTGTAGACAAAGACCTTGAGGAGAGGATGGCCGCAGCCCAGAAGGCCTGCTCCCTTGTACACTCTCTTCGCAAGCTGAACCATCTCAACGTGCGTCAGCCTCTTGCAAAGGTTGTAATCCCCGTTATTTCAGAGAAAATCCGGGAGCAACTTTCGGGCGTACGGGATCTTGTACTGTCAGAGGTAAATGTCAAGGAGATGGAGTTTATTGCCGATACTGCCGGAATCATCACCCTTAAGATTAAACCCAACTTCAAGACCCTGGGCAAGATATACGGGCCTCAGATGAAGGAGATTGCCGCCGCCTTCGGCGGATTCTCACAGGCCGATATCGCTGCTATCCAGAAGGCCGATGCCGCCGCAGAGCCTTACACAGTATCGCTTCCCGGCGGAGACGTGGTGCTTAACCCCGGAGACTATCAGATCAGTTCCGAGGATATGCCCGGCTGGGCAGTGGCTACCGAGGGGCAGCTGACCGTGGCCCTGGATATCACTCTTACTGACGAACTCCGCAGCGAGGGCGTTGCACGCGAGATTGTGAACCGTATCCAGAATGTGCGCAAGGACAGCGGATTCGAGGTTACCGACAGGGTTAAGGTTACTATCTATGCCCACGGCAATGATTTCTTTGAGATAGCATCAGCAATAGATGTATACTATGACTACGTTACCTCCCAGACCCTTTCCCAGATAGATTCTGTATCGGAGGATGAGGCCCCCGAGCAGGCTATGAAGGTAGAGTGGAACGATGGCGAGATTGCAATTGTAATAACCAAATAAACTGATTATCTTTAACCAAATAAAGTGTTTTTTTATGGCAACCGAAGAAGTAAAAGTTCGTTATAGCGACGAGGAGCTGGAAGAGTTCAGGGAGATAATCCTTGAAAAGCTTACCAAGGCTAAGGCCGAATATGAGTCACTTCGTAAAGTTGTGATGCACAACGGAACTAATGACATAGAAGATACTACACCTTCTTTCAAGACTGTTGAGGACGATGGCGCCCTTCAGCTTTCCAAGGAAGAAGCAAGCCAGTTGGCACAGCGTCAGTACAAGTTCATTCAGAATCTTGAGGCAGCGCTTGTGCGCATAGAGAATAAGACTTATGGTATCTGCCGCGAGACAGGCAAGCTCATCCCCAAGGAGAGGCTTCGTCTTGTTCCTCACGCAACACTTACTGTAGAGGCAAAGGAAAAACTTTCACAGGGTGGCCGCTAGGAGCGATAAGATTTTGAGGGGTAGGACACTCATTATCCTGGGTGTTATTCTGGTGTTGATTGATCAGGTGGTTAAGATCCTGGTCAAGACAAATATGTCCCTGGGAGACCAGATAGATGTTTTTGGGCTTTCCTGGTTCAAGCTGTGCTACGTAGAGAATATGGGTATGGCTTACGGACTTAAGTTTGGCGGTCTGGTTGGCAAGCTGCTGCTGTCGCTGTTCAGGATTGTGCTGGTAGGCCTGCTTATAAGGTGGATATGGAAGCTTCTTGGAAAGAATGTTTCCGGAGAGAGAATTGTTCCTGCAGGGGTTTTCGTGGGGCTTACCCTTATTACCGCCGGAGCGCTGGGAAATATTATAGACAGTCTGTACAATGGTCCGTTCCTATTTGGAAGGGTAGTGGATATGTTCCAGTTCCCACTTTTTACCTGGCCGGACTGGGTGCCGCTTCTTGGGGGCAGATTGTTCTTTGAGCCAGTCTTTAATTTTGCGGATTCCTGCGTTACGGTGGGGGCGCTGTACCTGATTATCTTTCATTTTAAGTTTTTCTCGAAAGATAAATAGGGGATTTAGCCGTGCTTCGCACGTCTACATCCCTTACCCTGCCGGGGGCCATCTAACAAGATAGAAAACAAACCGTTCCCGCTTTGCGGGAGGACAAAAAAGAGATTCTGCCATCTGAAAATGGATTTTCGAGTGGCAGAATCTTCTTTTTCTGACGGGCGAAGCCCGTTTGGTTTGTTTTCTATGCTTGTGATTCGGTTGGGATTCGAACCCAAGACCCACAGCTTAGAAGGCTGTTGCTCTATCCAGCTGAGCTACCGAACCGAACCTTACCCCTGCAAGGGGCCCAAAAAGGGACTGCAAATATACATACTTTCTTTCAATTCGCAAAGTGCATTTATCAAATCAAATAGGCCCGCGGTATTTGTATTTAAGAATTTAGTGATTATTTTTGTAAGGATTTGCCCCTTTAGGGGCAAGGTATTGTTATGAGGTATTCCGAAGCTTTATCAAAACGACTTTTTATTGTTGCGGCCCTGGCGGTGGCAATTGCGGTTATATTTGTGGTAAGAAAAGGGCGGGATGGAGACAATGCAGGTTTTACACAGTGGGAACGGGATGTCATCACTTTGTCAGACAGCGTAATGTACGTTACGGTTCTCCCTCAGGACAGCACCATTCTGCGCACTCCCAGCCGGGATTTTACCCCGGAGCAGCTAAAAGACCCTCTTCTTGGCACCCTTAAGGCAAAGATGTTCTCTACCGTTACGGATCCTTCTCAGGACGGAGTGGGTATCGCCGGGCCTCAGGTTGGCATTAACAGAAGAATAATCTGGGTGCAGAGGCTGGACAAGGAGAATGAACCCTTCGAATGCTATCTTAACATCAGGATAGATTCGCTCTACGGTGCGGTGAGCCTTGGCCCGGAGGGCTGCCTGTCCGTCCCCGGTAAAAGAGGCCTTGTACCAAGATATGAATCCGTTAAAATTTCTTACGTGGATTCCGGGACGCTGGAGCCCCGCAAAGAAAAGGTGTCAGGTTATACGGCAATTATTTTCCAACACGAGTGCGACCATCTGGAGGGCACTCTGTACATAGATAAGGCAGATTCTGTGTTCGTTTCCCAGTCTTGGGTTCAGGAAAGGGAAGCCTATACATATAACAAACCTTCCTGGTGGAGGTAAAGCATAGCTTAATGGACAGGAACACAGTCAATATAATTAAGATAGGGCTCTCTGTGCTTATGGCAGGGGGGCTTCTGTGGCTGTCTTTCCGCGGGGTACAGTGGCCGGCCTTCATAGAGGGCATAAAAAGCTGCAAGTGGGCTTTTGTCGCCCTATCGCTTCTTATAGGGGCTGTTTCATTCTGGATAAGGGCCCTAAGGTGGAGAGAATTACTCTTACCCATCGACCCTCATACAAAGAAAAACACCGTGCTTAATGCAATAAATATAAGCTACGTTGTCAATATGCTCATTCCCCGCGGGGGAGAGCTTGTGCGCTGCGGCATCATAACCCGCCACAGTGCAAAAGATAAGGACGGGGCCCGCCTTGCCGGCTTTGACAAAGTAGTGGGCACCGTGGTGGTAGACAGGGTATGGGATACGGTAGTTACAATATTTATACTCCTTGGGGTATTCTATGCCTTCCGCCGCAAATGGGGAGATTTCTTTGAAGAGAGGATGGAGGCCACAAATTTCTCCTCCCTTTGGATTATCCTGCTCCTCGCCCTTGCCGCCGTGCTTGTAGTTGTGCTAAGTTATGCGCTGCGAAGCAGGGGAGGGCTGTTTGCAAAAGTCTGGAAGTTCTTCCACGGTATAATCTCCGGTATAAGGCAGAGCCTTAAGATGAAGGCCTGGTGGAAGTTTATCACCTATACGGTACTTCTATGGACCTGCTACTGGGGCACCAGCTACGCCGTGCTGCTGGCACTGTCGGGCTCGGGTATGGGATTCGAGTCCCTCGGTCCCCTGGACGGAGTTTTTCTTATGGGGGTAGGGGCGATAGCTTCCATAATTCCGGTTCCCGGAGGGTTTGGAGCCTATCACTACCTGGTGAGCGCCTCGCTTGCCACCGTGTACGGCATACCTCCGGAGCAGGGGATGATATTTGCCGTGCTGTCGCACGAAACCCAGATTATCGTACAGATGCTCTGCGGAGCGGGCAGTTACGTGCACGAGACCGTCCGCAGGACGGCCGCTACTGAAACCATCGACAAAAAATAAAAAATCATAAGGAATGAAATCTATACTTGGAATTGGAAATGCGCTTACGGATATTCTGGCTGTTCTGCCCGATGATTCCCTCCTTGCTAAGTACCATCTTCCCAAGGGAAGCATGCAGCACGTGGATATGGAGACGGGCGATAGAATCTGGAATGCGCTTAAGGAAGTGGGAGTGAAATATGTACCCGGAGGCTCTGCAGCAAATACCATTACCTGCACCTCCATCTTTGGAATGCCATCGGGCTACATTGGAAAGATTGGAAACGACGAGCTTGGAAACCTGTTCAAGAGCACAATGGAGCAGTTTGGCGTGCATACAAGGATGCTGTACGGTACAAAGTCGTCCGGCCGCTGTATGGTTTTCATTACCGGAGCAAATGCAGAGCGTACCTTTGCCGACTATATGGGTTCCGCCCTTGAGATGGGCCCCGAGGACCTTAAGCCGGAGTACTTCCAAGGCTACGACTACTTCCATATAGA
The DNA here is from genome assembly GCA_902774045.1 of uncultured Bacteroidia bacterium. Classification (GTDB taxonomy): domain Bacteria; phylum Bacteroidota; class Bacteroidia; order Bacteroidales; family UBA932; genus Cryptobacteroides. The sequence continues at coordinate 70,349 of CACYGW010000003.1, forward strand.
GGGCTATCTTGTACAGAATCAGGACCTTATAGCTACGGCCGTGCAGATGGCAAAAAATGCCGGATGCATTATCTCCATTGATATGGCTTCGTACAATGTGGTAGAGTCTAACGAGGCCTTCCTGCACAACCTTGTAGACAAGTACGTAGATATAGTGTTTGCAAACGAGACAGAGGCCAAGGCCTTTACCAAGAGGCCCCCGCGCGAGGCTCTGGAAGAGCTTTCCCATCACTGCAAGATTGCCGTGGTAAAGGTTGGCAAGGAGGGCTCAATGGTTCAGAGCGGGGACGAGTATCATTTCATAGAGCCCTGGCCCGCCGCCACCATAGACGCTACCGGTGCGGGTGATACCTATGCCGCCGGCTTCCTCTATGCCCACGCCCAGGATATGCCTCTGCGCATCTGCGGCGAGGTGGGTTCCATAATTGCCGCAAAGGTGGTTGAGGTGATAGGTACCAAGATAGACGTTCCTCGCTGGAGGGATGCCAAGATAGAAATCCGCAATCTTATTGCTGCCAATACAAAATGAAAAGATTCTTAACGGACATATCAAACGGACTCAAGGGGTTTGCAATGGGCGCTGCCAATGTGATTCCCGGCGTGAGCGGCGGCACCATCGCCCTTATAACCGGAATCTTCGGCCGGCTGATAAATGCCCTGAACTCGCTTCTTAGCGTCTCTGCCTGGAAGGCCTTCTTCAAAGGAAGTTTCAGGGAGTTCTTTGCGGCCATAGACGGCAGGTTTCTTCTTGCAGTAGGCATTGGAATTGTCCTTAGCGTATTTTCCCTGGCCAAGCTAATGGAATACGTGCTGGAGCAATATCCTGTGCAGACCTGGGCCTTCTTCCTTGGAATGATTGCCGCCTCTGCCCTTTATATGCTGCTGGATGTAAGGGGCTGGAAGCCCTCCTTCGTGCTCTGGCTTATCCTTGGCGCCGCTGCAGGAGTTCTGCTTTGCACCCTTTCTCCCACTACGACAACTGACGACGTATGGTTCATTATAGTCTGCGGAGCGCTGGCAATTTGCACTATGATTCTACCCGGGGTATCCGGCAGCTTCATCCTGCTGCTTCTTGGAAAATACGAGTACATAATGGAAGCCATCAGCACGCTTAACTGGCCTGTACTTCTGGCCTTCGGAGTTGGCTGCGTGGCCGGAATAATTTCTTTCTCCAAGCTGCTTCACTGGCTTCTAGGGAAATATGAGCAGCCCACTATGTTGGTTCTCACCGGCTTTATAATGGGCTCCTTAATAAAGGTATGGCCCTGGAGAGGGGAGGCCCTGGAGGCCGCCTCACAGGCCGCAGGGAAGGATGTGGGCCCTATGATAATCCCCGGCATAATCTGGATTGTAGCCGGAATAATATGCGTTGTCCTCCTGGAAATGGCAGGAAAGGCAGCCCCAAAAGAATAGACCATGATATCCTTTACCTGCGACTATACCCAGGGTGCACATCCCCTTATTCTGGAAAGACTCTCCCAGACTAATTTTATCCAGGAGCCCGGCTACGGAGAGGATTCCTTCTGCGAGAGCGCCCGCGCCCGCATACGGGAGGCTGTGGGCCTTCCGGGAGCCGATGTCTTCTTCCTTGTCGGAGGTACCCAGACCAATTCTACCGTAATAGATGCGATGCTCCGGGGGTACGAGGGAGTCATCGCCGTGCAGACCGGACATATCGCCGTGCACGAGAGCGGGGCTGTGGAATTCTCCGGGCACAAGGTTATAACCCTTCCGGCCCACAGCGGCAAGATGTGCGCAGATGAGCTTCAGGCCTATCTTGAGGCCTTCCACTCAGACGGTTCCAAGGATCATATGGTCTATCCGGGGATGGTCTACATTTCCTATCCAACCGAGTATGGAACCATCTACTCAAAAAAAGAAATCATCGACATACACAACATCTGCAAAAAATATAATATTCCGCTTTTTGTCGATGGTGCCCGCCTTGGCTACGGCCTTGCCTGCGACAAGGCCGATATAACCCTCCCCGAACTCGCCGCCCTTTGCGAGGCCTTCTATATCGGAGGTACCAAGGTTGGAGCCCTTTGCGGAGAGGCTGTAGTCTTCCCCGGCGGAGCCCCTGCTCACTTCTTTACTACGGTAAAGCAACACGGAGCCCTGCTTGCTAAAGGAAGACTTCTTGGCGTGCAGTTCGACGTCTTGTTTACCGACGGACTTTATATGAAGATTAGCCGTAATGCAATAGATATGGCAATGAAACTCAAGGACCTGTTCCTTGCCAAAGGCTATGAGTTTTTTATAGATTCGCCAACCAACCAGCAATTCCCCATACTGGACAAGGCCAGGATAGAGGAGCTGCGGGACAAGGTGGCTTTTGAGATTTGGGAACCTCTGCCGGACGGCAGGTTCGTAACCCGTTTTGCAACCAGCTGGGCCACGACTCCGGAATATATCGATACACTAAGCAACCTTCTCTAAGAACAATAAGAATATGAGAACACTTTTTCTTACAAATACCCTCACTCATAAAAAAGAGCTTTTCAAGCCCATCAACCCCGGCCGGGTAGGAATGTATGTCTGCGGTCCCACGGTTTATGGCGACGCCCACCTTGGCCACGCCCGTCCCGGAGTTACCTACGACGTGCTATCCCGCCTGCTTAGGCATCTTGGCTACAAAGTGCGCTATGTGCGCAATATTACCGACGTGGGCCATCTTGAGCACGATGCCGACGAGGGAGAGGATAAGATACTTAAGAAAGCCCGTCTGGAGCAGCTGGAGCCTATGGAAGTGGTTCAGCGTTGCACTCTTTTGTATCACGAGGCAATGCGCCTTCTGAACGTGGCCCCTCCTGACATAGAGCCCCGAGCGTCGGGTCACATCATAGAGCAGATAGAGGTAATAAAAAAAATAATCGAGGCCGGATATGCTTACGAGAGCAACGGCTCTATCTATTTTGACGTTCAGAAATACAATCAGGACCATAACTACGGAATATTGTCGGGCCGCAGCCTGGACGATACCCTTGAGGGTACCCGCAGCCTGGACGGCCAGAGTGACAAGCACGCTCCCTTTGACTTTGCTCTCTGGAAAAAAGCAGAACCTCAGCATATTATGAGATGGCCTTCTCCTTGGGGCGATGGTTTCCCGGGCTGGCATCTGGAGTGCTCTGCAATGAGCGAGAAATATCTTGGCGAGACCTTTGACATTCACGGAGGAGGAATGGACCTTATGTTCCCCCACCACGAGTGCGAGATTGCCCAGAATACTGCTTCCCGCGGAAAAGGCGGGGTTAACTACTGGGTGCACAACAATATGATAACTATCGGCGGACAGAAAATGGGCAAGTCCCTTGGCAACTTCATAACTCTGCCGGAGTTATTCAGCGGCAGCCATCCCAAGCTGGAGCAGGCCTACAACCCTATGACTGTGCGCTTCTTCATTCTTCAGGCCCATTACCGCAGCACCCTGGACTTCTCTAACGACGCCCTGCAGGCCGCAGAAAAAGGCCTCAGGAGAATAATGCAGGCCTACCGTGACCTTTGCAGCCTTGCCGGAGTTAAGCCTCTGGACCTTCCTTACGGCCATCTTATAGAGAACCTTGCTCCCGAGGCACGCCCTCAGGGAGTGTCAGACTCCGTGGCCAGACTCATAGAGGATGTTTACGAGGCTCTTTGCGACGACCTTAACACTCCCATAGCCCTTGCCCGCCTCTTCGATGCCGTCAAGACCATCAACGCGGCCAAGGAAGGAAAAGAAACTCTTTCTCCCGAAGACCTGAAAGCCCTTGTACGCCTCTTTGAGGATACTGTCATAGGCGTTATGGGCCTTAGGGACGATACTGTCGGGGATTCCGGCTCTTCCCAGAAAGTGATATCCGGCCTTATGGATATGGTTCTGGAGCAGAGGGCAGAGGCCAAGGCAGCCAAGGACTGGGCAAAGAGCGACTCCATAAGGGATCACCTAAAGGCCCTGGGTATTACTGTAAAAGACACTAAAAACGGAGCAGAATGGACTCTGGAATAAAATTCATATCCTGGAACGTAAATGGCCTGAGGGCCTGCAACGGCAAGGGCTTCCCTGAGATATTCAAAGCTCTTGACGCAGACTTTTTCTGCATTCAGGAAACAAAGATGCAGGAGGGGCAGCTGGATCTTCAGTTCCCCGGTTACACCTCTTACTGGAACTACGCCCAGAAGAAGGGCTATTCCGGAACCGCAATTTACACAAGACGTACGCCCCTTGCCGTAAACTACGGAATAGGTATTCCGGAGCACGACACGGAGGGCAGGGTCATTACCCTTGAGATGGAAGACTACTTCCTTGTCTGCGTCTATGTACCTAATTCCCAGGACGAGCTCCGCCGCCTGGATTACAGGATGCAGTGGGAAGATGACTTCAGGGCCTACCTTAATCGTCTTGCAGAGAAAAAGGGCGTAGTGGTCTGCGGAGACCTTAATGTTGCCCACGAAGAGATAGACCTCAGGAATCCATCGACCAACCATAACAATCCTGGCTTTACAGACCAGGAGAGAGATAAATTCCGCCGCCTTCTAGCCTCTGGCTTCACCGACTCCTGGCGGAGCCTTAACCCCGGGGTGGCAAAGTATTCCTGGTGGAGTTACCGCTTCCAGGCCAGGGAGAAGAACATCGGCTGGCGCATAGACTATTTCCTTGTGTCCAGTTCTATCAAAGATCGCATTGCAGGGGCGGAGATTCACACAGAAATCACCGGCTCTGACCATTGCCCCGTAGAACTTATACTCAGACAATTGTAAATGTTAAAAAAGATAACCATAACAGCGCTGGCGCTGATGCTCCCGGTTTTTGCTATGGCTCAGGATATAGAATCGCTTATCCGGAGTATGACTTTGCGGCAAAAAATTGCCCAGATTATTATAATCTCCGTAGATACCCACGACAGCCCTCAGAGGCGCGAGGCTCAGAAACAGCTGGTGGCCCAGGGCCTTGGCGGGCTGATAGTTATGGACGACCCTCTAGGCCCTTGTATTCAGATGGTTAACGAGCTTCAGGAAGGAGCCGCCATCCCTATGCTGGTAAGCATAGACGGAGAGTGGGGCGCTTCTATGAGGTTCTATGAATTCGCCGCCTTCCCCAAGGCTATGCAGTTGGGGGCTCTTCCGTCAGAGGAACTTGTATATCAGGCGGGTGTGGCGATAGGCGAGGAACTGTCGGCAATAAAGATATTCGCAAATTACGCCCCAGATACGGACGTTAACAATAATCCTGCAAATCCCGTCATCGGGGTGCGCTCCTTTGGCGAAGACCGCCAGAAGGTGGCTGCCTACGGCAGTGCCTATATGAGGGGAATGCAGTCTGCCGGAGTGGCGGGCTGCGCAAAGCACTTCCCCGGCCACGGAGATACGGAGGTAGACTCCCACAAGGGCCTGCCGGTTCTTAATCTGGACCGCAGCCGCCTGGATTCCCTTGAGCTATATCCCTTCCGCCGTATGATTGCCGATGGGGTAGAGATGGTTATGATAGGGCATCTTAGCGTTCCCGCCCTTGATCCTACGGGCACCCCCGCATCAATATCGACCCCAATAGTAACAGGTCTGCTTAAGGAGGAAATGGGTTTTAAGGGTATAGTAATTACCGATGCTCTTGGAATGAAGGGAGTATCCAATGATTATGGCGATGCTTCCGTAGCCGCTTACAAGGCCGGGGCCGATATCCTTCTTATGCCCCAGGACGGAGGCAAGACCATCGATTCGCTGGAAGCTCTTTTCCTCAGCGGCTCCCTGGACGAGTCTGTTCTGGATGCCAAGGTGGCCAAGATGCTCTCCTTTAAGAAAAAGTGCGGAATGCTCTCGGAGGATTATTCTCCTTACGTAGACCCCTACAAGGCCCTAAAGGCCTCTTACAGGCCTGAAACAGAGGCGCTTATTCAGAGAATTTGCGACGAGTCCCAGACCGTTCTCCAGGGCTCTTTCCCTCTTGATGCCGGCAAGACGGCCTATGTTGCCGTAAATGCTTTATCAGAGGAAAGCGCAGAATTCTTCCTGGAACTCTGCAAAGAGCACTTCCCCTGCGACAGGTTCTTCCTTGACGGGGACGCAACTCCCGCAGAGATAGCTGCACTTAAGGAAAAGCTTCGCGGTTATGACAGGGTGATAGTTGGCTTTCATAGCGGAAAGCCCATTGGCAGGACAGGCGGCCCCAGGAGGGAGGCTTCCGCCGAAAAAGATTTTTTTGAGTCGATAGTTTCCTGGACTTCTGATATTAATGTTTACGGCATCTGGTTTGGAAACCCTTATGCTTTGGCCGCGCTGCCATCCTACAAGGCCTTCAAGGGCTTTATAGTTTCCTATTCCGATACCTCTTTTAATAACAGAGCTGCCGCAAGAGCCATTACAAGGGGCTCTGCCAAAGGTATTTTACCGGTAATCATTAATTAAATATCAATATTATGGCAAACGAAAATTCTGATCTAAGTTCAACAAGACTTCCTTATTCTGTGAATCAACCTCAGCCGGAAGCAGCTCCCGCAAAGCCCGTACAGCAGGCACAGCCCGTACAGCAGGCACAGCCCGTTCAGCCGGTTCCGCCCGCACCTCAGCCCCAGTATCCCGGAAGGCAGTACGCACAGCCTGCCCCTCAGCCCAGGCCCCAGTATGCAGCACCCCAGCAGCCTTACGGCCCTCAGCCTCAGTATGCTCCGCAGCCTGCACCTCAGCCTCAGTATGCTCCGCAGCCTGCCCCTCAGCCAAGGCCTCAGTATGCTGCTCCCCAGCAGCCCTATGGCCAGCCCAGGTACGCAGCTCCCGTAGATAACAAGAAGGGTGACGGTCCTCTTCTTACCTGGCTTATAATATACTTTGTATATCAGCTTATTACGGTTATTTATATTCATCTTATGTCGTGGAGAGACAGGGCAGATTTTGCTGTTCCTATGACCATCCTAAGCATTCTTGTCTCTATGACTCTTATACTCATACCTTTCTCTTTCAGAAAGACCGGACATAAGGTGGTGGGCTTTATTCTTGTTGTGCCTCTGATGCTGTATTCTACCATAACAAGTATCATAAACCTGTTTTAACCATCGACCCAAAATAATACAAAAAAACCGGTCCTTATGGGCCGGTTTTTAATATTGTTGCAGAGGACTAGAGGTCGTTCATCTGGGCCTCATACTCTTCCTTGCTGCCTACTACAAGGTCCTGATATTCCTTCAGGCCTGTTCCGGCAGGGATGAGGTGGCCGCTGATAACGTTCTCCTTAAGTCCCTCAAGGTTATCTACACGGGCGCGGATTGCAGCCTCGCTAAGCACCTTGGTAGTCTCCTGGAAGGAGGCTGCGGAGATGAAGCTGTCTGTCTTGAGCGCTGCCCTGGTAATACCCTGGAGCACAAGTGAAGCCGTGGCGGGAACTGCCTCGCGCAAAGCCATTACCTTGAGACCCTGACGTGAGAGAGAGTCGTTCTCGCTTCTCATGTCGTGCTCGGATATAATGTCTCCGGGATAGTACTTCTGAGAGTCGCCGGCGTCGGTAACAAAGTACTTGCCGTAAATCTCATCGTTGGTATCCATAAACTTCCACTTGTCCACAAGTTCCTCGGGGAGGAAGCCTGTGTCGCCCGGGTTGCCAATCTGCACCTTGCGCATCATCTGGCGTACGATAATCTCGAAGTGCTTGTCGTTGATTTTCACACCCTGCAGGCGGTATACAGCCTGAACTTCGTTCACGATGTATTCCTGAGCCTTAACGGGGCCAAGTACATTCAGGATATCGGTGGGGGAGATACCACCGTCAGAAAGCCTTGCACCGGCTCTTACGTAGTCGTTCTCCTGAACCAGAATCTGCTTGGTAAGAGGAACAAGATAATGCTTCTCTATACCGCTGCGGTGTTTAACGATAATCTCGCGGTTACCTCTCTTGACCTTACCCATAATAACCTCGCCGTTAATCTCGGAGATAATGGCAGGGTTGGAAGGATTGCGGGCCTCGAAGAGCTCTGTAACTCTGGGGAGACCTCCGGTAATATCGGATGCCTTTCCAATTGCACGAGGTATCTTTATGATAGTATCACCAATGTTAACCTTGCTTCCGTCCTCCACGATAACGTGGGCGCCTACAGGCAGGTTGTACTGCTTGAGGGTCTCGCCCTTGCTGTCTACAATGAGGAGGGACGGGTTCATAGCCTTGTTACGGGACTCGATAACCACCTTGTCGCGGCTTGCGGACATACCGTCGGAAGCCTCGCTGCGGTAGGTTACATCCTCCTGCATATTGTCAAAGCGGATGATACCGGAAAGTTCCACGATAGTGGTAGCGTTGTAAGCATCCCACTTACAGATAAGATCGCCAACGGAAACGCTCTCACCATCTTTCTTGTACAGGGTTGCTCCGTAAGGAACATCGTACTGGGAGTAGGTGATTCCTGTGTTCTCGTCAACGATTCTAAGCTCTGTAGAGCGGCTTACTACGATATCTTCTACTGTGCCGTCCTCGCCGTTCTTCTGAATGGTGCGGAGCTCGTCGTAGTGAAGAATACCCTTGTACTTGGACTCTATAGAGGAATCTGCAGCGGTAGATGATGTTGTACCACCCACGTGGAAGGTACGGAGGGTAAGCTGTGTACCAGGCTCACCGATGGACTGTGCGGCGATAACGCCCACAACCTCACCTTTTTCTACCATACGGCTTGTAGCAAGGTTACGTCCGTAGCACTTAGCGCAAACACCCTTGCGGGATTCACAGGTAAGTACGGAACGGATTTCCACCTGCTCTATAGGCAGAGAGTTGATGAGTTCTGCATCTTTCTCGCGGATTTCTTCTCCGGCCTTGATTATGAGTTCTCCGGTGAGAGGGTTGAATATATCGTGTACCGAAGTACGTCCAAGGATTCTCTCGCCAAGGGATTCTACAACCTCGTCCTTGTTCTTGATGGCGGTAGCCACAAGGCCACGGAGGGTACCGCAGTCTTCCTCTGTGATGATAACATCGTGAGATACGTCCACAAGACGTCTTGTAAGGTAACCTGCATCGGCAGTCTTAAGGGCAGTATCGGCCAAACCCTTACGGGCACCGTGGGTAGAGATGAAGTACTCCAGCACCGTCATACCTTCCTTAAGGTTGGAGATGATAGGGTTCTCGATAATCTCTGCTCCTGCTGCTCCGGACTTCTGCGGCTTGGCCATAAGGCCACGCATGCCGCAAAGCTGCTTAATCTGCTGGGTTGAACCACGGGCTCCGGAATCAAGCATCATATAAACGGGGTTGAAGCCCTGCTGGTCGGCGGAAATCTTCTTGGTAACTATACCCTGAAGCTTGCTGTCAATTGCAGACCAGAGGTCGATAACCTTATTGTAACGCTCGTTGTTGGTGATAAGACCCCACTGGTAGTTGCCGCGGATTTCTTCTACACCCTTGTAACCTTCTTCAATGAGGGAGGCTTTCTCCTCGGGGATAAGCACGTCGCCAAGGTTGAAGGAGATACCGGCGCGGAAGGCCTGGTCGTAACCAAGGTTCTTGATGTCGTCCAGGAATTTAGCCGTGCGGGTTACACCGGTGCTCTTGATAACGTCGGTGATGATCTTACGCAGAGCCTTCTTTCCAAGCACCTCGTTGACGAAGGGAACCTCGTCGGGAACATACTGGTTTACGATAACGCGGCCTGCGGTTGTCTTGACCATCTGTGTACCCTTGGAAGGGTCATTCTTATCTACGGGGAGCCTTACTTCTATCTGGGCGTGCATATCAATTGCTTTCTCGTTGAAGGCAACGATAACATCCTCTGTACCATAGAACTTCTTGTTCTCTCCCTTTGCGCCGGGACGAATCTTGGTAATATAGTAAAGACCAAGCACCATATCCTGTGAAGGCACGGTGATAGGGGTTCCGTTGGCAGGGTTAAGAATGTTCTGGCTACCGAGCATAAGCAGCTGGGCCTCCATAATGGCTGCGTTGCCAAGAGGGAGGTGAACTGCCATCTGGTCACCATCGAAGTCTGCGTTGAAGGCGGTACAAGCCAGAGGATGCAGCTGAATTGCCTTACCCTCTATCATCTTGGGCTGGAAGGCCTGGATACCCAGACGGTGCAGGGTAGGTGCACGGTTCAGGAGTACAGGGTGTCCCTTCATTACGTTCTCCAGGATGTCCCAGATAACTGCGTCCTTGCGGTCAACAATCTTCTTGGCGCTCTTTACGGTCTTTACTATTCCGCGCTCTATGAGTTTGCGGATAATGAAAGGCTTGTAAAGCTCTGCAGCCATGAATTTAGGCAGACCGCACTCGTGCATATTGAGCTCCGGACCTACAACGATAACGGAACGGGCAGAGTAGTCTACACGTTTACCGAGTAGGTTCTGACGGAAGCGTCCCTGCTTACCCTTGAGGCTGTCGGACAAACTCTTGAGGGCCCTGTTAGACTCGCTCTTAACAGCGCTGGACTTCTTGGAGTTGTCGAACAATGAATCAACAGCCTCCTGGAGCATACGTTTCTCGTTGCGGAGAATAACTTCGGGAGCCTTTATCTCTATAAGTCTCTTGAGACGATTGTTACGGATAATTACCCTGCGGTACAGGTCGTTGAGGTCAGAGGTTGCAAAACGGCCGCCATCCAGCGGAACAAGAGGGCGAAGATCCGGGGGAATAACCGGAATCACCTTCATAATCATCCACTGAGGCTTGTTTACATCCTTGGATTCCTCGAACCACTTTACTATTGAAAGCCTTTTGAGGATTTCTGTCTTGCGCTGCTGGGATGTCTCCTGAGCCATTTCTATGCGAAGGTCGCGTGCAAGTGCAACTACGTCAATCTCTTCGAGGAGGTCGTAGATACCCTCTGCACCCATCTTTGCAATGAACTTGTCAGGATCGTCATCTGCCAGGGATGCGTTGTCCGGCAGTGTGGCAAGAACATCTAGATACTCTTCCTCTGAAAGGAGGGCGAGCTTTTCAAGGTTGCTCTTTCCTGGCCTGATTACAACGTACTTCTCGTAGTAGATAACGGTCTCCAATTTCTTGGAAGGCATTCCAAGGAGGGCGGAAATCTTATTGGGAGCTGATTTGAAATACCAGATGTGAGCTACGGGAACAGTAAGGGTTATGTGACCCATTCTCTCTCTGCGCACCTTCTTCTCTGTAACCTCTACGCCGCAACGGTCGCACACGATACCGCGGTAACGGATTCTCTTGTACTTTCCGCAATAGCACTCGTAGTCCTTGGTAGGACCAAAGATTTTTTCACAGAAAAGACCGTCTTTTTCCGGCTTATAGGTTCTGTAGTTCACTGTTTCAGGCTTCAGAACCTCACCGCAAGACCTGGCGCTGATATCCTCCGGGGATGCCAGCGAGATGCATATTCTCTGGAAATTGCTCTTTACCTTGTTGTCTTTATTATTGAAAGTAGGCATATTTCTTTATTCAAATCTTGGGTTTCAATTAGTCCAAAGTAACTTTAAGGCCAAGGCCGCGGAGCTCGTGCAGCAGCACGTTAAGTGACTCCGGAATACCTGCGGCAGGCATAGGATCGCCCTTGACGATTGCCTCGTAGGTCTTGGACCTGCCGGTTACGTCATCAGACTTAACTGTAAGGATTTCCTGAAGGGCATTGGCTGCTCCGAAGGCCTCCAGAGCCCAAACCTCCATTTCTCCGAATCTCTGTCCACCGAACTGAGCTTTACCGCCCAGAGGCTGCTGAGTGATGAGGGAGTAAGGACCTATGCTTCTTGCGTGCATCTTGTCGTCAACCATATGACCAAGTTTAATCATATAGATAACGCCAACGGTAGCGGGCTGGTCGAACCAGTCACCGGTACCACCGTCACGCAGGTGTGTTTTACCGTAGCGGGGAACTCCAGCCTTGTCTGTGTAGTCACAGATTTCTTCTATGCTTGCACCGTCAAAGATAGGAGTGCTGAACTTGAGTCCCAGCTTAGCGCCGGCCCAACCGAGCACGGTCTCGTAAATCTGGCCCAGGTTCATACGTGAAGGCACGCCCAGAGGGTTAAGCACGATATCCACGGGAGTACCATCCTCAAGGAACGGCATATCCTCTTCGCGGACAATCTTTGCTACGATACCCTTGTTTCCGTGGCGTCCTGCCATCTTGTCTCCTACGGTAATCTTTCTCTTCTTGGCAATGTAAACCTTTGCAAGCTGCATAACTCCGTTGGGGAGTTCGTCACCAATCTTAAGCTTGTCTATAACTCTCTTGCTCTTTGCTGCCTCTTCCTTGACGGCGATGCAGTAATTGTTGATGAGCTCCTTAACAAGCTGGTTGGTGTTCTTGTCAGAGGTCCACTTGTTGGAATTAACGTTGTCGTAGTCGATGGTTTTGAGTATATCGGCTGTGATAACTTTACCCTTGGACAGTATTTCCACACCGTAAAGGTCACTGATACCAGTAGTCTTCTTGCCTTCTACAAGGGTGAGAAGTTTCTCGAAGAAGGTTGCAAACAGGGACTCTGCCTTGCGTGCGAAATCTTCTTCCAGGGCCTCTGTTTTGGCCTTGAGCTCTGCCTTGCTTGCGCGGCGGCCGGTCTCTTTGGCAACCTTTGCATAGAGGGCGGTCTTTACTACAGTACCGCTAAGGGAAGGATTAGCCTTAAGGGAAGCGTCCTTAACGTCGCCGGCCTTGTCGCCAAAGATAGCGCGGAGCAGCTTCTCCTCAGGTGAAGGATCGCTCTCTCCCTTAGGAGTAATCTTACCTATCATAATGTCGCCCGGTTCGATATGGGCGCCTATGCGTACAATACCGTCCTCGTCCAGATCCTTGGTGGCATCCTCGCTTACGTTAGGGATGTCGTTGGTGAGCTCTTCCATTCCGCGCTTTGTCTCGCGAACCTCTGTAAGGTACTCGTCAACGTGTACGGAGGTAAGAATATCCCAACGAACCATCTTCTCGCTAAGCACGATGGCATCCTCATAGTTGTAACCCTTCCAAGGCATGAATGCTACCATGAGGTTGCGGCCAAGGGCAAGTTCGCCGTTCTGGGATGCATAACCTTCCGTGAGCACCTGTCCGCCCTCTACCTTGTCTCCCTTGCGGACGATAGGCTTAAGCATAACGGTAGTGCTCTGGTTGGTCCTGCGGTAAATAGGCAGATGGTATACGGTGATTTCGGGAGAGAAGCTTACGAATCTCTCGTCCGGGGTCTTATCGTATTTGATATGGATTTCGTTGGCATCTACATACACAACCTCACCCTTGCGTTCTGCGATAATCTGGGTGCGTGAATCGCGGCAGACTGTCTCTTCAAGTCCGGTTCCCACGATAGGGGACTCGGGGCTGAGAAGCGGCACGGCCTGACGCATCATGTTGGCGCCCATAAGTGCACGGTGAGCATCATCGTGCTCCAGGAACGGGATAAGGGAAGCTGCAACGGAAGCCATCTGGTTAGGTGCAACGTCCATATAGTCTACCTCTTCTTTGGTAACTACAGGGAAGTCTGCTTCTTTACGGCACTGGATTCTGTCATCCAGGATGTTACCGTCGTCATCCATCTTTACGTTAGCCAGGGAGACGAGTTTGTTCTCTTCTTCCTCGGCGCTCATAAAGCCCCAGCCCTCGTCTGTAAGATTAACCTTTCCGTTCTCTACCTTGCGGTAAGGAGTCTCTATGAAGCCAAGGTCGTCAATCTTAGCGTAAACGCACAGTGACGAGATAAGACCGATGTTAGGTCCTTCAGGCGACTCGATAGGGCAAAGCCTTCCGTAGTGAGTGTAGTGCACGTCTCTAACCTCGAATCCTGCGCGGTCTCTTGAAAGACCTCCGGGACCAAGGGCGGAGAGACGTCTCTTGTGGGTAATCTCTGCAAGAGGGTTGGTCTGGTCCATAAACTGGCTCAGCTGGCTTGTTCCGAAGAACGAGTTAATTACCGAGCTCAGAGTCTTGGAGTTTATAAGGTCTGTGGGGTTGAACTGCTCGCTGTCGCGAACATTCATCCTCTCACGGATTGTCCTGGCCATTCTGGACAGACCTACGTTGAACTGGTTGGCAAGCTGCTCGCCTACAGTACGAACGCGTCTGTTGCTCAAGTGATCGATATCATCGACAGTTGCCTTGGAGTTGGTAAGCTGGATGAGATATTTTATAATTTCGATGATGTCCGTATTGGTGAGAACCCTCACTGCCGGATCTATGCTCATACCAAGCTTCTTGTTAAGCCTGAAGCGGCCAACGTTGCCAAGGTCATATCTCTTTTCCGAGAAGAACAGCTTGTCGATGACGTCCCTTGCGGTGGCCTCATCCGGCGGTTCACTGTTGCGGAGCTGTTTGTAGATGTAATTTACAGCCTCTTTCTCGGTATTTGTAGGGTCTTTCTGCAGGGTGTTGAAGATGATGGAATACTCGTTGTCATTTGCCTCATCTTTCTGGAGCAAAATGGTCTTCACATCTGCATCAGAGAGCCTCTGGATTGTGTCCTCATCGATAACCTCGCCCCTTTCTACGATAGGCATGGTTCTCTCGATAGGGATAACTTCACCGGTTTCCTCGTCTACGAAGTCCTCGTTCCAGGTCTTGAGCACCTTGGCTGCAAGCTTGCGGCCCATATTGGCCTTGAGGTTTTCGGGAGAAACTTCAACTTCCTCGGCAAGACCGAAGATGTCGATGATGTCTTTGTCGGAATCAAAACCGATAGCTCTTAGCAGAGTGGTAACGGGAAGTTTCTTCTTACGGTCTATGTAAGCGTACATCACGTTATTGATATCGGTTGCAAACTCTATCCAGGAACCCTTGAAGGGGATGATTCTGGCAGAATAGAGTTTTGTTCCGTTGGCGTGGAAACTTTGATCAAAGAACACGCCGGGAGAGCGGTGAAGCTGTGATACTATAATTCTTTCGGACCCGTTGATTACGAAGGTTCCGGCAGGAGTCATATAAGGGATGTTACCAAGGTAAACGTCCTGTACTCTGGTGTCGAAGTCCTCGTGGTCGGGGTCACTGCAAGAAAGGCGGAGTTTTGCCTTCAGAGGAACATTGTATGTAAGTCCTCTCTCAAGACACTCTTCAATCGAATACTGTGGAGGATCGATAAAATAGTCTATAAATTCCAACTCGTAGTTGTTTCTCGTATCCTCAATCGGAAAAATCTCCTTGAAAACCTGGTACAGACCCTCGTTCTTCCTGTTCTCAGGAGTGGTGTCAAGCTGGAAGAAGTCCTTGAATGACTTCAGCTGCACCTCCAGAAGATCCGGGTATTTCAGGATTTTTGAAGTTGCGAAATTTATTCGTTTATTGTTGGTCTTTTTTGACATAGTCTGCCTTTGAAATAGAGAAAAACTTTAAGACGACAAAAAGGTTTAGAGCCCCATAATGGCTCTAAACCTGATTTTAATCCCATCCAAGGGAGAGAGGAGAGTTATTTAATCTCAACCTCTGCACCAGCCTCTTCAAGAGCAGCTTTGATCTGCTCAGCCTCGGCCTTGGATACTTTCTCTTTCAAAGTTGCGGGAGCAGCGTCGGTAAGATCCTTTGCTTCCTTAAGACCAAGATTGAGAGCCTCTTTAACTGCCTTTACAACAGCAAGTTTGGTCTGGCCAACAGAAGTAAGAATTACGTCGAACTCGGTCTGCTCAGCAGCTGCGGCTGCCTCGCCACCTGCTACGGGACCTGCTACTGCAACAGCTGCAGCTGCGGGCTCAATGCCGTATTCTTCTTTGAGAACCTTTGCAAGTTCCTGAACGTCTTTTACAGTAAGGTTTACCAACTCTTCTGCAAGTGCTTTGATGTCTGCCATAATAAATTGTATTTTTAAATTGTTAATATTATTTCTACTTTTTCTCTTCCAATGTCTTCACCAAACCGCCAATTGTGCTTGCGCTTGCATTCTGCAGGGCAGAAATAACATTGCGTGCAGGGCTCTGGAGAAGAGTGATGATCTCGCCGATGAGCTCTTCCTTGGACTTGATGGAGGCAAGCACTTCAAGTTTGTCTGCACCTACGAAAGCGCAGTCCTGAACGTATGCTGCCTTGAAATCAGGCTTGGGAAGACCCTCCTTGCGAAGTTTCTTTATAAGTTTAGCAGGGGCATTTGCAACCTCTGTGTACATTATAGCGGAATTCCCCTTGAGTGCAGGAATTACAAGTGCAAGTTCCTCATTGCCGGACTCTTTGATTACGTGCTCGAACAGGGTGTTCTTTACAACGGTGAGTTTGATTCCGGCCTCGAAGCAAGCGCGACGAAGCTGAGTTGTCTGCTCTGCGTTAAGACCTGCTATATCTGTAATATAGAAATTGGGAGTTTCCTTGAGCTGAGCTGTGATAGTCTCGATTACCTGGGCTTTAAGTTCTTTCTTCATAGCTTTCTCTTTTTAATTAATCAGCAACGAAACCTTTGATATCAAGCTTAACGCCGGGGCTCATAGTTGTGCAAACAGCTGCGCTCTTCATATAGGTACCCTTAAGTGCCTGAGGTTTGAGCTTGGCGATTGCAGAAAGAACAGCCTTAACGTTCTCGTAAATCTGCTCAGGAGTGAAGGATACCTTACCAACTGCGCAGTGAACGATGCCGGTCTTGTCAACTTTGAAGTCAATCTTACCGCCTTTAACGTCCTTAACTGCAGTTGCGATATCCATAGTCACTGTACCGGTCTTGGGGTTAGGCATAAGGCCACGGGGACCAAGGATACGGCCGATAGGACCAACCTTTGCCATAACGGAAGGAGTACAGATGATAACATCGATGTCTGTCCAGCCACCTTTGATCTTCTCGATATAATCGTCAAGACCAACATAGTCTGCGCCGGCTTCTTTAGCCTCGTTCTCCTTGTCGGGAGTACAGAGTACCAAAACGCGTGTAACCTTACCTGTACCGTTGGGAAGAGTAACGACGCCGCGAACCATCTGGTTGGCTTTGCGGGGGTCTACGCCAAGGTTTACAGCAAGCTCTACAGAAGCGTCGAACTTGGTGAAGGTTATTTCTTTAAGAACACCACACGCCTCAGAAATCTCATAAAGTTTTGAAGGATCGTACTTCTCTACGGCTGCCTTCTGATTTTTTGTAAGTTTTGCCATAATGCGTGTGATTTATTTGATGTCTGCAGGGAATTCGCCGGAAATCTTGATACCCATACTTCTTGCGGTACCGGCTACCATAGACATAGCTGATTTAAGTGTGAATGCGTTCAAGTCGGGCATCTTGCCTTCTGCAATCTCCTTTACCTGATCCCAGGTGATGGTTGCAACCTTGTTACGGTTAGGTTCGCCCGAAGCCTTCTGAATCTTAGCGGCCTCTTTGAGGGAAACTGCCACGGGGGGCTGCTTAACCTCGAAGCTGAACGATTTGTCTGAATATACGGTGATGACTACGGGAAGCACTTTGCCTGCCAGATTCTGGGTCTGGGCGTTAAACTGCTTGCAGAAGTCCATGATATTCAGTCCCTTTGAACCGAGAGCCGGTCCTACGGGAGGGGCAGGATTCGCTGCTCCGCCTTTGATCTGGAGCTTAATGAATCCGGTAACTTCTTTTGCCATAATTCTTATTCTTTAGTTACTTGATTAAAGTTGAGCTCAAGCAGAGTCTTTCTGCCAAAGATCATAACTATAACTTTTAGCTTGCTTCTGTCTGCAACAATCTCATCCACTGTACCATCAAAGCCGGTGAAAGGCCCGTCGGTGATCTTGACGGAGTCGCCAACGGCATAGTCGAATTCTGTCTCGGCCACACTTACGGCACTCTCGTCCTGCTGGCCCAAAATGCGCCTTGCCTCATCTTCTCTGATAGCGACAGGACGTCTCTCGCCAGCCTTATCGGTCTTTTCCGTAAGGAAGCCGGACATTCCGGGGATAAGGTTCCTGATTACATACTCAAGTTCGGCAGTGAGTTCCGCTTCGATAAGAACGTAGCCCGGGAAGAGCAGCTTCTCTGTGGCTGTTCTCTTTCCGTTCTTAACAACGTATTTCTTTTCTACTGGGACCAGAACCTGCTCTACCTGGTTCTGTAGGTTACCTCTGAGAATTTCTTTCTCCAGATATTCCTTAGCCTTTTTTTCTTTGCCTCCTGCGGTTCTAAGGACGTACCATTTCTTTTCGCCCATGGTGGTAATGGATTACAATGTGTAAATAACAGACATCAGCTTCTGGAAAGAGTAGTCAATGACCAGCAGAGCGGCTGCAAGGATTACGGTGGCCAGCATTACAAGCACTGCAGAATTCTGAAGCACTTTCCAAGAAGGCCAGGAAACCTTTGTAGTAAGCTCTACAAAAGACTCTTTACAATAGTTTATGAACTTTCTCATCTTTTTCTTTAATGGGCCTCGCGGATTGGAAGCAGATGCGTAGGCCTGTTAAACATTACCAAATCGTAACCTTTGATATTTGGCAGGGGAAGCAGGATTCGAACCCACATCGACGGTTTTGGAGACCGCTGAACTACCCTTGTTCTATTCCCCTGGGAAAGACAGACCGCCCCGCGGGGCAATCTGTCTTTAAATGTTCGAGAATTAGTCCTCGATGCGGATTACCTGGCCTGCGCCTACGGTACGGCCACCTTCGCGGATAGCGAACTGGAGACCCTCGTTCATAGCAACAGGAGTAATGAGCTTAACGTGGATTTCTACGTTGTCACCAGGCATAACCATCTCCTTGTCGGCGGGGAGCATGATCTCACCGGTAACGTCAAGGGTACGGATGAAGAACTGAGGACGATAGTGGTTGTGGAAAGGAGTGTGACGACCACCCTCTTCTTTCTTGAGAACGTAGATCTGAGCTACGAAGTCAGTATGAGGAGTGATAGACTTAGGAGCGGCTACAACTTCACCTCTCTTAACTTCTTTCTTATCTACACCACGAAGGAGAAGACCTACGTTATCGCCAGCCTCACCGGTAGGGAGGAGTTTGCGGAACATCTCAACGCCGGTAACTACGGAGGTACGAGGCTCATCGCCGAAACCTACGAGCTCTACAGGGTCGTTTACGTGGATGGTACCAGCCTCGATACGGCCAGTTACAACGGTACCACGACCAGTGATGGAGAAGATGTCCTCGATAGGCATAAGGAAGGGCTTGTCAACAAGACGTACAGGGAGAGGAATGTACTCATCAACTGCGTTCATGAGCTCCATAACCTTGTCTTCCCAAACCTTCTCACCGTTGAGTGCACCAAGTGCAGAACCGCGGATGATAGGGCAGTTCTCGTCGAAGTTATAGAATGCGAGGAGGTCACGGATCTCCATTTCTACGAGGTCAAGCATTTCCTCATCGTCAACAAGGTCTACCTTGTTCATGAAAACGAGAATCTTAGGAACGTTTACCTGACGGGCGAGGAGGATGTGCTCACGTGTCTGAGGCATAGGACCATCAGTTGAAGCAACAACCAGGATAGCACCGTCCATCTGAGCAGCACCAGTTACCATGTTCTTTACGTAGTCAGCATGGCCAGGGCAGTCTACGTGTGCATAGTGACGGTTCTCAGTCTCGTACTCTACGTGTGCAGAGTTGATGGTGATACCACGCTCTTTCTCTTCAGGAGCGTTGTCAATCTGATCGAAAGACTTAATTTTGTCTGCATTACCTGCAACTCTCTCTGCGAGCACTTTGGTGATAGCAGCGGTAAGAGTTGTTTTACCGTGGTCAACGTGGCCGATAGTACCGATGTTAACGTGCGGTTTGGTTCTTTGGAATGTTTCTTTTGCCATAATATTATGTTTAAATTGTGTTACCTTTTTATATAACCTCAAAAAAAGAGCCGGTGATGGGATTTGAACTCATGACCTCATCCTTACCAAGGATGCGCTCTACCCCTGAGCTACACCGGCTTTTTGAGCGGAAAACGAGGTTCGAACTCGCGACCCTCAGCTTGGAAGGCTGATGCTCTACCAACTGAGCTACTTCCGCGTCAAGTTTTATTTGTGGGAGGTGGTGGACTCGAACCACCGAACCCTGAGGGAGCGGATTTACAGTCCGCCGCAATTGCCACTATGCGAACCTCCCAAAGTGTTGAAAGCCAAATGCTTAGTTGAGCCGATAGAGGGATTCGAACCCACGACCCCGAGATTACAAATCACGTGCTCTGGCCAACTGAGCTATATCGGCGTTGCCTATCTTTCCCAAAAGGGACTGCAAAAATAGAGATTATTCTTCAATTTCCAAAACTTTTTTGGAAAAAAATATTCATTGCTTTTTCTGCAATGCCCGCGGCGTCAATGCCGTACTTTTCTCTCTGCCCTTTTTGCGTATCCTGTTCTACAAACTCATCTTCTACTCCCAGAGAATACAGATTGGTCCCGGTGTCGTTTGCGGCTAGCAGTTGGGCCACTGCTCCTGCAAGCCCTCCGGCCAGGCAGCCGTCTTCTACTGTAAGAAGATACTCGTGAGAAGATGCCATCTTAAGAATCAGTTTCTCGTCAAGGGGTTTAAGATAACGTATGTCTATTATTGTGGGTTTAAAGCCCAGTAATTCCTTTATTTTAAGACTTGCCTCCATTGCTCTGGAAGAGCAGTGTCCAAGCCCTATGATGCAAAGCCTTCTTCCTTTCTGGAGCACCTCTCCCTTGCCGGGCGCCAGTTCCTCGAAAGGCTCCCGCTCAAAGGGTACACCCTCAGCTGCTCCGCGAGGATACCTTATAATATAAGGGCCGCCGTCGTGCTGAAGGGCGCTGTACATCATATTTTTAAGTTCAAGTTCGTTTCTGGGAGAGCAGATTACGGTTCCCGGTATGCATCGTAAAGCTGCCAAATCGAATACTCCCTGATGGGTAGCCCCGTCTTCTCCTACAAGCCCGCCTCTGTCAAAACAGAGCGTCACGGGAAGGTTCTGCAGAGCTACGTCGTGGATGATCTGGTCATAGGCCCTCTGGGCAAAGGAAGAATAGATGTTGCAGAAGGGTCTCAGTCCTCCGGCTGCCAGGCCGGCAGAGAAGGTTACCGCGTGCTCTTCTTCTATGCCAACATCGTAAAACCTGTCCGGGTAAACCTCAGAAAAATAGCTCATTCCGCATCCGGAAGCCATTGCGGGGGTTATTCCTACAACCCTGGAGTCCCTGGAGGCAAGATCGATAAGAACTTTCCCAAATACATCCTGCCATCTGGGTACGTCGGAATGGCTGACGATTCTCTCTCCTGTCTGGGGGTTGAATTTCCCGGGGGCATGCCATATGGCCGGGTCATTTTCTGCGGGAGCGTAGCCCTTTCCTTTGACAGTGTAGACGTGAAGCAGCCTGGGGCCGTGAAGATTCTTAAGCCTGGCAAGGGTAGAGGTAAGGGCGTCTATGTCGTTACCATCGACCGGTCCAAAATACCTGAAACCAAGGGCCTCAAACAGGGAGCCGCCGGTTTTTCTAATGATATTGGACTTGGTGTCCTTGGTCCACTTCTGGAATTTGCGTCTTATCCATGTTTCGCCAAGCCTATCCCAAATCTTGGCCTTGAAACTATTATATCTGGAGGATGTTGTAATCTTGAGAAGATAGTTGTGAATAGCTCCGGTGGCCTTGTCTATGGACTGATTGTTATCGTTAAGGATTACCAGAATGTCCGCCTTGCTGCTGCCGGCGTTGTTAAGCCCTTCGAAGGCAAGTCCGCCGGTCATTGCTCCGTCGCCTATTACGGCTACTACCTTGTTGTCCAGACCCTGCAGGCGGGCAGCCTCTGCAAGACCTAAAGCTGCCGATACCGAAGTGGAGGAGTGGCCGGAGCCAAAGGAGTCGAAGGGGCTTTCACTCATTTTGGGAAAGCCGCTGATTCCGTTTTTCTTTCGATTGTTCCGGAAGGCATCGCGCCGCCCGGTGAGAATCTTGTGGGCATAGGCCTGATGGCCCACGTCAAAAACAATCTTGTCTTCCGGGGTGTTGTATATGCGGTGGAGGGCTACAATCAATTCTACGGCGCCCAGCGAAGCTCCCAGATGACCCGGGTTCTGAGCGCAGCACTCTATCATATAATTCCTCACCTGCGAGCAAAGTTCTTTTAGCTCGTCGTCGTCCAGCCTCTTAATATCCTGCGGGGACTCTATCTTATCAAGAATTGCCATACGGCGGCAAAGGTACTATTTTTTTTGAAGATGTCATTATTTTTTCATACATTAGCAGGTTGAATAGATATAATGTACTTTATGGCAGAAAAGATTGCAAGATTGATGAATGACAGGCCTTCAATGCGTTGGCTTGCATTGATTCTTATAGCCTTAATGATGTTCTTTGGCTATATGTTCGTGGACGTTATGTCTCCGCTTCAGGAGATGGTTGAATCGCAGAGAGGCTGGTCTCCTGACGTATTCGGTAAATATGCCAGTGCAGAGTATCTTTTGAATGTCTGCGGCTTTTTGATACTGGCCGGTATCATCCTGGACAAGATGGGTATCCGTTTTACCGGGACGCTCTCGGCTTCAATGATGTTCATTGGCGCAGCAATTAAATACGTTGGAATAAGCGAATGGTTCCAGGATACTTCATTCTGCGCCTGGCTGGACAGCTGGTGGGTATCAATGCCCGGCAGTGCCAAGATGGCGGCCTTTGGCTTTATGATATTCGGGTGCGGCTGTGAAATGGCCGGCACAACTGTCTCCAAAGCCATAGCCAAGTGGTTCAAAGGCAAGGAAATGGCAATGGCAATGGGTATAGAAATGGCCATAGCCCGCGTGGGAGTATTTGCCATCTTCTCCATAAGCCCGCTTATCGCAAATAAACTTGGAGGCGTACAGGGCCCCGTAGGCTTCTGCACCGTGCTTCTTCTCATAGGTGTTATCAATTTCCTCGTATTCTCCGTCATGGACAAGAAGTTCGACGCACAGCTTGTAGAAGCCGGTCTGGCCAAGGCAGAAAAAGATCCGGAGGACGAGTTCAAAGTATCGGACATCAAGAAGATATTCACCTCCAGAAGTTTCTGGGTAGTAGCCATACTCTGCGTGCTTTACTACAGCGCAATCTTCCCGTTCCAGAGATTCGGAGCCAATATGCTTCAGTGCAATCTTGACGGTATTCCCGCAGACACTGCATCCAACATATTCAGATGGTTCCCCATTGGCGCAGCAGTTATAACTCCTTTCCTGGGCAGATTCCTTGATACCAAGGGAAAGGGAGCGACAATGCTCATTCTGGGCTCGTTGCTTCTCATTGTCTGCCACCTTGTATTTGCCTTCGTGCTGCCCGCCACCCACAGCAGGCTGATAGCTTACGCAACCATAGTTATTCTTGGAATAAGCTTCTCTCTGGTTCCCGCAGCCCTCTGGCCCTCGGTTCCCAAGATTATCGACGAGAAAATACTTGGTTCTGCATACAACCTCATTTTCTGGGTACAGAACATAGGTCTCTGCCTTGTTCCTATGCTCATAGGTAGCGTACTGGCTTCTTCTAATGCAGATAATCCCGCAGTAGTAGCCGCCAAGGCCGCGGGAGCGGAATTCATACCTTATAATTATACTGTTCCGCTGGTTATCTTCTCCTGCTTCGGAGTTGCTGCGTTTGTAATAGCACTTTACCTTAAGGTCCTTAACGCCAAGAAGAATTTACATCTAGAGGAACCCAACATAGTTAAGTAATGTCTCAGAGGACTTTCACAATATCTTCCAAGCTTTGCTGGATTGCCCTGGCCTGCCTTGTAGTGCCAATGGTGGGAGCGTACTTCTTTGACGATATGTTCTCTACCCTTAGCCAGATTTTCCAGCATCCGGAGAATCTGGAGCTTGGTTGGAACTCGGCAAACTATGGATTCTTTGCCGGTGGATATTCATTCCTGTGTGTATGGGGAGGTCTTATCATATGCGGCATGCTCTTGGATAAATTCGGGGTAAGAATTGTAGGGTCTGTTTTTGTAGGGCTGATGGTTCTGGGTGCCGCCATAGTGACATTTGCCATATCGGCCGGCTTCGCCCCCGGAACATCCCTCACCATAGCATACATAGGAAATACGATATTCGGGCTTGGTTGCGAGATTGCCGGAGTGGCGATAACCCGCTCTATAGCAAAATGGTTCAAGGGCAGGAACGTGGCCCTTGCAATGGGGCTTCAGCTGGCCGTAGCCCGTCTTGGTACGGCTACCACCTTCATCCTTTCTCCCATTCTGGTGGCACAGAAGGCCCCAGGAGAGATTTATGCCATATCGGAGACCTCCAGGCCTGCATTCTTTGGGTTGATGCTGCTATTTATAGGAGCCATACTCTGGGGTGTATTCGTGGCGATGGATGCAAAGTTTGACAAGGCCAAAGGCTCAGTAACGGAGGAAGGCGAATCCGGCAAAAAAGACAAATTTACCTTCGCCGATGTAATAAAGGTGCTTACCAATAAGCGCTTTATTATGATTTCCCTTATCTGCGTATTCTTCTACTGCTGCATAATCTCCTTCAAGAAATTTGGAACAGCCATAGTAATACCGCGTTTCGGGATGGATCTGGACACTGCCAAGTGGACTATCACCATGATACCCTTCTTTACGGTGTTGTTCACTCCTCTGTTTGGAGCGTTGGTAGATAAGATAGGTAAGGCTACGATATGGATGATAATAGGCTCTGTGCTTGTGCTTGTAGCCCACTTAATAATAGGATTCGCTCCTTCCGGAGTTCCGTTCTACGGCTATCTTGGCATTGCCATCCTGGGTGTAGGATACTCCCTGGTACCGTCGGCAATGTGGCCGTCAGTTCCAAAAATCGTCCCTGAGAAAACTCTGGGAACGGCCTATTCCCTTATATACTGGATTCAGAATATGGGAATGATGCTTGTGCCTATTTTTATCGGAAGGGTTTTCAGGAATTCAGAGGATGACACTCAGGGCGCTGCCGTTGGCGCAGAATGCATTTTTGTAGGATTGGCCATTGTGGCCATAGTGGTATCCGTTATGCTTAGCGTTTCGTCCAGGCGCAATCCTGAGCTGGAGCTGGATCTCCCAAACAAGAAGCAATAAAAAAACATTAACTCAAAACTTAATTATTATGTCAACACGATTTTGCCCCAACTGCGGTTCACCGGTAGGTCCAGGCCAGAACTTTTGTCCGGCCTGCGGCACTAAGGTAGAACAGGCTCCTGTGTATCAGCAGCCCGCACCTCCTGCACCTCCTGCACCTCCTGTACCTCCTGCACCTCCTGTACCTCCTGTACCTCCTGCATATCAGCAGCCCGTACCCCCTCAGCCTGCATATCAGCAGCCTGCACCTCCTCAGCCTGCATATCAGCAGCCTGCGCCCCCGCCTGCATACCAGCGTCCTGTACAGCCCGCATATCAGGCACCCCGTCCTGCATACAATGCTTACGGACAGGCAGCAAAAGCAGCCGGAACCAACAATATCTGGGCTATCATAGTAGGTGGTTCAGTAGCTCTGTTCTCTTTAATTGCTCTGTTGCTGGGCATCCTTAACGGACCTTGGGGCTTCCTCAGAGGCGGTGGTCTTTGGATGGGCTTCCTCTGGTTCTTCTGCGCTGTAGGAATCGCATTCCTTTTTATGGCACAGAGACGCTTCACAGACAAGACTATACCTTCACAGAAAAGGATTTTCTCTTATGTATTCCTTGGAACTTTCGTACTTGCCTTCACCTGGTTCATTACCGCATTCGGCATAAGAGGAGACTCCACTGTATTCTTCATCTTCATTATGCTTCTTCTCATTGCATCCGGAGTATTCGCTGTTCTAAGCTTCATGGATGAGATCAAGAAGCCTAATATGCTTGGTATGGGTCTTTATGTTGTACTGTTCATAGACTTCTTCTGGTTCCTCAATACCATTATCTTCCTTGCCGGAGCAGGTTGGGGATACACCAAATTTACCTTTATATTTACGCCTTTGCTTCTTGCCGCAGCCGCCGTGCTTCCGGCATTGCACTATATGAAGGCTCCCGAACAGAAAATGTTTTAATTAAATTAATTTATAAAACTATGAAAAAAATTCTTCTTGCTGCTGTAGCAGCACTTATGCTTACCGCTTGCGGTGGTGGCGCCGGCTCAAAGGCAGGCAGCCCTGTTGATGAGATTGCAAACCTTCTTGACAAGGCAGTTGCCCTCACACTTGACAATCCTCAGTCAGAGGAATTGATGACAATTGGTGAGAAAATGGAAGCTGTTTTCGAGGCTAACAAGGAGTATGTTCTTACAGAGGCCGATAAAGCTGCTCTCTACAACAAACTCATCGAGGTTACCAAGTCAGCTGCCAAATCTCAGTTCGCACAGATCGAAGAGGCAGGTTTGGATATCGACGCTCTTCTTGAGGAGCAGCTCAAAGAGGCAAAGGATAAGATTGACGCTTGCAACACCCTTGGTGAGCTTGCAGAGGTATTTGAATAAGCCTTTACTTTCCGGCAGAGCCGGTTAAAAACCAACAATCCCTGAGGCCGCAAAGGCTCCAGGGATTATTTTATCGTCCGGATGTAAGCTATAACTGCGAGGCGAAAAGGCGGATTACCTTTTGTCCGAACCTTCTGCCAAAGGACAGGTGACTTATGTCCTTTGGCAGTATTTCGGTGGAAAGTTTGAGGTCTTTAAGGAAGATAGCCTTGCTCTCAAGGGCGGCCTCTTTGTCATATAGATATGTATTTACCTCGTAGTTGATGTTGAGGCTCCTGTTATCTATGTTGGCGGAGCCAACAGAAGAAAGATAATCATCCACCACAAAGGTCTTTGAATGAATGAAGCCTCCGCCCCTTTCGTAAATCCTTATTCCAACTGCAAGGCACTCTTTGTAGTAAGACCTTACCGCCGGGCCAATGAAGAAGTTCTCTGATTCCTGGGGCACCATCACCCTAACGTCCACTCCGCTTAGGGCGGCAGCCTTAAGGGCGGCCAGCACGCTGGGCGGGGGTATAAAATAAGGAGTCTGTAACCAGATATAGTCTTTTGCGTTGGTGATAGCCCAGATGTATCCAAGCTCTATTACGGGATACTGCGTGTCCGGTTCGTCTGGAGTAACCTGCACAAGCTTATCTTTGAGCATTCTCCGTGCGGCCTTTTCGCTGTCCTGGGGCTTGTGGAACTCCTCAGGGAAATAATAGTCCGGCTCTTTGTCCGGCATTCCGCCGGAAGTAATCCAGGAGTCCAGGAATATATACTGAAGCTGCGATACCGCCGGGCCTATTATTCTTAGATGGGTGTCTCTCCATTTGGTGAAGTACCTGTCCTTTATGTTCATTCCTCCGGTGTATCCTATGCGCCCGTCTATGATTACTATCTTTCTGTGATTCCTGTAGTTAAGGCGGGTTATCAGCCTAAGAAGACGGAACTTGGGGTTGTAAGTGCGCACAACCTCAACCCCGCTTTTGCGCATCTGGTTGTAAAAGCTGCGCTTGGTGTCGTAGTTGGCTACGTTCTCGTGAAGAAGCCTTACTTTTATACCTTGGGAGGCCTTTCTCATAAGGGCCTCCTTTACGGCTCTGCCGCTTACATCATCCCCAAAAAGATAGTACTGGAAGTGGATGTATTCGGTGGCGTTTTCTATATCTTCCAAAAGTGCTTCCAGCTTTCTGGGGCCCTCTGTAATAATCTCTACGTCGTTGCCGCCGGATACACCGGGAAGCAGTTTCCCCTTTAGCAACCTTGCAAAGCTGCGGAAACGCTGCTCTACTCCGGAATCATCGCCCCGGAGTATCCTCCACGCCCTGGAAGACTTTGATATCCAATCGGCAAAAGGCTTGTGCTTGTGTTCAAAATACCTTCTGTTCCGGAAGTTAAGTCCAAAAATCAAATATAAGACAAGGCCTGCAAACGGAAGAAGGATTATGGTAATGAGCCAAAGCAGCTTGCGGCCGCCATCGCCCTCGTCAGAAAGCAAAATGACAAAAGCGCCTACTATAACAAGCACCAGAAGCAGGGTTATGATAAGGGAGAAAGACACGGCCTTTAGATTTCTTTCCTAAGCCGGGCCTTCGGAATGTTAAGCTGGTCGCGGTACTTGGCAATAGTTCTTCTTGCAACCTTGTATCCGCGTTCTTTCATAATGGAAACGAGTTGGTCGTCGGTAAGAGGGTTGTGCTTGTCTTCGCTGTCTACGCACTCCTGCAGGGCCTTCTTTACCTCTCTTGTAGATACTTCTTCTCCCTCCTGGTTTTCCAGACCCTCAGAGAATAGATACTTAAGGGAAAGTATCCCGAAGGGGGTCTCTACGTACTTGCTGTTAACAACGCGCGAGATGGTAGAGATGTCAAACCCGGTAACCTCTGCTATATCCTTGAGCACCATCGGCTTAAGATTACCCTCGTCTCCGGACATAAAGTATTCCTTCTGGTAATCCACTATGGCCTGCATAGTGCTCATAAGGGTGTTGTGCCTTTGCTTAAGGGCTTCTACGAACCATTTTGCAGAGTCCATTTTCTGCTTGACAAAAGTGGCTGCTTCTTTTTTCTGCCTCTCGGAAGAGCCGGCGGCATCCATAAGAATCTGGGCGTACTTTTTATTAACCCTTATCTCCGGCAGGGAGAAGCGGGGCATGGTTACGTTCAGTTCTCCGTTTTCGTAGGTTAGAAGAAAGTCCGGCACAATCTGCTGGGCCTGGTCGTTGTAGGAATCGTCTATCTGGCCGCCGGGCGCCGGATTAAGCTTTACTATCTTGGCGGTAGCCTTCTTCATCTGCTCTTCAGAGAGATTAAGGCGGGCCATTATTTTCTGGAAGTGACGGTTAGAGAACTCCTGAAAGTAGTCTCTAATGATTACCGTGGCATTGTGTACGTCCTCCTGGTCCTGATTGAGCGTGTCCAGTTGCAGAAGGAGGCATTCCCTAAGGTCTCTTGCGCCCACGCCCACCGGCTCCAGTTCCTGAACTACGGACAGCATTTCAAGAACTTCTTCCTCGTTGGTGCTTATGTTGGCCCTGAAGGCCATATCGTCTACAAGGCTGTCAATGTCTCGGCGCAGGTAACCATCGTCATCAAGACTACCAATGATAAAGGCTGCGATATCGTGCTGATGCTTGTCCAGATTGCGGAAGCCCAGCTGCTCCATAAGCGACTGGGTAAAGCTTTGTTTAACGGAGAAGGTGTTGTACTGCGGACGCTCGTCTTTGCCGTAGTTGTTAACGTACAGGCGGTAAGCGGGAATGGAATCGTCTTCTTTAATATCGCTAAGGGAGATATCGGAGGTATCCTCGTCGCCCTCCTTTTTATCTGCGGGAGAATCGTCCAGAACGGGATTCTCCTCAAGTTCTTTCCGGATACGCTGTTCCAGCTCCAGAATAGGCAGCTCGATAATCTTTATCGTCTGTATCTGGAGAGGGGAGAGCTTTTGCTGCTGCTTCTGACTCAGTTCCTGTTTAAGCATATCCTGGGAGAATTACAAATAGCGGGTTAAAGCACTTTAAGCGTATCTACTATATACGTATTGTCCTTATCTGCAATGGGATAGTTGATACCTTCCTTGACTATGAAGGCGGCCGGGAACATTCCCTTGAGGGAACGCAGCAACTCCATTGCCTCTGATTTTGTGCGGAAGTCCCCAACGGTTACCTTAAAGAAAGGACTCTGGTAACTGAGATACGAGGGTATGCCCCTGAAAACCTTATTAAAAGCCTCAAGTGCATCCTGTGCGGCCGTGCGGGAATTCTGCTTGTTGTCAAAGAAAATTCGCACCCTGAATCCGTTAAGAGTCTTTTCCCTGTTGCGGGCAATGTAATTTTCCATTACGGAAGGAAGATGGTCTCCCTGGCTAAGGATTACATCAGAGGCATCTCCTTTGTCCTTGGAGGGCATAATGTCAAATATGGATATCCCTACAAGGGAGGAATCAACCTGGGATACAAGGCGGTAAACTATGGAATCCCTTAAGGCTGTGGGTTCTCCCGGCTCCTGAGCCCGAAGGGCTGCGGGAACGGCCAGAAGGGAGAGAATCAATATATATCTGTGAAGTTTCATCGTCTTAGTGTGTATCATTATTTACCAAGGAGTCTTTTTATTGGCACATTCTTGAAGGAGAAGGTCTTGGTAAGCCCCGCCTTAATCCTGGCCTTGGCGCTTATGTCGGTTGTAAGATGCTTGGAAGACATCTCCGGCAGAATGGCCAGCACGTCCAGAATGTTCTTGGAAGTGTCCAGTACCAGAGAACAGTCGCTGCTGTAGGTCTTGACGCATTTTGCATCCAGTTTAAGTTCATTTACGGTATAGTGTACAAAAGGCTCGCCATCAAAATAAATGAGCCCCTGAATGTCGGACAGGGTAACTCCCATTGCGGGATTATCCAGTTCTATGGACACGTTGGCGTCCAGTGAGCGCAGGCCGCGAAGTGAGACCGAGTTTACGGACCATCCGGTAGCCTTGATTTCTTTAAGTTTTTTGTAATTGCACCCGCCCGTGACCGTAACTATAAAAATGACGGCCAGGATAAGGGTTGCTATGTTTTTGGCTCTCATTAAAATCTTCTATTTCTCATCAAAACACAAAGATAAACAAAAAAACCGTATCTTTGCACGCTATGAAACGAAAGAAACTATATATAGAGACATATGGCTGCCAGATGAACGTAAATGACACCGAGGTCATTTTTTCAATTATGGCAGATGCAGGCTACGACAGAACGGAGGAGATTTCCAAGGCCGATGTTATCCTTGCCAACACTTGTTCCGTGCGCGACAATGCAGAGCAGCGCATTCACGGCCGCATAGAAGTTTTTGCGTGCGAGAAAAAATCCCGCTCCGGGGTAATCGTGGGAATCGTTGGCTGTATGGCAGAGCGCCTTAAGGAAGCCCTTCTGGAAAGCCGCAAGGTTGATATCGTAGCCGGCCCAGATTCTTACCGCAACCTTCCGGCTCTTGTAGAGGCAGTGAGCCCCGGAAGTCCGCAGATAGACGTAATGCTTTCTCACGAAGAGACTTACGGTGACATTGCTCCGGTAAGGATAGACAAGAACGGAGTTTCTGCCTTTGTTTCTATTATGAGGGGATGTAACAACGTGTGCTCCTACTGCGTAGTGCCTTACACCCGTGGGGCAGAGCGCAGCCGGGACCCCAGGACCATAGTACGCGAGGTTTGCGACATTGCCGTCTCCGGATACAAGGAGGTCACCCTCCTTGGGCAAAATGTAGATTCATATTTATGGAAGTCAGAGGAGGGAACGGTAGACTTTGCAGACCTTTTGCTGATGGTGGCCGATACTGCCCCGGCCCTTCGGGTAAGGTTTGCTACATCTCACCCCAAAGACATAAGCGATAAACTCATAGAGGCAATGGCCTCCCGCTCCAATATATGCCACTGCATACATCTCCCGGTACAGTCCGGAAGCGACAGGATGCTGGAAAAAATGCGTCGCCGCTATACTAGGGAATGGTATCTTGAGAGAGTGGCCAAGATCCGCCGCGAGATGCCGGACTGCTCCATTACCACCGATGTCATTGCCGGCTTCTGCTCGGAAACGGAGCAGGATCACAAGGACACCCTTAGCATAATGGAGGAGGTAGGGTACGATTATGCCTATATGTTCCAGTACTCGGAGAGGCCGGGAACCCTTGCTGCCCGCAATTACCCGGACGACGTGCCTTCGGAGGTGAAAACACGCAGGCTTAACGAGATAATTGAACTTCAGAACCGTCTTAGCCTTGAGAGTAACAGGAGGGATATAGGAAAGAAGTTCACCGTTCTTATAGAGGGGCCGTCCAAGCGCAATGCCAGCGAGCTTTGCGGCCGCGCCTCCAACAACAAAATGTGCGTTTTTCCCGACAACGTTCACAAGTGTGGGGATTATGCAGAAGTGGAGGTGCTTTCCTGCACCTCCGCCACGCTAATCTGTAAGTTGGTTTAATAGAAAACTAGAGTTTTGCTCCAAAAGCAAGGTCTCCTGCATCTCCCAGGCCGGGTACTATGTAGGAGTGGCTTGTAAGTTCCTCGTCTATGGCCGCAGTCCAGAGAGTTACATTGTCTGCATTAAGATGCTTCTTC
The DNA here is from genome assembly GCA_902774045.1 of uncultured Bacteroidia bacterium. Lineage (GTDB taxonomy): Bacteria > Bacteroidota > Bacteroidia > Bacteroidales > UBA932 > Cryptobacteroides. Next base: position 102,048 of record CACYGW010000003.1, read on the forward strand.
AGGTACTCTACTGCAAAAGCGCTGGAGATGGGGCATACAAGGTGGGTGTGCGCGGGAACGCCCTCCTCGCATAATCTATTGTATGTCACCTCTATGGAAGCGCCGGTAGCCAGCATTGTATCTGCAAGAATAAGCACCTTGCCGGCTAAATGGGGAGCGGTGCAGTATTCTATCTGGATATGGAAATCATCTCCTTTGTGATATTTGCGATAGGCAGCCACAAAGGCATTCTCTGCATTCTCGAATACGTCAAGGATTCCCTGGTGAAGGGGAAGGCCGGCCCGCAGGATGGTGGAGGCCACTATGGTATCGTCCAAAGTGGGCACCTGTGCTATGCCAAGAGGGGTTTCTACGCTTTTTACGCTGTAGTTAAGAGTTTTGCTTATTTCATAAGCGAAGATTTGACCGATGCGTTCCAGATTTGTGCGGAAAAGCAGTCTGTCTTTCTGGATAATTCTGTCTCTAAGTTGGGCTACGTAATTGTTGAGAATCGAGTTGGTTTCGCCTAGATTGATGACTTTCATTTCGGGATCGTTTTTTATTCCGAAAAACAAAATTATTAATTATTCTCATAATTTCAAAACTTTTTCCAGTCCGCAGATGAAACCTGATCTATGATATAATAGGAAAAACCATCGTCGTCAGAATCGTCCCCATAGTCATAATGGAACATGGCCGCATTGGAAGGGGAGCGCCTAAGTCCCTGGGTGGCAGAGAAATCAAAATAGATGTGGGCTTTCTCGTTATAGTCCAGGAAGGATTGTACGGAGTCGTACTTGCCCTCATCCAGCTCAAATTTTCCAACAATGACATAATATGCAATTTCTCCTATCCTAACCGGAGCCTGCCAGTCTGCCTCCTGAAACTCTGTCAAAAGATACTGTTGCTGTGGGGCCGTATACTGGTTGCCCTCGGAGTCAAACTCGTCCTGATAATTCCACCGCCCGTAGCCAAGGCTGTAGAAGGCCCCTCTGCTGAAACTGCACCAGACGCACCCTCTGGGGGCTTCTGTCATAAGAGTCCTAAGGCTGCTGATGGCGGGGGACAGGTCTGCTCCTGCTATGTCTGTTTTTACCGCCGGGTGCATCTGCGTAAGGTCCAGAATGGCCACCGGAGCGGTGTGAAGATACACTTCTACAAATCCGCATCCCATCCGGAGGGTTTCCCCGCTCCTGGTGTTGTGGCAGTTCACCGTAAGAGGAACCCTGCCTGCTTCGGTTCCGGAAGGGGTGGCCCTCCCCGTAGCCTTCAGGCTGCCGTCCGCTTCAAGAGAATATTCAATGTCCGAAGTAGGGGATATCCAAAGGTTGGAAAGCGCGGCGCCATAGGAGAATTTTTCTGCGCTCACAGATACGGTCTCTCCTGCACCAAGACTTACAGCCCCGGGGTGAGCCATCGACCTCCCGGATAATATATTATTGTCGATGGTGCCTATTTTTCTGTCCTCTCCGCACGGGGTAACGGGACTCTTTATCTTAACTGAGCAATAAACCGGGTCCGCTGCCGCCGGCGCTGCCGCCGAAATTTTAATCCCGTCCCCGAATACCTGCCCCAAAAACGGCTCCAAGGAAGTCTCTCCGTCAAAGAGCCTTTGCACGTAAACCCGCATCCCGCTGCTCCCCAGGTACGGCTCCAACGCCTCCTCGCAGGTAGAAACGGAACTTTGCAGCAGGGAAGTGTAAAGAGAAGGGGCAAAGCTGGTTCCGTAACCATCGGCATCAGAGGAGGCTATTGTCATCTTAGCTCCGGAAGTGGTTGTATAATAAGAAGATAAAAGGGCTCCGGTCCCGTCCGGAGAAAGTTCACAAATGGTTGTTGCACAATGAAGCACTGGTTTTTTTACAACAAGACTTACGCTTCCCGAACATACCGGGGCCCCTAGTGAATTAAGTCCTTCATATTTTATCTCTATTTCTCCGCTTCCCGTAAGCGCCAGGCGGCAGGCCCCGTACTGTGTGGTGGAAGCAATGCTGGCCAGGGCAGAGTAGCTATCGTCCAGTGAATAAGATACGGATGTTACGCTGCCGGAGAAATCCTTTGCCCTAAGTTCTGCAATCTGGCCTTCTGCAATCTGGCCCACGTACGATGCCTCCTTGGCCCAGTAAACCTGTAGCGAGCCGTCGCTTTGGGCCTGGAGCGTCACAGTTGCGCTGTGCTCTCCGTCAAAGGTCTCTATGGTAATTGGGAAGGCTGTCCCGCCGGCCAGGGTAGCGGACGGGGTAAAGTGCAGAATGTCCGTCTTGGTATAGGTCCCGTCATAGAAGAACAGCCGCTCTGCCAATGGTTCCGGCAGATTGTCTTCTATGTGAAGGCTGGCTTCTCCCAAAAACATAGAAGCATAGACATACTTCTTTTCTATGCTGTAGTTTATCCCTAGCGTCTGCAGCAGGCGCGCACTGTGGGCGCTCATCCTCCACCCGGTCGCATCGTTAAACTTGCCGTAGGTAAGGTCTTCTGAGCCAAGGCTATAGTCCGGGACAAGATAGAAATCTGTGCTGCCCTCTATGTTTGCAAAATCCCCGGCCGGGAACTCAACAATATCACGCATCCACCCGCCCTGCACAACCTGCGGGGCCAGGGTAGAAAGGCTAAGGACACGGCTGTCGTTTATGTCAGATTCCGCCTTCCAGCTTTTTATCTTGTATCCGTCACTTGTAGCCTGCAGGGCCACGCTGTAAAGGGTATTTCTCTTGATGTCAAAATTGCAGAGTTCGTCGCTCCCAAGGCAGAAGCGGTAAGTAAGCGAGCCGGATTCTCCCCAGGCCGTAACCACTGGATTGGTCAGCTCCACGGCGCTCCTTTCCACGGCCAGCGCCGTCTCCTGAGAATAGGCCAGAGCTACATTCCCGGGAGTTTTATCGTCGCTATTGTCATTCCCGGGCAAGAGCGTACCAAACATATTTTCAGGCACATAGAATACTATCGGGCTCGTTGTACCCGGGGCGGGAGAATTGATTGCTACCTTTGGCAAAAGGGCAAGTTTTTCCGGGTCGATGGTTCTGTTTCCTCCTTCCTTGAACGGGGCAAAGGTCCTGTTCCCCCATCCAGCCCCGCAAACCTGGGCACGTAGGGAAGACGAATCTATATCCAAGTCTTCCAGATAGCTCATATCTACCGACAGGGCCACCTTGGCCCAAAGGGACTGGACCGGCACGGACACAACCCCGTCGGCGGCGCCGTCAAAGGCATCCAGCTGCGCCGGGGTAAGGCTCTGAATCTTACCGGCCCTGTCCAGCCCGTAGGTGCTCAGGGTAGAGGAGAGGTCGTACTGCCCGGAAGTATTTGTGCTGATGTTTTCTATTACAAGATTATCAAGGTCGGCCTCCCTGGAGGGAAAGACTATGTGTTCTGCTATGTATCCCGTAACTGCGTAGCAGCTGTACTTCTGTTCCTTATGAAGGCGCAAGGCCGCCGGAAAGCCCGTGAAAGGGCCGGCCACCGTCTGCGAGTGCACTAGATTTCCAAAGGAATCGTACACTCCAATTGCGGCGGAAGTAATCCCGGCATCATCGACCTCAAACCCATAGGTCGCCTTTGTCCAGGGTGAGCAGAAAACCAGGCTCCGGGCCTGAAAATGAAGTTCTACCTCATCGGCCCCGAGTCCCTCATAGTGTGGCAGGTCTTCCTGCATACAGGAATACGGTGCCACAGCGACGAGGAACATACCAAATATAATCCTAACAACTCTTTTCATATCAAATTATCTCCTTAAAATTTTATTCTCCATAAAACTGAAGTACCCGCCTTCGCCAATGATTATATGGTCTGTCAGGGTAATCCCTGTATTTTTGAGACCATTGGCCAGTGTGAGGGTAAAGTTGATGTCGTGTTCTCCCGGACGAGGGTCTCCTCCGGGGTGATTGTGAAGCAGTATTATCCTTGAGCATTTTTTAGCCAGGGACTTTGACAGAATACCTTTAACGTCAACGGCGGTGTTGGAGGCCGTTCCGCTGGAAATCTGTTCTGCACCCATGAGCTTGTTCTTTCGCGACAGATAGAGCAGCCAGGCTTCCTCGTGGTCAAGGCTCTTAAGACGCGGCTCCATATAAAGGAAGGCCATCCGGGGGTCTGATATCTGGAGATTGTTGCGCTTGGGTTCCTCTTTCATTATGCGCCTTACTATCTCAAAGACGGCGCAGAGCGTGGCGGCCTTTTCCGGGCCTATCCCGCTTTTTTGCATAAGCACGTCCGCTCCCAGAAGGGCTACGTTTGAAAGGAGATTCCCGTTAGAGGACAGAAGGTCGCGCGCCAACTCTATGGCGTTTTGCTTTCCGGTGCCGGAGCGCAGCACGATGGCCAGAAGTTCCGTGTTGGACAGGCTCCCGGGGCCGCCAGCCAGAAGTTTTTCCCTAGGCCGTTCATCAAGGTTGAGTTCCGATATTTTCATTTTGCGTCACATTTTTTCTGGGCCAAATGTATAACGACGCAAAATGAAAAAGGGCCAAAAGTGACTTTTGACCCTAAAATTTTGTTAAAGTTTTAAAAATTTTTTGACGAATCTTTAGAAAACGAAGAAAAGTCACTTTTTTTATTTGTCTGACTTCTCTTTAATGAAGGCTACAATCTCTCCTTTTTCCACCTTTTCGCCCTGCTTCCCGGTTACGGCAAGCACAAGACCGTCGGCTGCGGGAACAATTTCTTCCATTCCGTAGTAGGTCTGCACAAAGCCAAGAGGCTGTCCGGCCTTGGCCTCGCAGCCTGCGGCAGGAGCCTTGGAGTCATCCACTACATCCACCTCCCACAAAAGCTGGCCTTTTACAGGAGCCTGAACCGGAATTGCTCCGGGGTGCTGGGCAATGAAACCATCGACATCAAACTTGGGTACTTCCACAACCGGGCGAACTACGTTGATGGGAGCTCCGGCCTTTGCCCTGAAGTCTTCCAGCTCTGTGTTGAAGCGCTCTTTGGCTACGCCGCTCTTGTAGTCGCGATACTGCCTCTCGTGCATTGCAAACTCAAAGAGCTCTTCCTGGTCTTCTCCCTCGTCCCAGCCTTCTTCCTTCATCATCTGGCGGAATTTAGGCATCTCGTCGGGATAGTTGTCCTGAGGATTGCCCGTGCTGAATTCCAGGCCCTTGCTCTTAGCAAGCTCTTTGATTTCCGGAGCCAGAGGTCCGGGGAGCTGGCCCATATTTCCAAGAATCATTCCCCAGGTATCTTTGTCGATAGTGCTCCATCGGGGCTTGTCGCTAAGCATATTGAAGAGGTTCATAAGGGCGGTGTTCTTTACATACTGGCTGAACGGGGTTACCAGCGGCGGGTAGCCAAGGCGGGGCCATACGTACTCTACTTCCTCGAAGAGCTTTACCATAAGAGTGTCCAGAGACATCTCCGGGCGGCCGTGAGCCCTCTGGGCTGCGTTTATTGCGCCCTGGAAGCCCTTGAGGTCTGCCATCATAGAACCCATCATACCGCCGGGAAGTCCGCAGCCCACCAGCAGGGAGGTCATCTTGGCGTTGGAGGGGTTGATCCAGTAACCCAGGAAATCATCGATAAATTTCTGGGTAAGCCTCCTTACCTCCATATAGGCATCCATATTTATATCTTTCACAAGGAAGCCGTCGCTCTTTAGCATCTCCCTTATGGTTATTACATCCGGATGAACCTTACCCCAGGACAGAGGCTCTACTGCAACGTCCAGATAGTCTGCGCCGGCGCGGGCAACCTCCAGCATAGATGCTGTAGAGAATCCGGGGCCAGTGTGGCCGTGGTATTGAACTTTAATGTTGGGATATTTCTTCTTTATGCTGCTCACCAGCTCTCCCAGCACATTGGGGCGGCCGATGCCTGCCATATCCTTAAGACAAATCTCGTCGCAGCCATATTCTACAACCTTGTCCACTATGCCCATATAATATTCTATGGTATGGACGGGGGAGTGGGTGATGGAAAGTGCCACCTGGGAAATCATTCCGCCTTTCTTGGCGCCTATTACGGAGCCTTTGAGGTTGCGGTGGTCGTTGAGGCCGCAGAAGGAACGGGCGATATCGGTACCCTGTTTCTTCTTAACCTTGAACATTAGTTCCCTTACATCGTTAGGAACCGGGTTCATCCTTAGCGCGTTAAGACCCCTTTCAAGCATATGTGTCTGGATGCCGGCCTTGTGGAAGGGTGCTGTCCAGCGCCTTACGGCCACATTGGGATTTTCTCCAAAGAGGAGGTTCACCTGCTCAAAGGCACCGCCGTTGGTTTCTACCCTGTCGAAGCAGCCCATATCTATGATGGCTGGCGCTACTTCCTCAAGCTGGTCTACTCTGGGAACGTATTTGCCGGATGACTGCCACATGTCCCTGTAAACAAGGGAGAACTTTATTTCTTTTGCCATATTTCGATAGTTAATAAATTATGCAAAATTAGGGAAAATCCGATACAAATAAAAATCGACACGGGCAATAGTGAAAAATCAAAAGAATTGATTAAATTTGTAAAACGTTTTAGCCTTTTTCTGATTTTATGGATACATTGATGTTGTTTCTCCAGCTTGCGGTTGTATTGGCGATGATTTTCGTAGGTGCCCGCAAGGGTGGGCTTGGTATGGGTATCTATGGAACCGTGGGCGTGGCAATCCTTGTTTTCTGTTTTGGATGCCAGCCGGGCGAGGCTCCCATAGACGTAATGATGATAATCCTTGCGGTAATTACCGCATCGTCCTGCCTTCAGGCAGCCGGTGGCCTTGATTTTATGGTAGAGGTAGCCGCCCGGTTTCTACGGAAACATCCTTCGCAGATTACATATTACGGCCCTCTTACAACCTGGCTGCTATGTATTCTTGCCGGCACGGCTCATACCTGTTACGCCTTGCTTCCCATTATATCAGAGATAGCCACCCGCGCTAAGATCCGCCCGGAAAGGCCGCTTTCCGTGGCTACCATTGCCGCATCGCTGGGTATCACCGGTTCTCCGGTATCCGCCGCCACGGTTGCCATCCTGAGCGACAAGCTTCTGGGGGCGCACGGCATAGGAATGAAGGAGATTCTTTTGGTTACCATTCCCGCCGCAATTATTTCCATACTGGTAGCCGCCTTTGTGCAGAATCATATAGGAAAACCTCTGGAGGAAGATCCTGAGTATCAGCGCAGGGTTAAGGAGGGACTTATAGATCCGGAAGAGTTTGCTTCCAAGGAACAGTCCACCCAGATTACGGCTTCTCCTTATGCCAAGAGGTCTGTGGCTGTCTTCCTTTGCGGGGTAGTAGCGGTAGCCCTGCTGGGCAGTTTCCCTTCCTGGAGGCCGGTTACTCCTGCCGGAACGCCAATGTCCATGAATCCTATAATAGAGATGGTCATGATGGTAATCGCGGCATTCATCCTCATAATAGGAAAGGCAGACGTGAAAGCGGCTGTGAAGGGGAATATTTTCTCTGCTGGAATGACTGCCATGATTTCCATATTCGGTATTGCCTGGATGGGCAGCACCTTCTTTAATCATAATCAGGTGGCCATAACAGAAGCTGTCCAGGGTATGTTTACCCAGTATCCCATACTCTTTGCGGTGGCTCTGTTCATATTCAGCATACTCCTCTTCTCGCAGGCCGTAACCGTAAAGACCCTGTATCCGGTGGGGCTTAGCCTTGGCATTTCGCCTATGCTGCTTCTGGCAATGTTCCCGGCCGTCAACGGCTACTTCTTCCTGCCTACTTATCCTACGGAGGTTGCAGCCATCGGCTTTGACCGTACCGGTACTACAAAAATTGGCAAATACGTAATCAACCACTCCTTCCAGCTTTCCGGGTTCATCACAACCTTTGTGTCGATAGGCGTGGGACTGCTCATCATAAGTATTCTGTAACAATCAACATTTAATACATAAACTAAATGAAACACATTAAATTATTAGCAGCTATAGCATTGGCGCTGTGCATCAGCTTCTCTGCCGTTGCCAAGCCCAAAATCCGCATCATCGCCACAGGCGGTACAATCGCCGGAGTAAGCAGTACTTCTGCATCATCGGCCTACACGGCAGGCCAGGTTGGAATCCAAACCTTGATAGATGCCGTTCCTCAGATGCTTTATCTTGCCGACATCAGCGGCGAGCAACTCGTAAACATCGGCTCCCAGGATATGAACGATGAAGTTTGGCTCAAGCTTGCCAAAAGAGTAAATCAGCTTCTTAACGAAGAGGGTTACGACGGAGTGGTAATCACCCACGGAACAGATACGATGGAAGAGACAGCATACTTCCTTAATCTCACCGTCCACTCAGAGAAACCCGTCATTCTTGCAGGTTCTATGCGTCCTTCCAACGCTATCAGCGCCGACGGTCCCGCAAACCTTTACAATGCCGTGGCTGCCGCCGTTTCTCCTGCCTGCAAGGGTCAGGGCGTGCTCTGCTGCATGAATAATCAGCTTCTGGACGCCAAGAGCGTTATCAAGAGCCATACAATAGACTGCGACACCTTCGAGGGCGGTCATTACGGCGTTATTGGCTATGTATATAACGGCGAGGCTCACATCCTCCAGAAGGTTACTACCAAGCATACCGTTTCTTCCGTATTCTCCGTAGAGAAGCTGGACAGACTTCCCAAAGTGGGAATCGTCTACGGTTATGCAAATTGCTCTCCTCTTCCCATGCAGGCCTTCGTAGATGCCCAGTACGACGGTATCGTGCTTGCCGGTGTAGGAGACGGAAACTTCTATAAGGATGTGTTCGATGTTGCCGTAAAGGCTCAGAACAGCGGTATCCAGATTGTAAGGTCCAGCCGCTGCCCTTCCGGCCCTACCTGTCTTAACAGCGAGGTTGACGATGACAAATATCACTTTGTGGCTTCTCTGGACCTTAATCCTCAGAAGGCCCGCATTCTTCTTATGCTTGCCCTTACCAAGACCCACGACTGGCAGGAGATTCAGGAATTCTATAAAGAGTACTAGTCTATGAGAAAAATTTTTATTGCTGCTCTTGTAGCCCTTTGCCCTGTAGTTGCCTTTGGCCAGGGTGGAAATACCGGCGACGGTGGATGCGACGGTAACTATAAGTCTTTATCTGACAGGATCCTTAACCTGGAGAAGAAGACAGAGAATTTTAATCTCTTCCTTAACTATGCTGCAAGTTATCAGCTTGCCGACAATGGCGACGAGTGGACATCTGCCTTCAAGGCAAAACAGTTCCGTCTGGAAATCAAGGGCCAGTTTGGCGACCATCTTACCTACAGGCTCCGTCACAGGCTCAATAAATCCAATGCTGCCCTTAACGATAACTTTGCAAAGGCTACCGATATTATGATGGTTGGCTGGAATTTCAATGACAAGGTTTCCCTTATGGGCGGTAAGATGTGCCAGTTCTGGGGAGGATATGAGTTTGACGAGAATCCTATGTACATCTATCAGTATTCCGATATGGTAGATTATATGGATAACTTTATGGTGGGCGCCGCTCTTGCGGTTAAGCCGGTTCCGGAGCACGAGTTTGTTTTCAATATTACAAATTCCTACAACGGAAGCTTTGAGTCCCAGTACGGTGCCAACGCCTTTACGGCCGCTGGTAAAGCCGTTGCCGCTGCCAAGCATCCTCTTACCTATATCTTTAACTGGAACGGTAGTTTCCTTAATGGGATGCTCACCAATAGGTGGAGCGTAGGTTCCTATACCCAGGCCAAGCACTATCACGCCAATATGGTATTCCTGGGCCAGTCCCTGAATCTTCCCAAACTGCAGTGGTATCTGGATTACATGGGCTCCTTCGAGGGTATAGACCGCCTTGGTATTGCCACATCCATCCTTGACGCCCCGGGCTATCAGACACACGTACGCTACAATTCATTTGTAACCAAGATGAATTGGCAGTTTGCCGATGGTTTCAATCTTATGCTCAAAGGTATGTACGAGACTGCCGGCACCAAGGAAATTGGCAAGTTCAGGACTTCCCTCGGTTACCTTGCTTCGCTTGAGTACTATCCCATCAAGGACCAGGATTGCAGATTCTTTATCGCCTACATTGGCCGTCACTACGACTACAAGGATGATTTTGTGCCTGCTTTCAGCACAAATCGCATAGAAGTTGGCGTGATGTTCAGGATAAAGGCTTACTGATAAAAAATTTGCACATAGCAAAAAAATACCTATATTTGCACTCCCAATATGGTGAGTGTAGTTCAGTTGGTAGAGCATCGGATTGTGGTTCCGAGTGTCGTGGGTTCGAGCCCCATCACTCACCCCTCTAAAAATCAGCTCCCGGATTCTTCCGGGAGCTTTTTTTGATTTATCAAAAAGTATTAACTTTGTGCAGCTATGGCACAGTCGGTAAAACATATTCCGGAGATGACGGAGTTCCAGTCCCTGCTTAAAAAGAAGGGGCTTAAGGCTACCGTACAGAGGCTGGCCGTGCACAGGGCAATGATGGAGTTGTGGCACGGGAGCGCAGAGGATGTAGAGAAAAAGATTCTCGAGCAGGATCCCGATGCAAGAATTACGCAATCATCGATATACAACATTCTAACCCAGTTGGCCGATGCCGGTATATACCGATACAGACTGAGCGCTAACAATAAGATGTATTTCGATGCCTCCCAGGGCAAGCACATTCATCTGTACGATACCGTTAATCATACCTTCAGGGACCTGCCCACCGACGATCTCATAGATTCCGTGATAGAAAAACTTAGCCGCAAAAGATTCAAAGGCTACAAAATTGAAGGGGTGGATATAAACATTCTGCTTCACCCCAAGAAATAAGTGAACATCAAAAGCCCCGGCCTCTAATCAAAAAAGCTCCCGGGTGTGAGACATAGAACTTAGGCTGATGAAACTGGGAGATTGATAAAAAAAGAGTATATTTGCAGGTTAAACGAAAGGTTGTTCGCGAATGGACGAGATTAGAAATTGCGTTATAATAGGATCCGGACCTGCAGGATATACTGCGGCCATTTATGCATCCCGTGCCGGGCTGGCCCCGCTTCTTTATCAGGGGCTGGAGGCAGGAGGTCAGCTCCTTACCACTACGGTGATAGAGAATTTCCCCGGCTTCCCGCAGGGGGCAGACGCTGCAACCCTTATGGCAGATATGATGGCTCAGGCCCAGAAGTTCGGGACCGAGGTACGTTCCGGAGCCATTACGGAGGCCAGACTGGACGCATCACCATTCACTCTTAAAGACGATGCCGGACGCACCATCGTGGCCAGGACGGTAATAATTGCCACCGGCGCCACCGCCCGCTACCTGGGACTGCCGTCAGAGACAAAATACAAGGGGCTGGGTGTATCTGCCTGCGCAACCTGCGACGGATTTTTCTACCGAGGGAAAGACGTGGCCGTGGTAGGAGGGGGCGATACTGCCTGCGAAGAGGCCGTATATCTTGCCAACCTCTGCCGCAAGGTCTATATGATAGTTAGAAGAGACGTTTTCCGTGCCTCTAAGGCAATGCAGGAAAAAGTTGCTTCCTGCGAAAATATAGAGGTCCTTTGGAACTGCAACACCTCCGAAGTCCTGGGCGACGAGGCCGGAGTGACCGGAGCCAGACTTATAAGAAAAGATGGTAAGGTTTTTGATATAAAGGTGGACGGTTTTTTCCTGGCCATCGGTCATCATCCCAATTCGGAACTATTTGCCGGATATATTGATAGGGATGCCGATGGTTACATTATTGCGCAGCCTGGTTCTTCCCGCACCAACGTAGAGGGAGTATTCGCCGCGGGTGATGTAAGGGACAGGAACTATCGCCAGGCAATTACCGCAGCAGCGTCGGGCTGTATGGCGGCACTTGACGCAGAACGCTTCCTGGCAGAACACAAGAAATAGAAAAAGAAATATAATATGAGAATTTTCAGATTATCTCTCGCAATTCTTTTGGCAGCAGGGGCAGCGATGTCCTGTACAACCAAATTCGACAGGCTGCTTGTGAGCAACGATGTAGACGAAAAGTACAACGCCGCCTTCGAATACTTCAACAACCACAAATACGGCAAGGCCGCATCCCTGTTTGAGTCACTTTCCGTTATGACAACGGGAACCGAGAGGGACGACACCGTGCAGTACTACTGGGGCCTTAGCAACTACAGGCATAAGGATTACTATTCTGCAGAGGGAAACTTCACCAAATTCATAACGAATTTCCCCATAAGCAAATTTGCCCCGGAGGCCCGCTTCCTTAGGATAGACTGCCTCTACCGCTCTACGTTAAGGTACGAGCTGGATCAGACTCCCACATACACTGCCCTTACCGCAATGGAAGAATATCTTAGGGATTTTCCGGACTCTGACCGTGCCGGCGAGTGCAGGTCAATGGCAAAGAAGCTGAACGACCGTCTGGACAAGAAGGCATACGAGAACGCCAGGCTTTATTATAAGATGGAGGATTACAAGGCTTCCCGCATTGCGTTCAAGAACATCATTAAGGACGACCCCGAAACAATCTACCGCGAAGACGTACTCTATTACATAGCTATGTCTTCTTACAAGTACGCCAAGAACAGCGTAACTGAGAAGCAGAAGGAAAGGTATATGGACTTTATGGATGATTACCTTAACTTCGTGGGCGAGATTCCGGAATCTCCTTACAGGAAAGAGTTGGATGCAATGTATCTGAGGGCTCAGAGAGCCATAGGCCGCGAGGTAGGAGAGGACGCTACCGATTTTATGAATGACCGTGACTTTGAGAAGGACCGCCGCGCCGCAGAGAAAAATGCGGAGAAAAAGTAACCATCGGCAAAAAATTAAAAAATTTTGAAACTTTCCCATACTGCCACATAGTATAAGAAGGTAGATAAATGAAAAAACGATATGGATAAGAAAAAAGTTCCAAACAACACCGTTACCCGTGATATCAAAGAGCTTGCAGAGCCCACGGGCAATATTTACGAATCGGTAGTAGTTCTTTACAAGAGGGCAAACCAGATAGCGCTCAGCGAGAAAAAAGAGCTTAACAAGAAGCTGGAAGACTTTCGCAACGAGCGCGATACTATGGAGGAAGTGTTCGAGAACCGCGAGCAGATAGAAATCTCCAAGTATTATGAGAGGCAGCCTAAGCCCGGTCTTGTGGCTATTGAGGAGTTCAAAGAAGGAGATCTTTATTACCGTATGGCTCAGAACGAGAAAGAGGATTAGTTTTCCTGAATGTTCTGATGCTTAGGTCGTTACAGATAAAAAATTATGTTTTGATAGACTCGCTGGAAGTTAATTTTCCGGCGGGTCTGGTCATTATTACCGGAGAGACCGGGGCCGGCAAGTCCATTTTGCTGGGGGCGGTGTCGCTCTTGACGGGCGGCCGGGCCGATTCTTCCGTAGTGGGCCCGGCGGGCGATAACTGCGTTGTGGAAGGGGAATTCTTCTGCGGCGATGACCAGGCTCTGAAGGTCTATTTCCAGGAAGAAGATCTGCCCTGGGAAGATGGCAACATAGTTCTTAGAAGGGTAGTGTCCGCTAATGGCCGCTCCCGCTGCTTTATCTGCGACGAGCCCGTTTCAAAGGAAGTACTGGCGGAAATATCGTCCCGCCTTGTAGATATTCATTCCCAGCATCAGACCTTAAAGTTGTCAGATGCCGCCTTCCGCTTGGACGTGCTGGACACGTACGCCTCCAATGGGGAGCTGCGCGGGCAGTGCTCAGAGGCTTTCAGGAGCCTTGGAGAGCAGAGAAGGCGCCTTGCCTCCGTTACCGAGACTCTGGAGCGCCAGGTAAGGGAAAGGGAGTACAATGAGCTTATGCTCTCCCAGCTTCGCGATGCCCATCTTCGCGCGGGAGAACTGGAAGAGTTGGATGCAGAGCAGAAAATACTCTCCAATGCGGAAGAGATAAAACTCTCGCTGCTTAAGGTGGTGAGCCTGTTTGGGGGAGAGGAGGAACAGTCTCTTACCGCCAAGTTAAAGGAGGCCTCCAGAATTCTTTTAAAATTGGCGTCCTACGTACCTTCTACGGAAGAACTGGCCGGCAGGATAGATTCTGCAAGAGCAGAGCTGGACGATATACTTTCCGAGGTTGCCTCTTTGGAGGAATCTACGGAGGTGAACCAGGACAGGCTGCAGGCCGTAGAAGAGAGAATGTCGCTGCTTTATTCCCTTATGACAAAGCACTCTGCCGGCTCGGTAGAAGAACTTATAGCCAAAAGGGATGCTCTCTCCGGAGAACTTCTGGGAGCAGAGGAACTGGAGCAGCAGAAGGCAGACTTGGAGAAGGCCATAGCAGAAGGGGAGGGAAAACTCGCAGATCTGGCCGCCCGCCTTCACAAGAGCAGGGAGGCCGCCGCAGGAGAGTTTGCAAAGGCAGTAACCAAATCTCTTGAAATGCTTTCCCTCGAAGGAGCAAAATTTGGAGTGGAACTCCAGGAAAGCCCTCTTGGTGCAACGGGTAAGGACACCGTTCTGTTTACATTCTGTTCCAGGGGCGCAGCCCCGGCCGATGTAAGCCGTGCGGCCTCGGGGGGGGAACTTTCCAGGATTATGCTGTCCGTAAAGGAACTGATGGCAAGCCGAAGCGCTATGCCCACGATGATTTTTGACGAGATTGATACCGGCGTATCCGGCAGCGTGGCCGATGCCGTTGGTTCAATGATATGCAGGATGGGAGAGAATATGCAGATCTTTGCCATTACCCATCTGCCCCAGGTGGCAGTCAAGGGCAAGGCCCATCTTGTGGTTACCAAGGAAGTATCGCCGCAGGGTACGGCGGTATCCAGAATCCATCTTCTTGACGATGAGGAAAGGGTGGATGAAATAGCCCGTCTTCTTAGCGGCTCTCAGATTACGCCGCAGGCAAAGGCTAACGCGAAAACTCTTTTACAGAGTAGTCAGAACCGTAAATAATCCTTCTTATACCGGTATTTATCAACCCGCGCCCGGACTTTTCCATCTTGAAGTCCGACTGCAGCATCTTGGTTGTGGCAGCGGCAGAAAGCTGCGAAGGCCACCTGCGCCCAAGGTCGTGACAGGTCTTTATAAAGTAGGAGGCAACGTCGTAGCCCTGGAAGGCAAACTGGCTGGGCTCGGTGCCAAAGAGCGCCCTGTAAGACATTAGGAAGCGCTTAACCCTGGGGTCGTTATAATCTATATAATAGGAGCAGCAGACGTGAAGGTTCACGCTGTGCAGATTTTCTACGTCGATGGTGTTGAAAGACCTTATCTTGGAGGCGCTGTAAAGCACCACGTTTATCTTATTGTAGATGATAAGGTTAAGGTTGCGGACAACATCGTTCACAAAGGCCTCGTTCTCTGAAAGTACAACCACCCTATTGGTGATTTCCGGTACCATAACGGCGCTGATGTCAGAGATTATATCCCTTCCCTGAAGAATGTCGTAAGAGAAGGTCTTGTACCTTACGTAGGCAGAATCCAGAATGGCCTTGAAGGACTGCATGCCGGCAGAAAGGAGCACGGCATTTTCCGAAATAAGAACCACGTTGTCTGCCGGACTACGCTCTTCCAAAAGCCAGGCGGCAAGGTCTGTATATTGGTTTACGGCAGAAGAGGGTGCCTGGATAAAGTTGGCGGAAGAGTCTGCCAGAGCAATGGCCCTGGGGTCAAGAGGAGAAATGACGGGAGTCTTTTCCTCTACTCCCAGAATGGTTTCTATCAGCGAATAGGACACGGGGCCTATGACCATATCGGCCGCCTGAATATCTTCCAGAATATCCTCGTCAATCTTCTCTTTGCTAAGGTCTACAGTCTGGATATCACTGGCTATGCCCTTGTCTCCAAGGTCCTTGATAGCCATCAGTGCGCCGGAATAAAAGTCAAGGTAATTGTCGTTGGAGCCGTCGTCCGCCCCCAAAGGCAGCATAATTACCGCATTTACCATGTTTTTGAACCCGAACACAGAACTCCAGGACCAGGGCTGGTCCTGGTCAGGGTTCTGATCCTGATTCCGGTCCTGATTCCGGTTGATATCTTCATTCCGGTTGATATCCTGGTTCCGGTTTTCCTGTACTGACTGATTGTTCTGGCCGTTCTGGCCAGACTGATTGTTCTGTACGGCGGTATTCTGGTCCAGAGCGGCCCGGTACTCGTAATATTTATAAAGGTCTACGGGAATCTTTATTTCCTGACCTTTCTTTACCTTGGCCTTGGGAAGATTGTTAACCTCTACAATGACCTCTACAGGAACGTTGTACTTTTTGGCAAGATCGTTAATGCCCTCGTACCAGCGAACCTTATGGATAGTGTACTCCGGCTCCTGCTGAGCCCTTGCCGTTATGCTTAGTAACGGCAAGAGGCACAGAGCCAGTATTGTTATTATCCTCTTAGGGGTCATTTTAACTGCGGAGTTAAATTACTCTATCTCTCCCTTGGCTTTCTTTGCAACGTATTCCTCGTTGAGGCCGGAGATAATCTCGTCTGTGATATCCAGACCGGCATCACCAGCGGCTACGTTGGCGTTGCCCTGGTTGGTGATGATGAGGCCGAAGCGCTTGGTCTCGTTATACTTCTGTATGTACTCGAAGATGGCGTTTCCTATCTTGTTAAGAGTGGTAGCCCTTTCTTCTGCTACAATCTGCTGTTGCTGCTGATAGTACTCCTCGAACTTCTGCTGCTTCTCCTGGAGTTCCTGGCTCTTGCGCTGAATCTGGAAGGAGGTGAGCTCGTTCTTGTTAACCTGATTCTGGAAGGTGTTAATCTGGTTCTGGAGCTGATTGCCGCGGCGTGTAACCTCGTCGGTAATGCCCTTGATTTTCTTCTCAGTTGCATCGCCAAGCTCATTGGCATAGTCGTACTCGTTGACAACCCTGTCAAAGTTAAAATAAACTATAGACCCGGGGGCTGCACTTACAGAATCTGCGACAGCTGCGCCTGTATTCTTGCTGTTTTTGCAGCCGCCGCCAATCTGGAGAATGCCAAGAATGATAACTGCCACGATGGCAATTACGCTGAGAATCATTGATTTGTCTTTCATATTCCTTTTGTTGTTTTGTTTCTATTGGTAAAAATGCAACTTACAAATATAAGGACTTTCAAATAAACTGCCTAAATATTTCTGCAATATTGCTCCTGTCCTTTCTGTATTGCGGCCAGGTAGGCCTTTACCGTTGCCTCCAGTCCCAGGTACAGGGCATCGCATATAATTGCGTGACCTATAGATACTTCATCGGTCCAGGGAATCTTCTCAATAAAGAAGGACAGGTTGTCCAGATTAAGGTCGTGGCCGGCATTGAGTCCCAGGCCGCAGGCCCTTGCCGCCTGGGCGGCAAGAACGTAGTCCTTAACGGCAGCATCGGCCCCGGAATAAAAATCCTGGGCGTAGCCGGCCGTGTATAATTCTACCCTGTCCGCTCCGCAAAGGGCCGCCCCTTCTACTGCGGCGGGCGTGGGATCTACGAATATGGAGGTGCGTATCCCCTTGGATTTAAACTCCTTGCATATATCGGTAAGGAAGCTGCGGTTTTTTACCGTGTCCCAGCCGGCGTTGGAGGTTATTGCATCCGGGGCGTCGGGCACCAGAGTTACCTGGTCCGGCTTTACCTTGCATACAAGGTCCGTGAAACTCTGTATGGGATTACCTTCTATATTGAATTCTGTTGTCACCAGTGGCCTTATTTCCAGAACATCGCTGTAGCGGATGTGTCTTTCGTCCGGGCGGGGGTGTACGGTGATGCCCTGGGCGCCGAACTGCTCGCATCTTAGGGCGGCTTCCCTGACGTTTGGCATATTGCCGCCGCGGGCGTTCCGCAGAGTGGCAACTTTGTTGATATTAACGCTTAGCCTGGTCATAATTGAGTGTTGTTAACACGTACAAAAATAGTCATATTTGTGAGTTTTTGTAAATAAAATGTTAATTTTGGCAACTGATTTGAAAAACATTTGCAGATGAAAATAGGCCTATTCATTATTAAAGAGGAAGTTAGAAGAGATGAGAGATTCGTGAATCTTTGCAAAGAACTCTGCGACGCTTCTTATGAGTTGTACGAGATTTCTTCCAAGGCAGACATCCGCCCCCTTACAGACCTTGTGCTTAGTATAGGCGGTGACGGTACCTTCCTGTCGGCTGCTCAGACAGTGGCAGACGTGGGCATTCCTATCCTTGGAGTTAACTTCGGCCGTCTGGGCTTCCTGTCAGAGAACAGCCCGGAGGCTGTGCTTCCGGCCCTTCTTTCCGGAGAATTCTCCGTAGAGTACAGAACCATGCTCAACGCCACTCTCAAGGGAGAAAACGCACGCAAGCAGATAGGCCTTCTGCCTTATGCCGTAAACGAGGTTTCCATCCACCGCACCGGAGTAGGAGTATTGGGAATAGAGGTATCAGTAAACGGAATCACCCTCCCTACTTATTGGGCCGATGGTTTATTGGTTGCTACCAGTTCCGGTTCTACGGCATATTCGCTTTCTGTTGGCGGCCCCATCTGCATGCCGGACACCAAGGTGATGATTATCGCACCTATTTGTCCTCACAACCTTAATGTACGCCCTCTCGTAGTACCCGATACTTCCAAAATCACCATCAACATAAAGTCCAGAGACCCTAAGGTTACAATGACTATGGATAATAAAACCGTAGAGATTGACACTGAGTGGACCTTGGAAGTCGCTATGGCACAGTTTTCGTTAAAGCGTATCCGGCTCGCTACATCCGAATTTGTTTCTGCTCTTACAAGCAGGCTGTTCTGGGGCGAGGACAAGCGAAACATTTGATTATCTCTTAAATGCAGTCAGAAACCGCAATTTGCAAGCCCCGTCACGTCTCCATTATTATGGATGGTAACGGAAGATGGGCTCAGGAACGTGGTCTGGAAAGGGTCCAGGGCCATCTTCGTGGCGTAGAGAGCGTAAGAGCCGTAACGGAAGAGAGCGTACGGCAGGGGATCGAGTATCTTTCCCTATACGCCTTTTCTACGGAAAACTGGGGCCGCCCAAAGGAAGAAGTAACCTATCTGATGTCCTTGATGTTCAAGTCTATAATGAACGAAATGGACAATTTTATGCGCAACGGCGTAAGGTTTTTGGCGCTGGGAGACAAAGGCTCTCTTCCCGGGGTGCTTCAGGAATCAATAGCCGCTGCAGAAAAGGCCACATCGGCCAATAAAACCCTTACCTTTATTCTCTTCCTTAGCTACAGCGGCAAGTGGGATATCCTAAATGCCGCCAAGCATCTTGCAAAGGCTGCCACGGAGTCCGGAAACCCGGATGAGTACCTTTCCAAAATAGAAGAAAAAGATTTCTCCGGTTTTCTTATCACCGCCGGCATCCCGGACCCTGACCTTATAATAAGGACCTCGGGCGAGCAGCGTATAAGCAATTACCTTTTGTGGCAGGGAGCCTACTCGGAATTCTATTTTCCTGAGGTTCAGTGGCCTGATTTCAGAGAGGAAGAATACAAAAAGGCCCTTAAAGTATTTGCTTCCAGGGACCGTCGTTATGGAAAAGTAAAATAAATGTCATATATTTGTAGGTTGTAAAGAATGCGTATGAGAAGGTTTTACAAAATATCAGGCATTTTGGCAGCAATTTTTATGCTGCCCTGTGTGCTTAACGCTCAGAACAATCTGCCGGAGTTCAGTTATTCTTCGCCCAAGAAATATATAGTGGGAGGAGTAAAGGTCGATGGTAACACATATTTCAGCGATAACCAGATTATCCAGTTGTCCGGTCTGTTCAGGGGTACAAGAATCACTGTTCCCGGCGAGGATATTTCCAACGTGGTTAACAGGCTGTGGGCACAGAGGTATTTCAAGGATGTATCCATCTCTGCAGACTCACTGTCTGCCGGTCAGGACTCCATATACCTTAGAATTATAATTAAAGAGCGTCCCAGGGTGTCCCGCTGGTCTTATTCCGGCATAAAGAATGGAGAGAAGAAGGACCTTATGGAGCGCCTTAACCTAAAAAGGGGAGGAGAGTTCTCCGACTACGTATCCAAGACAAGCTGCGACATCATTTCCCGTTATTTCAAGGAAAAGGGTTTCGACGACGTGAAGGTAACCCCGGAGGTTCAGAAGGACACCATCGTCAAAAATGCCATAAGGGTGAACTTCAAGGTAGAGAAGGGCAAAAAAGTTAAAATCAAGGATATCAACTTCTCCGGAAACGAGCACCTGAGCGACTACCGCCTGGCCCGCTCTATGAAAAAGACAAAGGCCAAGAAGTGGTATAACTTCTTTAACAGCAAGAAGTTCAACGCCAAGGAGTTCGAGAACGACAAGAAGAGCCTTATTTCTGCATTCAACGAGGCCGGATACCGCGATGCCCGCATTGTAAAAGACTCTGTTTACAAACTTCCGGACGGAAGGGTTAGTATAGATCTTAAGATAGAAGAGGGCCCCCGCTACTACTTCAGGAACATTACCTGGACCGGAAACTCCGTTTACAGCGCCGATGTTCTTAATTCTGTGCTTCGCATAGACAAGGGCGACGTTTACGATATGGTAACAATGGAGAAGAGATTGCTGGGCGGCGGAAAGCAGACAGACTACGACATAGCCAAGCTGTACCGCGACAACGGCTACCTCTTCTTTAATGTAAAGCCTGTGGAACTTAATATCGATGCAGACTCCGTAGATGTAGAGATGCGTATCGTAGAGGGCAAGCAGGCAACCCTTAACAATATAATAATAAACGGCAACGACCTCACCAACGAGAGGGTGGTACGCCGCCAGATATTTACCCGCCCTGGCTACCTTTACAGCCAGACAGATTTCGAGCGTTCTCTCCGTGAAATTGCTTCAATGGGGCAGTTCGACCCTGAAACCTCCTACAGCTCCGAGGGTTACTCCATTATTCCGGACGAGAAAAACAGCACCGTAGACCTTGTATACAACGTTACCGAGAAGCCGTCCAGCCAGTTGGAGCTTTCCGGAGGTTGGGGCGCAAATACCTTCATCGGTACGGTTGGTCTTAGCTTCAACAACTTCTCTACAAGAAGGCTGCGTGACAAGTCGGCCTGGAGGCCCGTTCCTCTGGGAGACGCCCAGACCCTTGCACTGCGCCTGCAGACCAGCGGTACCTATTATACCGCCCTTTCCCTTAGCTTCATGGAGCCATGGCTCTTTGGAAAGAAGCCTACTTCCCTTAGCCTGTCTGCATATTATACCCGTCAGACAGACTCTTACCTGGCCTGGAACATCTTCAGCCACGACAGGCAAATGGAAATCTTCGGTTTCTCCGGAGGTATAGGAAAGAGGCTTAACTGGCCGGACAACTACTTTGTCCTTTATCAGGGTCTCGGATGGCAGGTTTACAAACTAAGGAACTGGTATTCCAACTACTTTATCTTTGATGATGGTGTGGCTCACAACCTAAGTTACACCGTTACCCTGTCCAGAAATTCCACCGACCAGCAGATTTATCCCCGTCAGGGCTCGGACATCTCCCTGTCCCTCCAGCTTACCCCTCCTTTTTCTCTGTTCAGAAGGACAGACAAGGGAACCCTGGATGCCAACGGAAATCCCGTGAAGGTTAAGAGCTATAAGGATATCAACTACGACAACTGGACAGCCAAGCAGCGCTATAAATGGATAGAATATCACAAGTGGGTGCTCAAGGCAGACTTCTACACCAAACTTGTGGGAGACCTCGTGCTTAAGACAAAGGCTCAGTTCGGTTACCTTGGATATTACAATCGCCGCTGGGGTTATTCCCCGTTCGAGGGCTTCCTCGTGGGTGGTGACGGTATGACAGGATACAACAACTACGGTAATGACGTTGTTTCCCTGCGTGGCTACGAGAACTACTCCCTTACCCCGTTCGAGTCAACAACTTACAACAGCAACGGATACAACTATGCCGGTAACGTTTACGACAAGTTCACCGTAGAGCTTCGCTTCCCCTTCATTATGCAGCCTCAGTCTACAATTTATGGACTGTTGTTTGCCGAGGGGGGTAATGCCTGGTCCGATATCCGCAACTTTAATCCCTTTAATATTAAGAGGTCGGCGGGCGTCGGTGTAAGAATCTATCTGCCAGTTGTGGGCCTAATCGGTATAGACTGGGGATATGGCTTTGACAAAGATGCCAGCGGAACCAAGGGCGGAGGCCAGTTCCACTTTATCATAGGCCAGGAGTTTTAGTGGTCTGAAATTTGATGGGAAGACGATTTGCAAACAGACAATAAACAAAAATTTTATAATATGAAAAAAATGATCCTTATCGCCGCAGTGGCATTTATCGGTATTTCCGCTTCGGCACAGAGCGCTAAATTTGCTCACGTAAACTACGAGGAGCTCGTACTGCTCGCTCCTGCAGCAGACTCTGCACGCGCAGTTTTGCAGAAGGCACAGAAAGATGCTTATGACGAGCTTCAGATGATGCAGGAAGAGGCACAGAACAAGTATCAGCAGTATCAGCAGAACGCTGCAAACTGGACAGCCTCCGTAAGAGAGAGCAAAGAGCGTGAACTCAGTGAGATTTCGACCCGTCTTCAGGACTTCCAGCAGTCTGCACAGGCAGAGCTCCAGCAGCTTCAGAATACCAAGATGGCCCCCATTTATCAGAAGGCCCGCGAGATTGTGAACGACCTTGCAAAGAAGGGTGGATACATCTACGTATTTGAGGTTTCATCTGTTCTTTATATCGATACTGCACAGAGCACAGACCTCACTCCTGCAGCCCGCAAAGCCATGGGTATTCCCGAGGGCAGAACCATTGAATCTCTGCAGGCAGAACTTCAGGCACAGCAGCAGGCTCAATAATTTTATTATCATAAATATAAAAGGATGAAACTTTTTTCGGTTTCATCCTTTTTTTCTTAGAATTATTGAACATTGTATCGTTTTTATTATTAGATTTGCAACCGATAAAAGAGATAATACTTTAACATCGAAAGCATAAACTAAAAAACCAATATTAATTTTTCAATTAAGAAATGAAGACACAAGAAATTATGGCCAAACTTCAGGCCAAGTACCCGCTTGAGAAGGAATATCTCCAGGCTGTTCAGGAAGTATTAGAGTCAATCGAAGACGTTTACAACCAGCATCCTGAGTTCGAGAAGGCAAAGATCGTAGAAAGAATGGTTGAGCCTGACCGTATCTTCACATTCAGAGTTACTTGGGTTGATGACAAGGGTGAGGTTCAGACAAACCTCGGTTATCGCATCCAGTTCAACAGCGCAATCGGTCCCTACAAGGGTGGTCTCCGCTTCCACAAGGCTGTTACTCCTTCAATGCTAAAATTCCTCGGTTTCGAGCAGACCTTCAAGAACGCTCTCACAACCCTTCCTATGGGTGGTGCAAAGGGTGGTTCTGACTTTGACCCCGTTGGCAAATCTAACGACGAGATTATGCGTTTCTGCCAGGCCTTCATGCTTGAACTCTGGAACTGCATAGGTCCTGACCAGGACATCCCCGCCGGCGACGTAGGCGTAGGCGGCCGTGAGATTGGTTTCCTCTATGGTATGTACAAGAAACTGGCTCGCCAGTACAATACAGGCGTTCTTACAGGTAAGGGCGGCACCTGGGGTGGTTCCATCCTTCGTCCGGAGGCTACCGGCTTTGGCGCTCTCTACTTCACCCAGCACCTCCTTGCAAAGGCTGGCAAAGATATCAAGGGTAAGAAGGTTTCCCTCTCCGGCTTCGGTAACGTAGCCTGGGGTGCCGCTACCAAGGCTGTAGAACTTGGCGCAAAGGTTGTTGCCATCTCCGGTCCTGACGGCGTTTGCCACATTCCCGACGGTATCACCAATGAGATGATAGACTATATGCTTGATATGCGCGCATCCAACCGCAACAAGGTAGAGGATATGGCAACCAAGTTCCCCGGCAAGGCTCAGTTCACAGCCGGAAAGAAGGCTTGGAGCATTCCTGTAGACATCGCTCTCCCTTGCGCATTCCAGAATGAGCTCAGCGAGGATGATGCAAAAGAACTCGTTGCCAACGGTTGCTGGTGCTGCTGCGAGGTTTCCAATATGGGTTGCCAGCCTGAGGCTATCCACTTCTTCCAGAAGAACGGTATCCTCTTCGCTCCCGGAAAGGCTGTAAATGCAGGTGGTGTTGCTACCTCCGGTCTTGAGATGACCCAGAACGCTTCCCACATCAGCTGGTCTGCAAAAGAGGTTGACGAGAAGCTTCACTTCATTATGGAGTCCATTCACGAGCAGTGCGTTAAATTCGGTACTCAGCCGGACGGTCATATCGACTATGTAAAGGGTGCAAATATCGCCGGATTCATGAAGGTTGCACAGGCTATGCTGGAGCAGGGCACAATCTAACAGAAACTATAATTCTTTCTATAAAAAGTCGCTTACATTTTGTGGGCGGCTTTTTTGTTTTATCTGCAAATTGTTGCTAATTTTGCGGGCTTTTACATAGAATTGTAATTACATTTAAATAATAATGGGAAAGTTTAAATTCAACTTTAAGTTTTGTGTCCTTCTGCCCATTGTGCTCCTGGTCACAATCTTCCTTCTGGCCGTCCCCGTAGAATTCTTTGGAATCCCCGGCCTCACTGTTGTTCAGCAGCGAGTGATAGCACTTTTTGTGTTTGCGGCATTGATGTGGATGTTTGAGATTATTCCAAACTGGACTACATCACTTTTGGTTATCGTATTCTCTTTGCTGGCAGTGTCCAACAAGGGTATAGGTTTCCTCTGTGACCCTAAGTACGGTCAGCTGGTAACCTATACAGATATTATGAAGGCTTTTGCTGATCCTGTCGTTATGCTCTTCCTGGGCGGCTTCGTGCTGGCCATCATGGCAGAGAAATACGGTCTGGACGTTACATTGGCCCGTAAACTCCTCAAGCCCTTCGGCACAAAACCCAAACTCGTGCTCCTTGGCTTCCTGGTAGTAATTGCCATCTTCTCCATGTTTATGAGCAACACAGCTACCGCAGCCATGATGCTTGCCTTCCTGGCTCCTGTGCTCGCAGTTCTGCCAGAAGGTGACAAGGGTAAGGTAGGACTGGCCCTGGCAATTCCTATCGCCGCCAACCTTGGCGGTATCGGTACCCCCATCGGTACCCCTCCCAATGCTACCGCGGTAAGATTCCTTGCCGATGCCGGCTACGAGGTTACCTTTGGCGAGTGGATGATACGTATGGTACCTTACGTTGCAATAATGATTTTTGTTGCCTGGATACTTCTCCAGATATTCTTCCCCTTCAAGAGCGACAAGGTAGTCCTTGAGATTCCCGAGAGCAATCGTAAGAGAGACTGGAAGACCAATGTAGTATGGGTTACCTTCATCGGCACCATACTCCTTTGGGCAACCGAGTCCCTTACCGGAATCAACTCCAACGTAGTTGCACTCATTCCTCTTGGCGTTCTTACCTGCACCGGAATCTTCTCCAAAGAAGACATCAAGCAAATTAACTGGAGCGTGCTCTGGCTGGTTGCCGGCGGCTTCGCCCTTGGTACCTGCCTTCAGGGAACCGGTCTTGCAAAGGTTCTCATCCAAGCCATCCCCTTCGGCTCAATGTCAGTTGTACTTGTGCTCGTTATAGCAGGTCTGGTTTGCTACTTCCTTTCCAACTTCATCAGCAACTCCGCTACTGCAGCCCTCCTTATCCCTATCCTTATCGTGATAGCAGAGGGTATGGCAGATCCTGAGGCTGCAAGCCACGATTCCTTCTTTGCATTCGGCGGCACCCACGCTATGATTACCTTCGTGGCAGTCTGCGCCTCCATAGCAATGCTCTTCCCTATATCCACTCCTCCTAACGCCATTGCATCTTCTACCGGTCTTGTAGAGACCAAGCAGATGGCAAAGGTTGGCATTATCGTAGGTGTGGTTGGTTTCGTTGCCGGATTCTTCTGGCTCACGACCATCTTCCCGTTCAACAGCAAACAGGTAGACAAACTCTCCAACGAGTACGTAGAGGTTGCTCTTGTAACTCCGGAGTCTGCACAGACCCTTACTCCTAACGGAAAGGTTGTAATAGAGCTCTTCAAGAAGGCTGCAATAGAGGCCGACAAGATTTACTGGGCCCAGAGCTACGGCGACAAAGCCGCCCTTATGGAGCTGCTCAAGGACAACAAGGATGCCCTTACCTTTGCCACTATCAACTATGGCCCTTGGGACCGCAAGGCTGACACATCCTTCGTAGAAGGCATAGGCGCACGTCCTCTGGGTGCAAACTTCTATCCTGCAGATATGACCGCAGAGGAGTTTGAGGCCTTTGACGATCCTGCAAAGAACAGCCCTTACACCATTATAGTACGTAACGAGTCCGGCGCGCTTGAGACCGTATGGTATCACGATGCTTACAAGAAGAACATAGACAACATCTGCAAGTATCTCCAGCAGGCAGCCGACACTACCATCAAGGCCAGCGTACGTGAGTACCTCCTTGCCAAGATAGACGCTCTGCGTAACGATAACTACTATGCAAGCGATATTTCCTGGCTCAATATGAACGACAGCCGCATGGACCTTGTAATAGGCCCCAGCGAGGTTACGGACGACAAACTCTTTGGCCGCAAGGCTTCCTTCGGCGCTTACGTAGTGCTTAAGGATATGTACCGTACAGCAGTATTGGAGAAGTTCAACGCTATGCTTCCTGCTCTGCAGAGCAGCCTCCCCGTTGCCGACAAGTACAAGAAGTTCGTTCCCGGAACATCTTCTTCTATCTTCTCCTGCGACGCTATCTACTATGCAGGTAACGCAAATGCAGGGTTCAAGACTATCGCAGTCAACCTGCCTTACGATGAGAAAGTACAGGAAGAAAAGGGTACAAGGACCATCCTCTTCCAGAACGTGATAAGCGCTAAGTACAAAGAGACCGTTTATCCTTCCGGAGTCCAGCTCCTCTCCGACGAGAGCAAGGTATATCTTGATGCCGACGCCTTCTACTGGAACATCGTATTCCGCGAGGTTGCTCAGGGCCTTGGCGTAAAGGAAACATTCTCCGGCAAGTCCGTTCTTGAGGCTTTGGGTACAGAGGCTCTTACCTTGGAGAAGGTTAAGGCCAACGCTATGGGTACTATGCTCGCCTGCGATATGATAGAAAAAGGTCAGATTTCCGACATCATCCAGGCCAGGAACTCCGTTGCAACCTTCGTTGCCAGCGTGCTCCGTTCTACCCGCTTTGGCGTAGCTTCCGCTACCGGCAAGGCTAACATCATTATTTACAACTGGCTTGCAGAAAACGGCGTCCTTAACCATAACCTTGCATCCAAGACCTACGAAATAGACTTTGCAAAGGCTAAGGATGCTATCAGGACTCTGGTCGCCAAGGTGCTTGAACTTCAGGCAGAGGGCGATGCCGCTGTCGCCGGCGAGTTTGTAAACAATTATGCAAATGTAGGTGATGATCTGCAGGCCGACATTGACAAGCTCGTAAGGGCCAAGGTTCCGGTTGACATCTACTTCAAACAGTAAGATATATGAAAAAGTTAGTCATATCAATTATAGCTCTGGTTGCGCTCGGCACTTCGCTGGGCGCACAGACAGAGAGCCAGGTAAAGTTTAAACTCTACGGCTTCATACGCAATTATGCGATATTTGACAGCCGCGAGGTTAAGGCCGGCACCGACGACCTTTACTTCTACACCCCCAAGGACAGGAGTTATACCGATGAGGGCAAGGACCTTAACGATAATGCTTCTTTCCGTCTCCTTTCCCTTACTACCCGTCTTGGAGTTGACATTACAGGCTTCCAGTACGGTGGAATGAAGGTTACCGGCAAGGTAGAGGCAGACTTTTACAACAAGAGCGGAAGCGTTGCAGTTCTTCGTATGCGTCAGGCTTACGTTGGCCTTGGCTGGGACGGACTGGGCCTTCAGGGAGAGAACTCCATACTGCTTAACATAGGCCAGACCTGGCATCCTATGGCTGCCGATCTGCCCCATATGGTTAATCTTGAGAGTGGCGCTCCCTTCACTCCTTTTAACAGGAGCCCCCAGATTATGTTCAATTATAATATGGCAAAGAAGGCAACTGTTACAGCCGGTGTTATCTACGGTATGCAGTACCTGCCCACAGGCCCAGACGGAAAGAGCGCAGACTATATGAAGTACGGAATCCTGCCTGAGCTTTATGCAGGACTTACCTTCAAGCCCGCCGCCGGTGTTGTAGCCAAGGTAGGCGCCAACCTTTTCTCCATCAAACCCCGTTGGAAAGATGCCAACGGCAGCGTAAGCGACCGCCTTACCACCGTTTCTCCCTTCGTATACATCCAGTACACCGGCAGCAACGGCTTCCAGATTAAGGCAAAATCAATACTTGCAGAGGCAGGGGAGCAGATGAACCTCCTTTCCGGTTACGGAGTAAGCAAGGAGAATACCGACGGCAGCTGGGAGTACACTCCTATGCGCAGTACCGCCAGCTTTATTTCTGCCCAGTACGGCAAGAAATGGCAGATAATGGGTATGATTGGCTATATGAAACTGCTTGGCACAAGCGAGGACCTCATAGACTTTGGCAGCCGTTATTGGTTTAACACCAGTGGCTCTTCCAATATGCGCCAGATGGTAAGGTTTACCCCCACCATCGCCTACAATATGGGCAAACTCACCCTTGCTTTGGAATACAACCTCACCGGTACCCAGTTTGGCTCCGGAATGGATTCCAAGGGCCTGGTTCAGAACAACCTCCACTGGGTGTTCAACAGCCGTATTCTCACTATGGTAAAATACAACTTCTAATAAGGAAGTATAAACCAAAAGAAGGAGGTGGCCTAAGTCAACTTGACTTTTTGGTCACCTCCTTTTATTTTTTAGGCCGATACTTACTTGACTCTTATCGTCCGTCCCAGCCTTAGGGTGGTGGTTGGAGTAAGCCCCTGATTAAGGCGGCAGATGGCCTTTACAGAAGTACCGTATTTCATTGCAATTCTGCCAAGGGTATCGCCGGACTTAATCTTGTGATACTTGGCTGCGGCAGCCTCTGCGGCAAGCCTGGCCTCCTCTGCATATTGGATGGAATCCTCGGAGTGAATCTCAAACTCTTCCATCTCGTCCTCGGGGACATACTTGCTGTAGGGGCTAAGATGCTTTTTCCTTAGCACAAAGAGCCTGTGACGCAGCGTTCCGGTTTCGAAGTCTATCAGCCACTGAGGGTCAAAGGCATATCCCTTGAATCTGGTCTCGAAGTGAAGATGCGAGCCCGTAGAACGCCCCGTACTTCCGCCAAGACCTATCTGGTCTCCGGCATTCACCCACTGGCCCGGCACAACCTGCCTTTCTGACAGATGAGCGTAGTAGGTCTCCAGCCCGTTCTCGTGACGCACCACGATAAGGTTTCCGTAACCCTTTATGTATTTGGAATACCTTACTTTACCGGAGAAAGCTACATATACCGGGGTCCCCTTGGGATATGGCAGGTCCACTCCCTGGTGGCGTCTGCGGCGTCTCATTCCAAAAGGAGAGTAGACCTTTCTAATATGAGGGCAGCGATACTCGCTAAGAGTATCCACAACCCATATCTGAATCCTGTCCGGGAGCGAGTCCAGCGGAACATCCTTGTAAGAGTTCACGCTCTCCGTATCCCAGTGGTCATTGAAGATATCGGCCCTGGCCGCAGCCTCCGGGTCGCGGATATACTTCCAGGTCCTGTCTTCGTAAAGGACAATTTTAACCCCGGGGCTCTGGGTGTCCACCGTATCAAGGACGGTGTGTGTACGGCCATCCAGAGAGGGCACAGATTCGTGCGTGAGGCGGGGGAGTGTTATGTGGTTTTCCTGTTTGTTATCTAAGCGGGTGCTCTGCTGGCAAAAGCCGTAAAATGAGCCTACAGCACCCGCCAGAAGCGCTGTAATTAGTTTAAGTTTCATTATCTTACTGCACCAAAACGCTCTTTAAGAAGTTTATCTGTCAGAGCTATTTTTTCTTTAAGAAGTTCCTCGGAAGAGGCTTCGCAAATAAATCTAAGGTAAGGTTCCGTATTGGAAGGACGGATGTTGAACCACCAGGTGGGGAATTCTACCCTGTAACCGTCAAAGTCCATAAAGGCCGATGGTTTCTCCTGTGCGGTAAAGTAATCGCGCACTGCATCCATCGCTCCGGCCTTGTCCTCTACGCGGTAGTTGATTTCTCCGGAGTTCCTGTAGCGTACGATTCCCTTTATTGCCTGGCTAAGTGTCTTGCCCTCTTTCTTAAGATCTGCAACTATTCCAAGCACTATCATGGAGGCCAGAAGTCCGCTGTCGCTGTAGAAGAAATCGCGGAAATAATAGTGGCCTGCAAGCTCGCCGCCCCATACGCCGTCTATCTCGCGCAGTTTGGCTGCGGCAAAGGCGCGGCCCACCTTCCAGGTGCGCATCTCGCAGCCCATCGGCTCAAGATACTCGCCCACGGCCTTGGAAGAACGGATGTCCTGAAGCACTATGCCCTTTAGACCGCGCTCTCCCACGAAGTATCGGCCCATAAGGGCAATCATAAGGTCCGGAGAGATAAATTCGCCCTTCTCGTCCACGAACATAACTCTGTCGGCATCGCCATCATATATAACGCCAACATCGGCCTTTACCTTGCCCACAAGTTCCTCCAGGGGGATAACGTTCTTGTGAATCAGGGGGTTGGGCTCGTGGTTGGGGAATCTTCCGTCCAGGGAGTCAAAGAGATAGTGGATGTTGCTGCCGGTGCCGAATATTTCCTTTGCAAAGAGGTTGGCCATGCCGTTGGACAGGTCCATCGCAACCGTGAGGTTACTAATATCCTTTGCAAACTTCTTCATATAGGCAATGTAGTCTGCCAGAATCTCCTTGGTATAAACCTTTCCGCGTACGGGGGCCACCGGGGTGGGTACGCCCTCGTCTATCCAGGCCTTAATCTTGCCAAGACCGGCATCGAACCCTACGGCCTGTGCGCCGGTGGTGGATACCTTCATTCCGTTGTACTCTGCCGGGTTGTGGGATGCTGTAATCTGTATGGAGGCGTCGAACCCGTAGTTGGCCGTGCCAAAATACACCATGGGGGTTGAACTTAGCCCGATATCGTAAACATCGGCTCCGGCATCACAGATGCCCTGAAGAGCCGCATCGTGAATCTCGTCAGATGACACGCGGCAGTCCCGGCCAACCAGAACCTTGTCCGCACCAAGTAGTTTGGGGATGAAATATCCTACTTTATAGGCAATTTCGCGGTTCCAGTCTACTCCGTAGATTCCGCGGATGTCGTATGCGTGAAAAGCTCCCATTTTATTTAAGTTTAGATTTGTATCTTGTACTTACGCGGCCCGTGGATATACCAACCAGCTTCCTGGCCAGCATCTTCTTGCGAATGGGCGCAACGTGGTCCGTGAAAAGGTCTCCCTCCAGGTGGGAGAGCTCGTGCTGAATCATCCTGCACGCAAAGCGGTCGAACTTCTCCGTTACCTTCTTAAGGTCTTCGTCGTAATATTCTACGGTAATGCTCTCCGGCCGGCGGACATCGGCATAGATGCCGGGGATGCTGAGGCAGCCCTCGTTATAAACGGCGGTATTCTCGCTTTCTTCCAGTACTTTGGGGTTTATAAGTGTGCGGCGGAAGTCCTTAAGATAGTCGTACGGGTCTGTCATCTCTGTGCCGTCAACTATTAGCACTCTCTTGGAAACGCCAATCTGCGGCGCTGCAAGCCCGCATCCCTCTGAATCCTGAAGCGTATCCTTCAAATTCTGCACAAGCGTTTTTATTCCTTCTTTGTCGCCAAGGTCAACATCCTCTGACTTGCGGCGCAAAACCTCGGAACCGTAAAGGTATATGGGTTGAATCATCTTTTGGATTTTTTAGTATTCTTGTTCATTGCCGATGGTGGCACGGCATCCGGGTTAACCGCGCACGAAGAACCTGAGGTCCTGTCCATCCAGCTTTGCAGAATTATGGCGGCGCTTATCTTGTCTACCGAAGCCTTGTCCCTGCGGTCCGCTGCTTTCATACCCCCATCTATCATTGCCCTGTGGGCCAGTACGGAAGTGAACCTTTCGTCTTCCAGCTCTACAGGTACGCCCGGGAAGTGCTTGGCGAGCAGCGGCAGAAATGCATCAACATCGGCCGCAGCCTCCGATGGCCTTCCGTTCATATTTTTAGGATATCCCACAACAAAGCGGATAATCCGTTCCGATACGGCGTAATTTTTGAGATAATCTATTATCTTTGCAGACGGTATGGTATCCAGGGCAGAAGCGAAGATGCCAAGTGGATCGCTGGCCGCAAGGCCGGTGCGCTTTCTTCCGTAGTCTATGCCTATAATCCTGTCCATCGTGACAAAGTTACAAAATACTTGAAAGATGTCAAAAGAAAATAAAGAGCATAAATTAAGGAAACTCAGGGTGTCCCTTATAGACGAGGCCTCTCACAAGGAGCTGTGGGCACTCAGGGGCAGGCAGCAGCAACTGGTTTATGCCCTTATATCTACGCTGGTAATAATCTTCCTCATTCTGTTCCAGGTCGTGGCCAGAACGCCACTTCGCAGCCTCATCCCCGGCTATCCCAATGCAGAGCAGAAGAGGGCCGCCACCACAAATGCAATGACCATAGACTCCCTGGAGTCCGTTGTCGCAAGGTGGGAGTTCTATACAGAGAACCTAAAGCGCGTGCTGGAGGGGAGCCAGGCTCCCTTAAGCATCGACTCCCTGCTTAAAATAAGTCTTCAGCAGACTGCAGATGTAAACAAAGATTCACTGGCCAGGCAAGACTCGCTGCTAAGGGCGTCGGCCATCCAGGCAGAGCAGTTCGGTTTAAATTCAGAAGAGAGAAAACTGCCTATCGAGGGTATGCACTTCTTCCCACCCGTCAAGGGCCTGGTGTCGCATTCTTTTGACAAATTCACACATCCATATTCAGAAGTTACCGCTCCGGGCAACTCCGTTATCCTAGCCCTTTCTGACGGCACCGTGATGGATGCCTCCTGGAGCGACGACTATAAATACTCTATTCTTATCCAGCACAGCAACGACCTTGTATCCATCCTAAAGGGTGCGGGCCGTGCCATCGTAAGGCCCGGCGACAAGGTTAAGGGCGGAGCTCCCGTAGGTATGATGCAAAGCGGAAGCATAGACGATACTGCAGAGCCGCAGACTCTGAGGATAGAGATTTGGTATAAGGGGGAAGCGGTTAATCCGGCATCTTATATTAATTTCTAAATGGGAAAAAGGAGAATAGCAATCCTTGGGGCCACTGGCTCCATAGGCCGTCAGGCTCTGGACGTCGTGTCCAGGCACAGGGATATGTTCGATGTAGAGTTGCTTTGCGCCAACGAGAACGTAGAGCAGCTTGCCCGTAGTGCAATAGAGTTCGACGCCAACGCCGCAGTAATCTGCAACGAGTCCAAATACCCCGCTCTTGCTGCTGCACTTTCCGGTACGGACGTAAAGGTGTTCGGCGGGATGAGCTCTGTAGAGTCCCTGGTTCAGGGAGATAACATAGACATAGTGCTAACCGCAATGGTGGGCTTCAGCGGTATGCTGCCTACCGTGGCGGCCATAAAGGCCGGTAAAACCATCGCCCTGGCAAATAAGGAAACTCTTGTGGCCGGAGGCGATTTCATAATGGACCTTGCCCGCAGGTACGGGGCAGCCATACTGCCCGTAGACTCGGAGCATTCCGCCATTTTCCAGTGCATAATGGGTGCTGCCGGCAACGGAATCAGGAAGATACTGCTTACCGGCTCCGGCGGCCCGTTCCGTACCTGGGAAAAAGAAGCCATCGCCCAGGCAACATCGGCCCAGGCCCTAAGGCATCCCAACTGGTCGATGGGGGCAAAAATCACTATCGACTCGTCTACCCTTATGAATAAGGGATTCGAGATGATAGAGGCCAAGTGGCTGTTCGAAATGGCCCCGGAGGACATAGAGGTTGTGATTCACCCGGAGTCGGTCATTCATTCCATGGTGGAGTATGCCGATGGTGCCGTGCTTGCGCAGATGGCCTGCCCGGATATGCGGGAGCCTATCCAGTTTGCGCTTTGCTTCCCTCACCGCCTTCCGCTGGACTCCAAGAGGCTGGACTTCAAGGCTATGGGTAAGCTTACCTTCGAGGCCCCCGATATGGATAAGTTCCCTTGCCTGGCGCTTGCGTACGAGGCTGTCTCCCGCGGGGGAAACATTCCCTGCGCGATGAATGCGGCCAACGAGGTTGCGGTTGCGGCTTTTCTTAAAGATAAAATACATTTCTACGATATCCCGGCCCTGATTTCCAAGGCTATGGAAACAGTGCCTTTCGTTGCCAAGCCTTCGCTTGAGGATTTGGTGGATACTCACGAAGAGATTATGAAAAAGACAGGAGAGAGAGTATGAATCTGAGTCTGGTTAAATTTCTGCAGCTGCTTCTTGCGCTGTCTGTTCTTATTGCCGTTCACGAGGGAGGACATTTTTTCTTTGCCAAACTCTTCAAGATAAGGGTAGATAAGTTTTTCCTTTTTTTTGACATCGGAGGCCGCAAGCTCCTGAGTACCAAAACGGGATGGTTCTCACGGCTTTTCCCCTCGCTTAAGGACAAGCAGACAGAGTACGGAATTGGCTGGCTGCCGCTTGGCGGTTACTGCAAGATTTACGGAATGATAGACGAGTCTTTTGATACGTCCTACGTAGATATGCCGCCTTCTCCGGAGGAGTTCCGTTCCAAAAGGCCTTGGCAGAGGCTCCTGGTAATGGCGGGCGGGGTTCTCTTTAACCTTATCTTTGCCGTCCTTCTGGGTATTGTAAGCCTTAAGGTATGGGGAGACAAGTACGTGCCCAACAGCGAGTCTGCCATTTATGCCAGCCCGCTTGCAGAGGAGATGGGCTTCAGGACCGGGGATAGGATTCTTAGTCTGGACGACTATGTGCCCCGGGATTTCCTTTCCCTCCCGGCCGATATTGCAAGGCGAAACGTACATAAGGCCGTAGTGCTAAGGGACGGAGACACCGTATCTGTATACATCGACCGTAGTTATATTGGCCGATTGTTACAGACCGAATCTTTCTTTGACCTGGCCCTGCCGTTTATGATTGATACAATCCCTCCCTTCTCTCCCAATTATGGCGCTGGGTTCCTGAAGGGGGACAGGATTATTGGCGTGGATACGGTAGAAACAGAGTTTTTCCAGGATACCAGGGCCTTCTTCCTTGAGCATCCTTCTGCCAGGATGACCGCCCGGGTTATTCGCGGGGCCGATACTATCTCTGTCCCGGTTAGGACAGACAGCAGTGGAAGGGCTCATATCTACGCTTCCTTAGATGTTGTAAAGCAGGAGCAGTATTCTCTTCTGGAGAGCGTTCCGGCAGGTTTTTCCAAAACCATCAGCATAATTAAAGATTACCTGAGGGATCTTCGTATGCTGGCAACTCCTTCTACCGGGGCTTACAAGTCTATGGGTAGTTTTATTACGATGGCCGGGGCTATGCCGGTTAGTTGGGATTGGGAACGATTTTTGCGGATAACAACCTTGCTGTCGGTGATTCTTGCCATAATGAATCTTTTGCCTATTCCGGCATTGGACGGCGGGCATATCGCTTTTGTGCTGTTCGAGATGGTTACGGGCAGGAAGCCCAGCGACAGGTTTTTGATGGTCGCCCAGATTGTAGGCCTTATCCTTTTGATGCTGCTTATGCTTCTGGCTTGTGGGAATGACATTTCACGATTAATAAGATAATACTATGGGACGTTTGTTTGCAAAATTTTTCATGGCTGCCGCGCTCGTATGTGCAGTTTCTTGCAGCGGCGGCAAGGCCCTTCTGCCTAACATAAGCGGAAAGGCCGGAGAGATTGTCGTAGTCATAGACCGCGATAATTGGCAGGGAAGTCTTGGGAATGCTGTTCGTGACATTCTTGGCGGAGACTGCCCCTATCTTCCCATAAGAGAGCCGTATTTTACTCTCTCCAATGTTACTCCTAATGGCTTTGCGGATATTTTTAAAGTGCATCGTAACATTATCATTTTCAACATCAATCCTCAGAATCAGAGAGAAGAGGTTGCTTTTGTAAACGATGCCTGGGCTCAGCCGCAGTGCGTGGTGCAGATAAGCGCTTTTACAAAGGAGAATGCTCTTTCCTTGCTTGTGGACAATCAGGAAAGAATAGTGTCGGCCATAGAGCAGGCAGAGCGTGACAGGATAATCCGTAACTGTATCAAGTACGAGAATCTTTCTGCCAGCGCCGCTGTAACCGAGATGGTAGGTGGCTCGCCTCACTTCCTTGACGGTTATCAGGTGCTTAAGAATACCGGAGATTTTATCTGGATTGCATATAATACAGCATCAATACTAAAAGATATTCTTGTCTATAAGTATCCTGCCATAGGCAACGAGAAAGACTTCGATATGAGGGAACTCATCAATAACAGGAATCGTTTCCTGCAGGAGAATGTTCCCAGCAGTGCAGAGGGTAGCTATATGATTACGGACGAGTCCATTATGGCTCCTACCCTGGAGTACATCAAGTTCCGCGGACGCCAGTTTGCACAGATGCGTGGCTGGTGGGAGGTGCACGGCGGATGGATGGGAGGCCCCTTCGTTACTCATTCCTTCTACAGCAAGGATGGCAAGAGCATAATAGTGCTGGATGCCTTTGTTCACGCACCTTCTGTGGATAAGCGTCAGCACCTAAGAGAGGTAGAATCTATTATTTATTCTTTTGATTGGGCAAAGGGAAATGAAGATTAAAAATATTTTGCAGAATTGATAATTTTATCTACCTTTGCAATCCCTAAGAAACGCCCTTGCGTTTTTGGGGCGGACGGTGGGTTCGTATAACGGTTAGTACTCGGGATTTTCATTCCCGCAATAGGAGTTCGATTCTCCTACCCACTACTAAATATAAAAAATAAAAATTATGGCAAATAACGCATCTGCACAAAAGTGCATTCGCCAAAGCGAGAGGCACAGATTGCATAATAAGTACTATGCAAAAACAACAAGGAACGCCATCAGGGCCATCCGTACTACCACAGACAAGAAGGCAGCTCAGGAGAACGCCCCCAAGGTTTATTCAATGATTGATAAGCTTGCAAAGATTGGTGTTATCCACAAGAACAAAGCTGCTAACCTCAAGAGTGGAATTGCAGTATATATCAATAAGCTTGCTTAAGCTTTAGAGATTAGAGAACTGCTTCCCGGGCAGTTCTTTTTTTTGGAGCGGGATGTAGCGCAGTTGGTAGCGTACTACGTTCGGGACGTAGGGGTCGTCCGTTCGAGTCGGATCATCCCGACCAAAAGCCAGCCAGGTTTTACCCGGCTGGCTTTTTTAGTTGTCATTTCGAGCGAAGCCCGTAGGGCTGAGTCGAGAAATCATTATTTGAATAAAATTTTTTATATTAGCGGAACTAAAAAACTGAATATGAAAAAATTATCTCTTTTATTTCTTACAATCGCGTTGATAATGCCGTGGGCAGAGATAGTATCTTATGCTCAAAATAACGGAGAACACGGAACAATAACTACGCTCAACAACAATGTGAAACTTAGTTATGAAATCCAAGGAGCCATTGTCAAAAACAAGACGTATGAGCAAGATGGGCATCGTGTGGTTTATGAATGCGATGTGGAGGACGGAACCAGAATTACGGTATCGGCCAGCATCGTGTCTGCTCCCGCCGGCATAGAAGAAGTATATATCTATCATTTTTTTAGAGAAGGGTATAGAACCGCCATCAAGTCTAGGGAAAAGGGCAAGGCAACTATCACATATAGGCTAAGTGACACCGAGAGCAAAGAATCGTCCGGAATGGAGACAAGCATTGCCGCATATGGCGCTTCTTCCGGGACTACCATAACAATTCTCTGGAATGTAATTAAATCCACCTCTTCAGGAACGTCCTCCTCTTCTTCATCTTCCTCCTCCTCCTCTTCTACCCCCACTGAAATGTGCAACTGCGATGAAGAGCCCAGTCACGACAGGATAGACAGCGGGATAAGATTCAATGAACTTTGGGGAGAGGTATCCCTACGTCCTAAATGGGAATATGACGATGCCTATGAATATGCAGAGTACGACACCATAATATGTGAATGCGACCTCATAAGAACAAAAGAAGACTCCGGATGCGTTCTGGGTGTTGGCGCGTATGGACGATTCGAAATGAAAGAAGAAAGCAAACTCTTAATTCATACGCAAACTCCACGTGTTACCAAACTTGAGATGATAGCCGGATCATTTTGGGGCAATTTCACTAAACTGGTACAGGGAAAGAGCCTGGAGCTTGAAATGTCCCATCACGTTCTTGGAATTAAGGGCACAATAGTGGGCTTCGAGGAAAAGAATGGCGTTTCCAAGTGTTATCTCTTTGCCG
Organism: uncultured Bacteroidia bacterium; assembly: GCA_902774045.1. Classification (GTDB taxonomy): domain Bacteria; phylum Bacteroidota; class Bacteroidia; order Bacteroidales; family UBA932; genus Cryptobacteroides. The sequence goes on from CACYGW010000003.1 coordinate 140,014, forward strand.
GAAAGGTTGAGGCCAAAAGCAAAAAGACCGGCAAGAAGACAATGCTTAAGCCAGGCCAAATGTGCAGCACCGGTTCCGGCGGAAACGTAGCCGTTTCTCAATTTGACATAGAGAAAATGGCCAAGAAGTTTGGCATCCCTATGTCGGAGATTAACAATCACTACTCCAACTCCGGGAACTCCGGAAGTTCCTCAACTTCTACTACAGCCTCCAAGCAGCGATATACCAAGAAATATGGTACTGTAAAATACAAGGTTACCGAAGGCCAGAAAACCGGAGAAATGACCAGATGGTTCGACAACTATGGTTCTCTTGAGCGCCGTCATTTCAAGATGAAGCCGGCATCAGAGCCTTCGCTCTACCTGGTAATTGGCGATATCTCCTACACCCTGGACACCAAGAAAAAAACGGCGTCTCTGGCCAAGGACGCAGAACTGAATTTCCGCAACCTTACAACCCCGCTTATGAAACGCCTGAAGCTAAAAAAGAGCGGCACCGGAAAGATTCTGGACAAATCCTGCACAATATACTCTAACAGCACTATGCAGTTCTACGTATGGGAGGGCGTAGTCCTTAAAAAGGTACAGACGGTCAAAGGCGTAAAGACCGTCATAGAGGCCACTTCCATAGACCTTAAAACAGTTCCCGTATCATCAAACTTCAAACTGCCCGCCGGATATTCAACTAAATAGTATCCATAAATAGCAGGCGCAGAGTATGAAAGCTTTTCCAAGAATAAGTCTTGTCATCTGTTGCGTTTTAGCAACAGGTGTGGCTTGCGAGAATACACAAATAACAAACCAACTGGACGATATAGATGGCTATATAATCCAGAAGCCAGACAGCGCACTTGCAGAACTCAGAAGCATAGACACGTTGGCTCTGAATTCCAAGTCCCTTCGCGCCCATTACTCATTGCTTATGGCGATGGCTCTGGACAAGAACTACATAGATACCACAAACATTGCAGTTATACAGCCTGCATTGGATTATTACGAACATCACGGCAACGTAGACCAGAAACTCCGCACTTACTATTACCTTGGCCGAATCCAGCATAACGCAAAAAACAGTACGGAAGCAATCCGCGCTTTTACTGTTGCGTTTGATTTGTTTGACAAATCAAACGATTTGACATATAAAAAGATGACTTGCAGCGCCCTGGGTCTTGAATATTCTGGCTCCTATGATTCAGAAGAAGCATTAAAATACACCCTTAAGACTTTTGATTATGCTTGCCAGCAGAACGACAGTATAGGACGATGGAAGGTTACAGCCAGATTGGCGATGTATTATCATAATTATCGAGACGACGCAAAATCCGACAGTCTTTTCAAGGTTTATATGCAGGCTCCGATATACGATACTGCTATTTATGCTAAAAATCTTTTGCAGTATGCAAAAGTGCTTGCAATCAAAAAACCAATTCCTGAGCCGGAGAGAAGCATTGAAATCTTCAAGACCTCCAGAAATAAATATCGCGGAAAGCCAACTATAGAAGATTATTTCATACATGCGTATGCCTTAGAAAAAGCCGGCAGACGAGAAGAATCGGAAAAACTACTGGGAAAGTTAAGTAAGTACACAATCAATTCGCATACAAATCAAGCGTTGGCAGACTGGTGCTATAAAATCAATAAGCACAAAGGTAATTATAAAGAAGCCCTCAGGTACTTTGAATACGCTCTTAAAGGACAGGATTCAATTATAATAAGCAAGTGTCGCCAGTCCTTGGAGAGAGCACGCAGCAGTTATTACGAAGAAAAGGCAAAAGGTGTATCTCTAAACCTTATAAAAGAGCGACAAGAAAAGGTGATAACTCTCTTTGCAGCCATCATTATTATTATCGGAATAATATGGGCTTTCTATCTAAGGAGGAAGAGATGGATAAGCAGAATAGAGCAAATAGAATCCCTAAAATCCGATATGACCATTCTTCAACAGAAGTATTTGATTAACAATAAAAAACAATTCAGAGTTTTACATAATTTATGCGCATCCTATCTTGAGCCCTCTGCCAAGAGAAAACAAGATAAGATCTATGATGAGATTAAAAAAAGTTTAACCGAACTGATTGTAAATGACACTATTCCGTCAAAAGCAGAATTAATAGTTAATGAAGAATTTAACAACATAATGTCTAAGTTAAGGCAGGATTGCCCAGGCCACAGCGAAGAATCATACCGGCTTTATTCTTTTCTGTTTATGGACTTCTCCTTAAAAACCATTTCCATTATTCTTGGGGTTTCCCCCGAATCAGTAAGAACAAGGAAGTACCGATTGAAACAGGAAATTCTAAGTAAAAATTCCCCGTTCAAAGAGACCTATTTAGCCCTTCTG
>CACYGW010000004.1:0-76097 GCA_902774045.1 uncultured Bacteroidia bacterium
ATATTCAGGAACTCGTAGAGGCCGGCCGCCCGGTTCTGGTGGGTACTACTGACGTGGAGACATCGGAGCTCCTTAGCCGTATGCTCCGTATGCGCGGTATCAAGCACGATGTGCTTAATGCCAAGCAGCACGCCCGTGAGGCAGAGATTGTAGCCAAGGCCGGACAGACAAGTACTGTAACCATCGCCACAAATATGGCTGGCCGTGGTACCGATATCAAACTTTCACCGGAGGTGAAGAAGGCCGGAGGCCTTGCCATCATAGGTACTGAGCGTCACGACAGCCGTCGTGTAGACCGTCAGCTCAGGGGCCGTGCAGGCCGTCAGGGAGACCAGGGCTCCTCTGTATTCTACGTTTCGCTTGAGGATAAGCTTATGCGTATCTTTGGGTCCGAGAGAATTGCTTCCGTGGTAGACCGCCTTGGAATGACAGAGCAGGATGCCCTGGAGAACAATATGCTTTCCAAGAGCATAGAAAAGGCCCAGAGAAAGGTAGAGGAGAACAACTTCGGTATAAGAAAGAGATTGCTGGAGTACGACGATGTTATGAATCATCAGAGAGAGGCAATCTACTCCCGCCGTCATAACGCTCTTTCCGGAGAGAGGATAGAGATTGACGTTATGAATATGATGCTTGATACTGCTTCCCGTATTCTTGACAAGACTCAGGGAATGGAGTATGAGGAGTTTATGTCCTATCTTATGAGCCAGCTTTCAATGGATCCGGGATTCGACAAGGACTTCTACGAGCACGCTTCGCCAAATGATATCTGTGACAAACTCTTCGCCCATATGGAGGAGGTTTACAACCGCAGAATGGATAATATGGTGACCAAGGTCTATCCTTTCATAAAGGATATTTACCAGAAGCAGGGTTCTATGTACGAGAACATTGCCATTCCTATCTCTGACGGCCGCAAGATGATTAACATTCACGTTAATCTGGAGAAGGCTTACAATACAGAGGGCCGCGAGATAGCCAAGACCCTTAGCAAGACCATAATCCTCTGGCAGATTGACGAGCACTGGAAGCAGCACCTCCGTGATATGGACGACCTTAAGCAGAGTGTGCAGAATGCAGCGTATGAGCAGAAAGACCCGCTGGTGGTTTACAAACTGGAGAGTTACAACCTGTTTGCGGATATGCTGGATACGCTTAACCGTGACGTGCTTTCCTTCCTTCTTCGTGCGTTCATTCCTCTGAGCGACGGCCAGCAGGCATCCCGCCCGGCCCAGCCCCGCAGGACAGATATGACTCAGATGAGGACTTCACGCAGTGAACTTACGACAAACGGAGAGCAGAAGAGCAATACTCCGGTAGTGGCAGAGAAGAAGATAGGACGCAATGATCCTTGCCCTTGCGGAAGCGGCAAGAAGTATAAGAACTGTCACGGAAAAGGACTTGTATAGTATAGAGACATAATAAAGTAACATATTCAGATTAGTTATGGAAAACAACGTCAACGATGTTAGCCGGATTGCTTCCGGTACCGTATTCAAGGGGGAAATCACATCTGCCAGTGACATTCGCGTAGATGGTTTTTTCGATGGAAGGATTAACACTAAAGGACGCCTGGTAACAGGAGAAAAAGCAGTCCTGAAGGGTGACCTTATCTGCAATGACGTAGATTTCAGCGGTACTATGTCCGGTGGAACCTTCTATGTCAAGGAAACACTTGTTCTTAAGCCTAGCTGCAGCGTTAACGGAGATCTCCGTTTCAAGAGACTTCAGGTAGACTTGGATGCTAAACTTAAAGGTAACTGCAAGCCTATCGACGATGCAGAATTTGAGAGAATAGCCTCTGGGACCGCTCCGGTAAGAAATGTTAAGACTAGTGAGGTAAAGTCAAATGATGTTCAGGCAAAAGAGCAGTAAGATTGCTTCTAATGAAGAATCTTATACGTTAATCAGCAAACCATTATTCATCGAAACAGAAAAAACCATGAGTATAAATGATGTAAACCGCATTGCCTTTGGTGCTACTTTCAAGGGTACTCTTTCTACGGCTAATGACGTAAGAATTGACGGTAATTTTGATGGCATTCTTTACTCTTCCGGCAGAGTGGTTGTGGGCGAGAACGCAACTGTAAAGGGAAGTGTTTATTGCAACAACATTGATTTCAGCGGAAAAATGAACGGCGGAAGTATTTTTGTACGTGACACTCTGTCTCTCAAGGCAGGATGCTTCGTAGAAAGCGACCTTTCCTTCTCAAAACTTCAGGTAGAAATTGATGCCAAGTTTACAGGCAAGTGCCAGATGATGGACGCAAAGGAATTTGACAAAATTTCTTCCCAGTATGCCATTCATCCTGTAGAGAAGGTGGATGTGGAAGTTCCGCCAGTAAAGCCTGTTACCGAAGATAAAGTTGTCTAGTGAAGCTTAAAAAGTCATTTATCATATTAGTTCTGAGTCTCTCTTGCTATGTGGCGGGGGCTCAGAACTCTTTTTGGCTTTTGGACGGGCTTAAATCCTTCGCCAGGTTCACCGGAATAAAGGCCTTGTACGAGTATGCTCATACAAGAGACACGTCTTTTTATGAGGCACCTCCCGGGGTTTTCTGTGTAAGGTTAAGTGAGAATATGATGGGTACTTACCTTGGAACCCGCGGAAGCGAACTCGGCGAGCAGAACCGTAATTTCCGTACAAAGATTAAATCTGAGAATATGTGGAACAACACCATTACCGTAGGTGCCTATGGTCTGGCCGTTGGCTTCACATTTAATCCGTTTGCCAATTCCAAGAATAACGATACCCGTTTTACTCTTACCCTTAACGGAAATTTCCTGGGCCTGGATGTGGGGTACTATAAAATTAATTCTCTGTCCGGTTATTCCCGCCTTAACAGTCAAAGGCACGAGATTGCCTACGGAGACCCTTCAATGAAATTTTTTATGATTAATGCCTATGGGGTTTTAAACCATAAGCATTACTCATATCCTGCAGGTATAGGGCAGGCCTATATCCAGAAAAAGAGTTCGGGAAGCCTCTTGTTGAGCGCTAATTTTGACAGATTACACACAAGTGTGCCGGACCGTGGATTCGACGAGCCGGACATCAGCATCAACTCTAGCATTATATCCGTGGGCGTGGGCTATGGCTACAATTACGTGCCTGCCAAAGACTGGCTGGTATCATTTACGGTTATTCCGCGTTTTGTGGTATATAACAGTTCCTATCTGGATGTAGATAAGTACCACATGTCAGAAACATTCAAGAGACCGTCCGTCACCTACTCGGGCAATTTTGCCGTTGTAAGAAGAATAGGAAATGTTTTCCTGGCAATTACCGCCGTGGCAGACGGATACCAGTCCTACCACTATGCATCCCGCTTTAGTTTTGACCAGACTCAGTGGCATATGCACGCTCACGTGGGAATAAACTTCTAGGTCTTATTTGTTAAAGAATTCCAGCGCGGCATTCATCAGGATGCTGCGCTTTTTGTCGCATTTAATCACTTCCAGAGGGAAGCCCAGGCTTACTACCCTGTAGCCCTTCCCTTTATAAGCTATTCCTGCACCTACGTTAGTGTCTGTGTAGCGGAGGAAGATTGCCGCATGGTCGTTTGCAGGAAGGAGCCCATCGGGAGTCTCTACGCAGTAAATATCCTCGTTAAGGTAATTTACAAAGTCAAAGGAAAGGTTTTCCGGGACATCGGAGATAACTGTATTCCTGAGAGCCTTTACATTGGCTGTTTTGGAGGCATAGTTGGTAATCCACTTATAGCCAAGAACGCTGGTTACAAAATCCTTCGCCTTAAGCGTGGCTACAGAATCCTTATTTACTGGATAAACCCGGTCCCAGACATCCGTGCCAATGTTCGCGCCGGAAATAAGTACATTGCCTCCGCTGTCACAGAAAGAACGGATGCTGTTCTGAAGAGCCTCGGGGAAGACTGCAAATCTGTCTTCAGAGGCGCCGGGGCGGCCGGAGCATACGGTTACCTGTTTTCCGCAAATAATGTCCAGGGTACATATTTCTAACGGGGCGCCATCGGCCTGGAAGGCCGCAGTGCTTCTGGAGCAGAAGCGCACTCCAAGCTCCATAAGAGTCCTTCCGTGAATGTAGGTGTAGTCGAAGGTGTTGCCTGCAACCTGTTTTCCGGCCTCATCGGTATAAGAAGCTCCGTACCCCTGATTGTCATCATCGGTCCAGGGAATCTGGCGGTCGAACCTGTACATGGATCCGGTGTAGTTAATCTCCTTTATATATGGTACGCCGTTGTCCAGTTTGGAATCGAAGCCTGCATAGGTGGGAGTATCGAACCAGGCGGCAGAGGAAACTCTGGTGAAGTTGTTTACTATGAGAACTGTTTCCGAGTAACCCTCTTCCGGTGTACCTACTGCCAGAACTTCGGAGGGGAAGCTTATGCCGCCGTCGTTGTATGCACACACCTTGAAGGAATGGATGTGTCCCTTGTCTACTGTGAGCTCGAAGCCCCGGGTTTGTTCTCCGCTCAGAGTAAGAAGCTCTGTCCAGGGACCATCGTCCACCCTTGTATATATAATGTAGCCTGTGGGTACGGCCGTGGGTTCTATGTCGTCCTGGGTAGGTTTCCAGCTAAGGTAGACCTTGTCCTCTGCGCTGAACATTGCGCTGAAGGAGTTAACCGGGAGGGGCTGCACCACGTATGGCTTGCCATAGCGGTTTGCCAGGTATTTTAACATTCCTTTATATACAGCGCGGCTGACGGTAAATCGGAAGGCAGGGTCCAGACCGTATTTCATATCAGCAAAGTTCTGGTGAGAGAGAATCTCCAGCAGCATTCCGGGTACCGATGTAGTACGGGATTCGCTGTAAGACCTGTCCCAAAGCTGCCTTCTGGACCAGAGAGAGTCGTGGAGGGCGCGCACGTCGCTGCAAATCTGGGTCTGCACGTAGTCTGTGTACTCCCTTGCCGTCATACGGTCTTCTCCGCTGGGGAGTTTGCGGCTGTCGTCGCACTTAAGGGTGTAGATTGCCAGCGTGCCAACGGTGGAGTCGTCGGGGGTCATTCCTGCGTCTGAGTGGAAGGCAAGTGAGAGGTCGAAGGGAATGCCCAGACCTTGTTTCTGCTTGGGATTTACATCCGAACCTCCTGTAAGGAAGGTTACCCAGGCGCCCCTGCCGGCGTAGTCGTTGGTGTAGTCGTTGTCCCAACCCCGTGTAACGGTGGTGTCCATACCGCTGTACTGCATATTGTAAAGCGCACCTTCCATATAGGCCGGCATTCCGGAGATTGTCCAGTATTTGGTGGGCTCATCGGCGTTGCCGCGGGCAATTTTGCCCATTCCGCCTCCGAACCTTACGGCGTCTGCGGTTACAAGACGGCCTTTTTCGCCTCCGTTGTCAAGCACCACGCCCCAGGAACCATCGGTATCAAACTCAAAGGTGCCAAGATAAATCCAGGTGCCTCCTCCCATAGTCTGGTTAACCAGGAAGGATGTTACTCCTCCGCGGTGATACACGGTGTAATGGGCCTTGGAAGTGCTCTTTTCCAAGGTCTTGTAGGATACGTAAACGGAGTATTCTCCTTTTTGGGGGATGTCGGGAATCCAGGTGGCCTGGGCAGTGGGAGCCTTGTCCGTTGTAGGGGCTACCCTGGCGGAACCCATTGTGAAGGGATTCTCGTCTCCTATGTAGAAGGGCTTATGGTCTGCAAAGCCTTCACCGGCATCGTCCCAGGCGCCTTTCTCGCTGTAGTGCCCCTGACGGCGCATAAGTCCGGTGCGGGGGCCCTTGAAGGCGGGGTCGTTGTCGCAGACTACCTCGTATCTCTGGGTGTCTCTCTCCCTTGGAGTCATTACGTAGGCTCCTGCGTTTTCCAGCATGGGAATTAGGAAGGGGAGTACGTAGCTTTGGGTGTACAGATCTTCTACCGTGGTAAGGTTCACGGAGCGCTGCCACTCCCAGCGGCGGGTTGCTTCCTCGTAATAGCGGCCGTGGCTCTGCCAAAGCGCTATGTGCCTTCCGTAAAGGCCTTTGTCAAAAGCCTTGGCGCCCTGTCGCTCTACCATAGGCTTGTTCTTGCGGTCTTTCTCCTTGTATTTTGTCTTTGCCGGTGCTCCCAGGTAGGTGAGCTCCGGGGTAACCAGTTCTTCAATTGGAATGCTTCTGGCGAAGAGCTTACCTACGGAATAGCTTTTGTATGCTTCCGGGAAAAGGTTTTTAAACTCTGCTCGAAGCCAGGTAATATCTTCTGCCTGCCAGGAAATATCTCCCAGGTTTTCGTTAAACCTAAAATCCAAAGTCTTGCCTTTTTTTGTGACCGACCTTAATCTTAGATTGGGTCTTACGGAGGTCCTTTCTTTGATAAGTGTGGACAGGGAGTCGCAGGCTTCCTTAAAATCTTCTACAATCCCACTCTGGGCAAAGGCTGCAGTGCAAGAGAGAGATACGCCTATAATAAGGGAAGATATAGACTTTCTAATCATGCTGAAGTTTGTATTTCAAATCATAGATAAGGGCCAGTAAGGAACCGACGGCAAGGCCCAGGCCGTCGGCTAAAAAGTCAGAAGAATCGGCCACCCTGTAACCTGTAAGATGCTGGCCAATCTCGGTGCCGGCGGCCAGGATGCAGCCTGCAAGGAAAAATGCCAGAATTATCAACAGTGAATTAACAGGTCTGCTGGTCTTGCCATTGAATATTCCCGCCAAAATGAGCGGGAAGGGAAGAAACATTAGGAAATGTATTATTTTATCCGTGGGGATGCCAAGGAAGTTTTCCGTTACCGTGGGGGCCGATGAAAAATCTCCAAAGCAGAGCCAGCCCACAAGCGCAAGGTAAACTATGAGTACAAGTACGTATATGTTTCGTTTTTTTTCTGCGGTCATAATCATTTTATTTGTCCAGTGTTATTTCTCCAAAAAACTCCGGCCTGTGGAAGTCCGGTTTGGGAAGGTCTATGGGGTTCCAGGAGAGGAAGTGTACGTGAGCCGTCCTGTCCCCGCATTTATAGAAATTAGCCCTCAGGGTCTGGCCGGGAGCGGCCCCGAAGAACCTAAGGGGAATAAGCATTCCTGCAGACCAGGTGCAGATATCGCCAAGAATCTGGAAAGGAGCACCCTCTATCGTAGAGTACCTTTTTATGGCTCCAAGAACGGATGCATCCCTGCGCAGACGGCCCTCCCTGCCCGCGCCTTCGCAGGCCAGAAGTACTCCGGCGCAGTTCAGCTCAAAGTTGTAGTACTTATCTCCGGCGGGGTCCTGGACAAAGAATTCCACGCAGCTGTCCTCCCACATTCTGCCGTTATCCTCTGTCTCCATCGCCCTTAAATCCAGGCCTCTTACGTGAAAGAGGAGCGCCAGATTCTCTCCGTCGTGAGCCGCTGCAACGTAGCAGGCCGGCTTGTAGGGAAAGCCCTCGGGCCAGTTTACGCGGTTAATGTCGGCCTTGGCCCCGTGCTCTTCAAGAGTAAGGTCAAGCGAGGTAAGCGAAAGTTTGTCAAGTCCTTCTATGTACGGGATATGAAGTGTCATAAGCTTTGCATGTCATTAAGTTTCTTATAATAACCGCCCAGGGCAATAAGCTCGTCGTGGCGGCCTCTTTCTACAATGTGCCCCTCCTTCATTACCAGAATCTCGTCAGAATTCTTAATCGTGGAAAGCCTGTGGGCTATGGCAATGGTGGTGCGGTTAGACATAAGCCTGTCCAGAGCCTCCTGCACAAGCCTCTCGGACTCCGTATCCAGCGAAGCCGTGGCCTCGTCCAGAATTAGAATGGGCGGGTTCTTAAGAATGGCCCTGGCTATGGATAGCCTCTGCCTCTGGCCACCGGACAGTTTCATTCCACGGTCGCCGATATTGGTATTGTACCCCTCTTCCTTTTCCATTATGAATTCGTGGGCGTTGGCAATCTTGGCGGCCTCTATTACCTTTTCCTTGTCAGCACCGGCAATGCCAAAGGCTATGTTGTTGAATATGGTATCGTTGAACAGGATAGGCTCCTGGTTTACATAGCCAATCAGGCTTCGCAGGTCGGAGGTCCGCAGGTCCCTGATATCCACCCCGTCAATCTTAACGGCCCCCGATGTAACATCGTAGAACCGGGGTATCAGGTCTACGAGCGTAGATTTTCCGGCACCCGACTCTCCCACGATGGCAATGGTCTTTCCTTTTTCTATTTTTATGTCGATGCCCTCCAGAACCTTATGCCCGTTTTCGTAGCAGAAGGCTACGTTTTCCAGGCTGATACTTTCTTTGAGCCCGCTTATCTTGACCGGCTCTGCCGGTTCAGTGATAGGGTTCGGGGCATTCAGAATCTTGTCTATTCTTTCCATCGATGCAAGACCCTTGGGTATTGCATAGGTTGCCTTAGAGAAATCTTTAAGCGGGTTGATGATGCTATAAAGTATCACCATATAGAATATGAAGGTGGATGCGTCTATGGGCGCACGCTCGCTAAGGATGAGCGAGCCTCCGAACCAGAGCACTATGGCTATGAGCAGGGTCCCCAGAAACTCGCTCATAGGGTGGGCGAGGGATTGCCTTATGGCCACCTTTGCCGTCTTGCTGCGCAGGGCGTCGGTAGTATCGGAAAATCTGCCCTTCATACTCTTTTCTGCCACGAAGGCCTTTATTACCCTTAGGCCGCCCAGGGTTTCCTCTACCTGGGACATGGTGTCGCTCCACATCTCCTGGGCCAGGAGGGACTTTCTCTTGAGCTGCTTGCCAATTACGCCCATAACCCATCCCAGCACCGGGACAACCACAATGGTAAAGAGGGTGAGCTCCCAGCTGATGAAAATCAGCGTTGCAAAGTAGAATACTATGAGAATGGGGTTCTTGATAAGCATATCCAGGGAACTCATGATGGAGTTCTCTACCTCGTTTACGTCGCCGCTCATTCGGGCAATGATGTCGCCCCTTCTTTCCTGTGAGAAAAAGCCCAGCGGGAGAGCCAGTATCTTGTTGTACAGCTGCATGCGCAGGTCCCTCAGCACGCCGGTACGGATAGGTACCATAACTCCGGCGGCACCAAAGTAGCAGGCTGTCTTAAGCAGGGTCATAAGCCCCAGGAGCAGGCAGAGAATGAGCAGTGTCTTGGAGGCTCCGATAGACTCCATAAGCTGGGTTACCCAGTAGTAGGCATTGTTTATTATCTTTTCCTTAAAGCTGTGGGCTGCATCGTCCCAGGGAATGAAGGCATATACCGCGTCGTTAATCTTGAACAGAATCTGCAGCATCGGTATAATAAGGGAGAAAGAGAATACGTTGAACAGTGCAGAAAACATATTCAGCAGCAAGCTTCCTCCAAGGTAGGACCTGTATGGTTTTACATATCGCTTAAGTACTTTCCAAAATTCTCTCATCTGGCTAAGGATTTGCTTACCCCTGCTTTTTTATACCTGCCATCTTCTCCGTAAAATTCCATATAAGGTAAATTCTCTTCTTTAGTACCGGAAGGTCCAGGTTTTCAAGGGTATCGGTAAGTTTATTGTTATTGTCTGTTATTCCTGAGGTGAATAAAACCACCGGCATTCCGTGCTCTGCAAAGACCTTGTGGTCTCCGGTGCGGTGGTAAAATACGTTGGTAAAATCAGGGCTGCCGTAGTAGTCGTGAGACATCTCCAGGCCCGTGCCCTTACTCTTGTTGGCCTGGGCCAGTTCCTTTGTGGCAAAACCTCCGTTAAGGGCTATGATATAGTCTTTGCGTCCGGACTTAAGGGGGCTCAGAGAACTTCCTACCTGGTCCAGATTGATAACTATTACTATTTCTTTTCTGGATATCGTACGGCCATGGGCGTCTTTAAGCGTGCCGGCGGCCAGCTCCTGCCACAGCGCATTGGAGCCTGCAAAACTCATATACTTGGCATCCAGGGCTGCAAATATAACATCTGCCTCGTATTCGCGGCCCAGACTTCTGGAGAGGGCCATCATCTTGGCCAGGCTCAAAAGCGCGGCAACTCCGGAGCCGTTGCTGTCTGCTCCGGGATAAATCTTTCCGCCTCTGATTCCAAGCCCGTCATAACTTGCCATTACAAGTATGTATTTTTTTGCCGGACTGTCACAGCCCTTGGCTATGCCTATCACGTTGCGTCCGGCAGAGCCGCCGCTAAGGGCAAAGCTGTGCTGATAAGACGGGCCGGAAGGCACCAGCCCGAACTTGGCAAACCGGCGCTGCAGCCAGGAGGCTGTTTCTGCCGCCCCAACCGTCCCGGCTCCTCTTCCGGCGCACAGCGAATCGGACAGAAACTCAATGGCAAGGGCCAGTTTTTTCTCTGTGATGCAAAGGCGGGCCTGCTCTGAAATATCCAGGCGCATAGGCCTTGCCTCGGCAGGTGAAACAGCCGTCCCCAGCAAAAGACAGGTGACGATAAGACCGATATTTTTAAATAAAATCAAAACTGTTTCTTATATTTGCACAATCTGTCAAAAATAGTGAAATTCGGGCATATTATGAAGTTTTTTTTAAAATACTTCCTTTCTGCGACAATTTTCCTGCTTTCGTGTCTGAGCCTCAGTGCTCAGTACGATAGGGAAGTCTTCTATATGAGGGGCCGCCAGGCGCTTGCCGACGGTAAATATGCCCAGAGTATAGAAAACTTCAACATTCTTGCCAGAATAGACAGTACAGACTATTGGACCTTCTTTTACAGGGGCATAGCCAAATACAATTTGGGTGATGTCCGCGGTGCCCAGAAGGACTTTGACAAATCTGTCCGCCTTAATCCTATTTTTACGTCGGGCTATCACTACAGGGCCATTACAAAGAGCCGTTACGGGGATTACGAGGCTGCACTCTCTGACTATGAGCAGGCCCTGGCTCTGCGTCCGGGCTACGAGGGGCTTTATTTCAGCCGCGGAGTAACCTACTTCCTGGCCCAGCGTTTCCAGGAGGCCGTAGCAGACTTTGACTGGTACATACGCAAACAGCCCAAGGATCCTGCAGCCTTCCTTAACAGGGGAGCCAGCTATCTCTATATGGGAGATACGCTTAAGGCTATGTCAGATTACAACAAGGCTATAAAACTGGATAAGTTCGAGCCCGAGGGTTTTGTGCGCAGGGGCCGTCTTCTTGCGCTCCAGGGAGATTACAAGAAGGCAATAGAGGATATGAACAAGGCAATTGCCCTTGACTCTACTTCTACCTTTGCCTATTTTAACAGGGCTCTTATGTATTACGAGACAAACGATTACAATCTTGCAATGCAGGATTTGGACCGTGTCCTCAGAGACGAGCCGGGAAATGCACTCACTCTCTACAACAGGAGTCTTATCTATGCCATAACGGGGAACTATCAGCAGGCTCTGGAAGATATGGACAGGGTGCTTAATATCAATCCCCGGAATGTACTGGCCTATTTTAACCGTGCCTCTTTCTTCCTGCAGATGGAAAGGTGGCAGGATGCTATAGAAGACTACGACAAAGCCATAGAAATATATCCGGATTTTGCCAAGGCCTATATGAACAGGTCCTATGCCCTTAGGCAGATGGGCGAGTATGCTCTGGCAAAGATGGACTACGATACGGCCCAGAAAAAGATAGCCGAGTACAGGGACAAGACCTCTGTGTCCGAGGGCTCATTTGCCGATACTACCCGTAAATACAGCTCTCTGCTCTCGCTGGATGCAGATTTTGCCAAGAAGGACTTCGATGACGAGCTTCTGCAGCACCGGGATGTGGACATACGCCTGCGGCCTTTGTACAAGTTTGTGCTTGCAAAGGACAGGAATCTTGGTATGATTGCACTTAGCCAGAGGTACGAGAATGCCCTTCTGGATAAGTTCCTCCGGGAGTCTCCGGTTCCTTTGGCGCTAACTTCCCGCGACAGTTCCGCCGTGGTGGATTATACGGATCTTGCCCAGGCTGCCGCTAAGGCCCGGCCGGGGGAGGGAGACTTTGCCAAGGCTCTTTACGAGCTGTCTTCCAGACAGTTCAATGCCGCGCTGGCCCTTTACGGACAGGCAGTAACCAAGTCTTCCGAGGGGGATCGATACGGGAAATTCTACAAGGCCTTCTATCTTATGAACCGAGGAGTGCTAAGGGCAGAGATGATAGACTTCCTTTCTTCCATAGAGAGCAATGTGCAGACTCTTACGATGGACGACCGTGGTACCACAAGGGCCAGGGTAAAGGAGGGTGTAAGCCATAGTTACGACTATTCAGATGCTCTCTCTGACCTTGAAGAGGCGGCTGCCATTATGCCGGAATTCCCTTATATCCATTTTAATCTGGGGAATCTCCTGTGCCTGTCTTCCAAGCTTGTAGAGGCCATAGACAGCTATTCCAGGGCTATCAAGCTCTATCCTGCTTTGGGCGATGCTTACTTTAACCGCGGGCTTGTGCTTATCTATCTTAAAGATAAGGAGAAGGGATGTATTGATTTATCTTATGCCGGCGAGCTTGGTATTGCCGATGCTTACAATGTTATAAGCCGATATTGCGAGGAGAAGGATGACAAGTAGTACCGACAGAGCCCTTAAATTCCTAAGTTTTACCAGCGGCAGCTGCGGGAACTGTTATTATCTGGAGTGTGGCGGTGCGGCCGTGCTCATAGATGCTGGGATTTCCATAAGGTCTCTGAAGAAAGTAATGCTTGCAAACTCGCTCTCCCTTGAGAAAGTATCGGCCATCCTGGTAACCCACGATCATCTTGACCATATCCGCAACCTGGGTTCTTATTGCAAGAGGCTGGGTAAGCCTGTATATGCGTCGGCCAGGCTGCACGAGGCTCTCTCCCGCCATACCTTTACCGCAGATTATATCTCCGGTTGCAGGAAGTATCTTGCCCAGGGGGAGTGGAACGACGTGGGCGGTATGCTGGTGCGCTATTTTACGGTTCCGCACGATGCTACGCATACCTGCGGGTTTGCAATTGCGGCCGCGGGGCGTAAGTTTTTCATTATGACCGATGCCGGCCGGATAACGGACGAGGCCGTGTCTCTGGCGTCTCAGGCAGAGGTGGTGGTGATAGAGTCTAATTACGATGTGGATATGCTTATGGGAGGGCCTTATCCTCACGAGCTTAAGATGAGGATTTGCGGTGGAAACGGGCATCTTAGCAATGATGAGTGTGCCCTGGCTCTGACTCGTATCTGGCATCCTGGGCTCAAGGCTGTTTTTCTTTGCCATCTTAGCGAGAATAATAATACCCCCAAGGCCGCCTATAATGCTTCTCTTCAGGCTTTGGAGGGTATCGGCATAGAAAAGGGGTCGCTTCTTCTGCAACCCCTTCCCAGAACAGAGCCGTCGGCTCTTTATTCCCTGTAAGTTGGTTTGTAACTATCGGTCCGTAGTAATCTTGCAAGAGGCGGGGGCCTTTATGTTTTGGTCTATTATTATCTCTCCGATAGATCCGGCTTTGATAAAGCCGCTTTTGGGGTTCTTTACGGAGGTGATGTGTCCGTTTACAGTTGCTTCTACGCTGGAGTATTCAAAGGCTAGGTCGGCGTCGGGAAGGAAGGTGCAGTCTTCCAGAATTAGGTTTTCTGCATAGCAGAGGGGCTGGCTGCCGCCTATTTTGCAGCGGACTAGCCTTAGGTTTTTGGAGTGCCAGCCAAGGAATTCGCCGTTAATTACCGAGTCGTAGACTGTTATGTTTTCTGTTTCCCAGAAGGCGTCTTTGGTGTCCAGGACGGAGTCGTGGATTTCTACGTTTTTGCTCCATTGGAAGGAGTAGTTGCCGCTTAGGCGGAAGTTGTGAAGGACTATGTCGCTGCAGTTCATGAATATGTAGTCTGCTCTTTCTGCTACAAGGTCGCGGGCTTCTATCGCGGAGCAGTGCCAGAAGGTTTCTGAGGCGGCTCCTATAATTACGTTCCTTATCTTGATTCCGTTCATTTCGCGGAACATTTTGGGCGCGTCTACTATAGTGTCTTCCATCGCAAGGTTTTTGGAGTACCAGAGGGCGGCTCTGGCTCCTACAGTGAAGATGCAGTTTTTTACGGTAAAGCCGTCGCAGCACCAGAGGGGGTATTTTCCTTCGAAGCGGCAACCTGTAGCTGTGATGTCGGAGGTTTCCTTCAGGGCAGATTCTCCGGCGTGTATTATTACGTTTTCCAGCTGGAGGTGGTGTTTGCAGTAGAGGGGGCGTTCGCCGCCAAATTCACAGTTCCTTATGATTTCTTTTTCCATATAATAGTTCTATAAATTCTTAATTTTGGGAAGATAATCCTTTATCTTTTCTCCCTGTCGCTTACGCGACCCTAGCCGGGTAAATGGTCGAAAAGATGAAGGTTATCATTTAAGTCTTCTGTCATTTTAATCCAAATTTATCCAAAGATAACCATTTATCTTTTCTCCCTGTCGCTTCGCGACCCTAGCCGGGTAAATGGTCGAAAAGATAAAGATTATCTTCTGTCATTTTAATTCAAATTTATCCAATGATAACCCTTCATCTTTTCTCCCTGTCGCTTGCGCGACCCTAGCCGGGTAAATGGTCGAAAAGATGAAGGTTATCATTTAAGTCTTCTGTCATTTTAATTCAAATTTATCCAAAGATAACCATTTATCTTTTCTCCCTGTTGCTTCGCAACCCTAACCGGGAAAATGGTCGGAAAGATGAAGGTTATCATTTAAGTCTTCTGGAATCCTGATACTAAGTTTTTCTTCATCCAACCGTCACCTTTTATCCTGAAGAGGAAGAGGATTCCTCTGAGGTTAAGTTCTATGCACATTGGTACCCAGTATCCTTCCAGGCCCCAGCCGCAGCCTCTTGTAAGCCAGAGGGAAAGGCCAATCCGTACAATCCACATACCTGCAAAATTAAGAATACTTGGGATAATGGTGTCTCCGGCACCGATGCAGGCACCGTAGGCAACTATTGATGCGGCGTACATTGTTTCTGCAAAGGCCTCTATCCTAAGGACATACGCGCCCATGGATACAACGTCGGGGTCGTTGCTAAGGATGGACATAATCTGGGGCGCCAGGATGAACATAATGATGGCCAGGAAGGTCATCATGGCCACGCCGGAAAAAATGGTTACTTTGGCAAAACTGCGGGCAAGCCGCTTTCTGGCAGCGCCAAGGCTTTGTCCCACGAGGGTTGTGGCAGCATCGGCCATACCATAACCGGGCATATAGCAAAAGCCTTCGGCGGTGATAGCAAAGTTGTTGGCTGCAAGGGCTATCGGCCCCAGGGGTGCTACTATTATTGTTCCTGCTATGTGAGCCCCGCGCATTGCGGCGTTCTGCAGCCACATGGGCCCCGTTATGCCAAAGGCGTTCTTCAGGGTGCGTGCCTTGGGCCGGAAGCTGCCCCTTTCTTTAAAGATATTCAGCTCCGGAGAACGTACGGCAGAGAACCACATCATCAGGACGGCTGTTATGGCCATCGCTATTCCGGTTCCAAGGGCGGCTCCGGTAACTCCCATCCCCGCTCCGGGTACCGTTATGTCCGCGCCCAGAAGGTGAATCTGCCTTGTGGGGAAGATCAGGAAGAAGTTGAATATGACGTCCAGAAGGCACATTACTACGTCCAGAATTCCGGGCAGTTTCATATTGCCGCTGCATTGCAGCATTGTGCCGCCCAGCCAGGTAATCTGCATAAAGGGGAGGGCCAGGCAGAAGATGAAGAAGTAGCGGGAGGCGTCCCTTATTATTTCTTCACTGCCGCCAAGCCATTGGGGAAGGTGGGGGCTTATGAGCAGGCCGCACAGGGCCAGGACTACGCTAAGGCTTACGCAGGAGGTGATAGCCTCTCTGAAAACCTGTCTTGCGCCCTGGAAGTCGTTGGAACCTATGAGGTGGGCTACCTGCACGGAAAAGCCCTGGCAGGATGCAAACAGAAAGCCTCCGAAGAGCCATGTGGTTGTGGCTATGAGACCTATCGATGCGGCCGGATTGGATCCCAGGCTGCCCACCATCGATGCGTCTATGAACTGTAGCATCACGGAGGCCAGTTGGGCTATTATGGCCGGGCCACAGAGCAACATAGTAAGACGGAACTGCTGTCTTGTGCTGAGTTCCGTCCCTAGTCTAATGCTCTGAAGCAGTATGTCTTTGGTCTCTTTTATTACTGTGCGGGTTTAAAGAGTTTTACTACATCGGAGGGAGAGCCGTCGCTGTTGAATACTCCCATATCGTAGGCGTTCCAGCCAAGTGTGGTGTAGATGGCGGGCTTCCACCATCCGTAAACCTCAGGCTCCCAGTAAAGTATGCCTTTACAGCGGCTTATCTGGCGTATTTTTGTAATGAAGTCTGTAAGTATCGTCACGCCTTCTGACAGATTGTCGTTTTTGATACCTGTCTCCACTACAAATACATCTTTGTTAAACTTGTTTATAAGGTTGTTTATGTTGTCAATTGCTCCGTCGTTTGCCTGCTGCCAGGTTTTTCCACTAATTCCCTGGGGATAGTGGGAAAGGCCGATTACGTCCATTTTGCCTCCGGCGTTGGTAAAGTTGCTGAACCACCATTCAAGGTCCTGATAGGCGTTGTTAAGATGAACTATAACCTTGGCCTCGGGGAAGATGGCCTTTACTGCGTCGTAGCCGGCGTTGCTAAGCTCTGCGTAGTTGGAGTAGTTGCTGACAATTCCTGTATTGGCTATTTTTCCGTCCGGCCACAGCATTCCAACCCTTGTCTCGTTTCCAACCTGAACATAGGAAGGAGTGATGCCCTGCTGTTTAAGTCCCGTAAGCACTTCCTTGGTGTAGTCGTTCACCCTTGTAACCAGGTTTGCGTGGTTGAGGCTCTGCCAGGCGGCAGGGGTGTCCTGACGGCCGGGGTCTGCAAAGAAGTCGCTGTAATGAAAGTCTATCATAATCTCCAGGCCGGCAGCCTTGGCTCTCTTGGCCTTTGCAAGAACGTCGTCGTATCCGCACCAGCCGCCGCGGGAAGGATCTACCCAAACTCTAAGTCTTGTAATGTTCTGTCCAAGTCCTTTCAGAATTACAAAGATATCCTGGGTTGTGCCGGAAGCATTTTTGAAGGTCTTGCCGTCGTGCTCCATTTCAGAGGCCCAGCTAACGTCTGCCCCATAGTAGAAACTGGGATGAGTTACCGGCTGCTGGGTTTCCTCCTCTGGCTTTTGTTCTTCTTTGTTAACTGGTTCTGAATTTTTGCCACAGGCCAGAAACAGGGAGGCCGACACTAAGGCCAGGGCGGTGAAACGGATTGATTTTTTCATAATTAAGCCAAATTGAAATGCGTTTTATATTACTATTGCAAAAGTACAAAATAATTTTGTAAATTTGTGGATAACACGATAGGAAGTAAAAATATCATATGATTTGTACTAATTGCGGTTGGGACAATGCTCCCTCCAATGTGCATTGCGAAAAATGCGGAACAAAGCTGGTGGTGATTCCTGCTCCCCAGCCCCCGGTTAAACCGGCTTTTTGCGGGAACTGCGGTTATCCCCTGTCTAATCCAGGCCCGGTGTGCCCCAGCTGCGGCACCCCCATCCCCGGAAGGGGCCATGCCGGCGGAACCTTGTCTCCTATCCAGGGGCAGGCTCCTCAGGAACCCGTCAAGACAGAAATTCCTGCGGCAGGCGGGCCGTCTTTCTCTCTTGAGCCGGTGAATATGGCAGGAGAGGACAATCCGGCAGGAAGAATCAGTTATGTGGGAGAGAAGGTTGTGCTTAACAGGGCCAACACAGAGCCGGACAATTCCAGCATTACATCCAAAGTACAGGCAGAAATCGTAAATAAGGATGGTAAGTGGATTATATCCGACGGCAGTTCCCTCAAGACTACCTTCATCTACCTGAGCGAGCCAAGAGAGCTCAAGGACGGGGATGTAATCCTTCTTGGTAACAGACTATTCAAATTCAAGGTATAATGGTTCCCCAGCAGTGCATATTCAATCCCGGAGATATAGTTGACGGCTGCCTCACTATTGTTACACATCTTGGCGGAGGTACCTTCGGCGATGTTTACCGTGTCCGCAACACGGAAGGGAGGGAATATGCCCTAAAGATACTGAAGCTCTGGAAGGTATCGGCCGCAGAATGTGAAAACCTGCGCAACCGCTTCAAGATGGAGTTCGACACCGGGCGTATAGACAGCCAGTATCTGGCCCATTCCTATTCTTACGGAGAGGTCTTGGGCAATCCCTTCATTCTTATGGAGCTTTACTCCGGCGGAGACCTTAAGACCTATGCCCTTAATCACGACGTAGACTGGGCCGTGCTTGCAAGGCAGATTCTTGGGGGATTGTCGGATCTTCACGCAAGCGGCAAGGTTCACAGGGACCTTAAGCCGGAGAACGTGCTTATAAGGGAGGACGGTACAGCCGTTCTAACAGACTTTGGCATTTCCGGAGACCGCAACAAGAGGATGACGGAGCGTGCGGCCGGCGGCGGCCCTCAGCAGCTTTTCGGGACCTATCCCTATATGCCTCCGGAGCAGCTTAATCCTCCGCGTGGCAGCCAGGCCACCGTTCTTCCCACGACAGATATCTTCTCCTTCGGGGTGATGATGTACGAAATCATTACCGGTCAGCTCCCATTTGGACCAATGTCGATGGAGACCCTTCATACCTACCTGACAAACAGCAGTACGGGTAACTGGGACAGGGAGCAACTTAACGCCGTTCCCGGCGGGGCCGCTTGGGCGCCTCTTATAGAGGGCTGCCTGCAGCCGGACTTCAAACAGCGCCTGCAGAGCGCCGCCCAGGTGCGGGATCTTATCCCGGGAGGTTTGATGGATTCTCTCAGAGGAGAGGACAAGGCCTATATGAGGGTTGTAAACGGCTTGCTGCTAAGAGTGATGCAGGGAGAGGAGTACGGGGCTGTTTATTATCTTGACCAGTGCCTTCAGAGCGGCCGCTGGCTTATTCCCATGGGCCGTACGGACGGCAGTCCCAACGGGGGAATACCTATCAAGGAGATTCAGAGCTGTTATATTTCCAGAAGGCATTGCACCCTGGAAAAGGACCCTGTGTCCGGCCAGTGGTACATTAGGGACGGACAGTGGAATCCCGCAGAAAGAAAGTGGGTTCAGTCTCTAAACGGAACTTATGTAAATTCTTCCGAGGCTCTTGAGGAGGCAATGCCCATAGGCCCCGGGGATATCATCTCTTTGGGAGACGTAAAATTAAGGGTAGAAGGATACTAGATAATCAGAATACTTAGCATATGGAACAGGAACTAGTAAAGGGATCATTGTTCGGCGGGCGTTATGCTCTGCTGGAAGAAAAGGGCCGCGGGTCCTTTGGCGAAGTCTGGCTTGCAAAGGACACGCAGCTGGACATAGATGTAGCTCTAAAAATTTACATTGCCCTGGACGACAGGGGTATAGAGGAATTCAAGGCGGAATTCCGCAATGCCTATAATCTTAATCACCCCAATCTTCTGCACGCCACCCACTTTGATACGGACGGCCGCAGACCTTTCCTGGTGATGCCTTATTGCCCGGACTCTTCCACGTCCCTGATTGGCAAGTGCGACGAGCCTCTCCTTTGGAAACTCATTATGGATGTGAGTTCCGGCCTGGCTTACCTGCATTCCGTAGATGTGGTGCATCACGACATTAAGCCGGACAATATCCTCCGGGATTTTGCGGGTAACTTTGTTATAACGGACTTTGGCATAAGCACTAATATGCGCAGCACCTTAAGGCGCAATGCCGATGCCGGCGAAACTCTTGGCGGAGCCCTGTCCTATATGGGCCCGGAGATGTTCACTTCCGAACCTGTTTCCATCAAAGCTACCGATATTTGGGCCCTTGGCGCAACTCTTTATGAGATTGCAGTTGGTGAACTGCCTTTCTTCGGGCAGGGCGGCATAATGCTTGGCCGCGGCGCCGATGTTCCCCAAATTAAGGGAGATTATTCGGACGACCTCAAGCGTGTAATAAGGGACTGCCTTGCAATGGAGCCTTGGGATCGTCCTCAGGCAGCGGCGCTCCACGCGTTTGCGTCGGCTAAGGTGTCCGGGAGGGAGGCTTACCCGTCCTGGAATCATATTCCTGACAAAAAGCCTGCACCTGCACCTTCGGCCGATCCGGCTCCTACATCCATTCCTACCCCCGGCCCTAAACCCGCATCGGCTCCGGCTCCCAAGAAAGAAGAACCTGCAACCCGCCTTATGGTTGGTGTTCCGGAGTCCAATATGCCCAAGACCGATGTCAGCCAGGCACGCAGGCCAGCTCCTGCACCCGCACCAGCTCCTGCACCGGCTCCTGCTCCTGCACCGGCTTCTGCTCCTGCACCCGCTCCTGCTCCTGCACCCGCACCGCCGGCCAGGATACCTGTACAGGACAATCGTCTGGAGTCCACAGTGATAGTATCGGCCTCAAATGTCCCGGAGATGGACAAAATGCCTGCAAAGCAGGCTCCGCCCAAGGCACCATCGGCCCCTAAATCATCATTCGAACCCTATGGACCAAAGCCCAAGAAGAAGAAAACCTGGCTTGTAGTCCTTATTTGTTTTGTAGTTGCCGCCGGCCTGGGAGTAGGTGCAATCCTTCTTCTGCCAAGTCTGTCAACCAATCAGGCCGATGTTGACCTGCCCCAGTACGAGGCTGCCTGCCGCCAGGTAGATTCCCTTGTGAACCTTGGCGCAAACAACAAGATAGACCCTCTTATCGCTGCAATAGATGCCTATGCCAGGGTAAGCAGTTATGAGAATACTTATCCTGACGACAAGAGATACAAAAAAGGCAGCGCAATCCTTACTGTCCTTAAGCGCAAGGCTGCTTCTGCCGCCATGGCCTGGGACGAGGCCGCCAAGGCCCAGCGCGCTGCCGGAAATTACGATTATGCCAGAAAGGTAGATGAGAAAGTAGCTAAACTTAACAGAGCAAAAGACCTGTAAGCTATGAAACAGAAACTTGTATTATTACTCTCGTTTTTCTTCTGTGTCGCAGCTGTTTACGCCCAGGAAGTCCCCGGGGAAACCACTGTGATTCAGAGTTGTTACGATGTTACCTTCAAAAAAGGTCTCAGCCTCTTTAACCACGGCAAGTATGCAGAGGCCAAGAATCAGTTCGTGGCGGCAAAGTCCTGCCCGGACAAGCCTGCCGACAACGAGCTTGATCTTTGGATTAAACGCTGCGAGGAGCAGATAGTTACCCTGGAGATTACAAATGCCGTATTCTGCAACGTCACCAATGACGGAACTGTCATTGATTCTTACGGTTCATCCCTCTATGCCGGAAAGATTAAATATATAAAGCCTAAAATTACATATACCTCTCACCTGTCAACGAGCAAGAGCGTAAAGATAAACGTAAAGGTTCTTAAGCCGGACGGAGATATGCTGTTCTCCGGCTCGTCCCCCAACGGATACACCTACAGCTCGGAGTTTACAGCGCAAACCGGCAGTTCCAACACCGTAGAACTGCTGGGCTGGGGTAATTCCGGCGGCGGTACGTATTCGGAGGGTACCTATACGATGGAGTTCTGGTACAAGAACAAGAGGCTCTTCAGCAAGTCCTTCCACGTGTACTCCGGTACCGGCAGCAGCTCTTCCGGCAGTGGTTCTTCCGGCAGCGGCTATGGCTCCGGGAGCAACAACAATTCCTCTTATAACCAGGGCGGAAGGACAACTCCCATCAGAGGCGGAAAGTGGGAAAGAATGTTCAAAGACCTTATGAGGAATGCAACTGTCCTTAGCGGTGGCGACCGTTACCTTGGAGAAAGGGATTCCAACGGTAACAGGCACGGATGGGGTATTTATTCTTGGACCGATAATACCATTTACATTGGCAAATGGTCCCGTGGGGATTTTGACGGGGGCGCAATGTACTTCTGTCCCGACGGATACGAGCTCACTGGAGCAGAGGGCGGACAGTTCTTTGCCGGCTATTATTCAAATGACAAAAAGACAAGCGGCCGCGTATATGACGAAAACGGAAATATGCTTTACATTGGCAGTTTCTCTAACAATAAACCGGAAAATGATTATCCTCATTTCTCCGTTACCTCTCCTATGTTGGTTATAGAGTACAACAACGGAGACCTGTTCGTGGGTGAAACGGATGGTACCCGTCCTTATGGATTCGGCCTGTATCTGTGGCACGACGGCGGCGCTTGGTTCGGTTTTTGGTCGGAAGGCGTAAGAAAAGGCTCAGGTTTCTATATCTCCGACTCCGGCTCCATTACCAGCGGAACCTGGGATAACAACACAATGAATTAGAAAATTACAGATATGACAGAGATTAAGTACAGACTTACAGCTTGCAGTGATCCTGCCGGAAAAAAGAATGACATAGCTCCCTTGTACGGGAACGAGGACAATATGCTTTTACTTCCCGGACTTTCTCCGGAGCCCTTTGTCCCGGACGCCGTACTGGAACTCGGCCCTCACGGCACTCTGCTTATGGTGGCCGACGGTATGGGTGGAATGAATGCCGGCGAGGTGGCCTCACAGATTGCAGTTTCTACCGCACAGGCAATGTTTTGCTCAGAGGAGGCCCAGTCCCTGGACGCATCGTCCTACCAGGCCAGGGAAGCCTTTATGGAAAAGGTTGTGGTCCAGGCCGATACTGCCATTAAGGAAAAGGCTGCCGCAGACCCCGAATGCTCCGGGATGGGCAGCACCATCATTATGATATGGCTCTGCGGAAACGAGGCTACGGTTACCTGGTGCGGAGACAGCCGCGCATATCTGTTCCGTCCTTCCATAGGATTACGCCAGGTATCAAAGGACCATTCTTATGTTCAGAGCCTTGTGGATGCCGGCAAGATTACAGCCGACGAGGCCTTTGGCCATCCCTACGGCAACGTAATTACCCGCTCTCTGGGAGACCCTTCCAAGGCAGCAAAGGCAGACAGCCACACCTTCCCTATATATAAGGGGGATATACTTATGCTTAACAGCGACGGCCTTAGCGGAGTTCTGCGCGACAAGACAATGCAGGACATCATAGCGGATTCCAGACAGACCCCTACTCAGTGCAGGGAGGCTCTCTGGAAAGCCGCTCAGGAGGCAGACTGGTACGACAACGTAACCTGTATTCTCTGCGAACTGGTAGAGGGTCCCGAGGCCCCTGCCGTAGTTCCGGCCCCCGCTCCCGCACCTCAGCCGGCACCGCAACCGGCCCCCGCTCCCGCACCGCAACCTGCTCCGGCTCCTTCAAGGCCTGCGGCACCGCCCGTAAAGCCCGCGCCTAAAGGGGGAAAGAATAAAATGGTAATTGTAATAAGCGTGGTTATTTCCATTGTGGTTGCAACAGTCCTGGCCCTTCTCCTTATGGGAGGCGGAAAGGGTACTACAGAACCCGGTCCGGCACCTACAGAGGTCCAGGGCAACAAGCCGCCAAAGCCTCAGGCTGCTAACAGCGGTAATCAGGCCAACAAACCGCCCAAGCCTTCACAGGGCGCTTCTCAGGGCTCATCTCAGCCTTCTACCCAGCCTGCGACAGCCAGCCAGCCTCCCCAGGGAGGATCTTCAGCGGCCGATCAGGGAGGTAAGATAGACCAGGCCAATGAGAACAATAAGCCCGATGCCGCAGATGAAAACAAGCCAAACAGCGGCAGCGGCAACAAGCCCAACAACAGTTCGGAAGGCAAGCCAAGCAACAACCAGACCGGGCAAAACAATCAGACTGGTCAGGGAAACAATCAGACCAATATAGAAATAACGGAGAATTACGAAAATTGATGACAATGCGGTGCAAATTGCTCAAAAAACAGTAAATTTGCACCGCGATTGGGGATGTTTTGGTTTTGACAGCATCGATGTCTGTCGGTAAGCAAGCCGGGCGCTGTGGGGCGGCCCGTTAATCCCGACCCTCGAAAATTCAGTTGGCAACAACAACTATGCACTCGCTGCCTAATTAGACCAAGTCTATTAGCTTAATCCGCGACGCCAAGGCTGCGTCGCCGACGAGTATCCCTCGGAACTTCCGCCCGCTATTTTCCGGCCCAGGGGTATCATCAAGAGCGGGACGCACCGGTGGACGCCTTTAAAACCGGCTAAGATTCAAAGGCTAAGGGTTCGGTGGCCCGTCTTCCGGCAGCCCCTCCTCTAAAATCAAAGGAAGAATAAGCTTGTAGAAAGCCGCCGGGTGCGGTGTTTGGACGGCGGTTCGAGTCCGCCCATCTCCACAAAAAAACATAATAAGGGAGAATATGAAAAGATTCAGCTTTTATCTCCAAGTCTTAATGATTAGTGCCGCAGAAATACTTACTTCCTGCGGCACCGATTCTTCTACGACGGTAGGAGTTCGTACCGGTTGCTTGGAGGCCGGCTCGTGGGATGTATCTTCGTGGATTTCGGCGGTGGATGCACCGATAATGACAGACATTACCAACAACGGCGACGTTCCCGAATGCCGTTCTGCAGACGGAGCCTCCTGGTTTGTCCTGGAAAACAGCAACAAGGCCAAGGTGGTAAGCGCAAAATGGATGACCGCCGGCCTTGGCGTCTACACCCTCTACCTTAACGGCAGAAAGGTGGGCGACGATTTCTTGAAGCCAGGCTTCACCCATCCGCAAAAGACAAAGTATTCATTCACGTACGACATTTCCAAGGCCTTTGCCAAGGGAAACGGAGAGAAAAACGTACTCTCTGCACAGGTAACCCCCGGCTGGTGGGCAGACAAGATTATGACCCCCGGTGGCCAGAAGGGTATGAACGGGACCAAATGCGCGTTCCGCGCAGTTTTGGAACTTGTTTATGCCGATGGTTCCAGAGAACTGATAGGAACAGACACTGAGCAGTGGAAAGCAGGTGTGGCCGGCCCCGTTACCCACGCAGCCATTTTTGACGGCGAGGAATACGACGCCAGGGAACTTCCGGGCTATGAGCGCGTGGCAGACTTCAAGGCTCCGGAGATTAACGCAGAATTCTCCGGCGAAATCCTGCCATCTCAGGGTGCGGAAATCAGCCTCCGCAAAGATTTAGAGCTTAGCCCCGTAAGAATGTATGTCTGGGAAGAAGTAGAGGGCCGGAAAGAAGGGGAATACGGAAAGGTAGTTATTAAAAGAGAATATAAGAAGGGCCAGACCATAGACCTTGCTCCCGGAGAAACCCTAGAGGTTGACTTTGGACAGAATGCGTCGGCAGTGCCCTCGTTCGTCTTTAAGGCTGCGGCCGGCACCAAACTGGTCTGCCTGCCTTGCGAGTTGCTGAACGACGGCAACGGCGCCAAGTCAAGGGGAATGGACGGCCCGGAGGGCAGCGGACACAGAGCCAACCTCCGTACTCCCGTAAATGCCATGCGTCTTTACTATACCTTTGCCGGAGAGGAAGACTACGTGGCCTATCACCCTGAATGTACCTTCTTTGGCTACAGGTTCGTAACCATCACCACGGACGGGCCGGTACAGATTAAATCCATTACTTCCATCCCTGTCACCTCTATTAAAAAGGAGATGGAAATCGGCACCATCACCACTGGGGATGACCTTGTAAACCGTCTCATTTCCAATACTGTATGGGGCCAGAGGTCCAACTATCTGTCCGTGCCCACAGACTGCCCTCAGCGTAACGAGCGTCTTGGCTGGACTGCCGATACTCAGGTATTCACGGAGACAGGAACCTTCTTTGCCAACACGGACAGGTTTTTCCACAAGTGGACCAGGGATCTTCGCGACAGCCAGAGTCCTCTTGGGGGCTTCCCCGGAGTTGCTCCCAAAGCACAGTATGGCAGCGAGATGATGCGTCTTGGCTGGGCCGATGCCGGAATAATAGTGCCCTGGACTGTCTGGAAGCAATTCGGAGACAAGTCTATCGTAGATGAGAACTGGGAGGCGATGGAGCACTTTATGTCTCACGTAAACGAGACAAAATACGACCACGAGGCCCTGATTGCAGAAAACGGCAACTATCAGTGGGCCGACTGGCTAAGCTACGAGCCTCTTGAGAGTTGCGGCGGGCGTTCGCACTACAGCGATGCCAGCGGCCGTTGGACTCTAAGGCCGGAGACCATTGTTTACTGGAAGTATCTTTCTGCTTCTTACTGGGCGATTGATGCCGGAATGATGAGGGACATGGCCGTCAATACAGGCAGGGATGCTTCCAAATACGAGGCAATGCAGCAGGAGGCAAGGGCTTATCTTAAGGAGACCTTCCTTAACGAAGACGGCACCTTCAAGACTCCTATACTTAATACTATGCAGACTCCGGCCCTCTTTGCCCTTAAGAACGACCTTGTACAGGGACAGGCCAGGGAGGCTATGCTGGAGAGACTGAGGCAGAACTTCCTGGACCACGACGGATGTCTGCAGACGGGATTCCTGGGGACTTCCATTCTTATGGGAACCCTTACGGAGAATGGCATGACCGATGTTGCCTACGACCTTCTCTTCCAAAGGAAGAACCCCAGCTGGCTCTATTCCATAGATAACGGAGCAACTACTATCTGGGAGCGCTGGAACAGCTATACCCTTGAGTCCGGTATGGGCCCTCAGGGAATGAACAGCTTTAATCACTATGCCTATGGCGCCGTTTGCCAGTGGATCTGGCAGACCGTGGCAGGCATTGCAACTTCTACGGAAGAGCCCGGATTCCAGACTGTCATCCTTAAGCCCGTGCCGGACAGAAGGCTTGGTTTTGTCAAGGCAGAGTACAATTCTGCCTCCGGCCTTATCAAGAGCCACTGGCGGTACGACGGGGACAAGTGGATTTGGGAGTTTACCATTCCTTCCAGGGCTCTGGTAACGCTGCCCGGCCAGGAAGAGCAAAAAGAGTATGCTCCAGGAAATTACAAAATAGTTTTGGATTTACCCTCTGACGAAAAGCCTTCATTATTGGAGGCTTTTGCCAATCCTCCCAAAGAGGCCCGCGCAAGAGTGTGGTGGCATTGGATGGACGGGAATATCTCCAAGGAGGGTATCAAGAAGGATTTGGACTGGATGGCGGTCAGCGGCATAGCAGGCTTTCAGCAGTTTGATGCCGGCGGCACTATGGGCGGAAAAACCATAGTAGAACACGTTCCTTATATGTCTGACAGCTGGAAGGATGCCTTCAGGTATGCAATCGGTTATGCAGATTCTCTTGGAATGGAGGTTGCCATAGCATCGGCTCCCGGATGGAGCTCGACCGGAGGCCCCTGGGTTAAGCCGGAGAATGCAATGAAAAAACTCTCCTGGAGTACCCTGGAGGTCAAAGGAGAGGGGGTGGAAAAAACCATCAGCCTTCCCCAGCCTTACACTCAGGTAGGAAAGTACCAGAATACAGAACTTGAAAAGAACGGAGAGCCCTGGTACAGGGACGTTGCTGTGGTGGCCGTGCGTATCCCGCAGGAAGACAAGTCTCTTGCCGACTTGGGAGCAGAACTTAGTTGCAGCGGGGGAGCGTTCTCCCTTGAGGCCCTTACAAATGGGGATTTGTCGGACGGCGGTATTCTTATCCCGGAAGAGAGCACTGGCAAGAGATGGCTGCAATATTCTTTCCCGGAGCCTGTAACCATTAAGGCACTTAGCGTCTGCGGCCTTCCTACAAGAAGTATCTGGGGTATGAGAGATGCCAATTACGACAATGCTCTGCTGTGCAGCGACGACGGCAACTCCTGGGAAGAGATATGCCGCGTTCCTACGGGAATCCTGCTCACCCAGACTATAGATGTTCCAGACACAAAGGCCCGCTACTTCCGCTTTGCGGTTAATTATCCCCGTGCAGATAAGGAACTTAGGATAAACGAGTTCAATCTTTTTACTGTAAGCAAGATAAATCATTCAGAGGAGAAGGCCGGCTTTGCCGCCCCCTATGATTTTGCAGCCTTTATAACCCCGGAAGCCACGGCTCCCGCTACGGAAACCATCGACCTTACAACCTTTGCAAAAGACGGGAATCTTACCTGGTCTGTTCCGGAGGGTAGATGGCGGATATATCGCTTCGGGGCCACACTTACCGGGAAAAAGAATCATCCGGCCTCACCGGAGGCTACCGGACTGGAGGTGGACAAACTTGACAGGGAGGCCTGGAAAGATTACTTTCACCAATACCTTGGTATGTACAAGGAGGCGTCGGGAGGTCTTTTGGGCCAAAGGGGCATTTCTTATCTTTTGATTGATAGTTATGAGGCCGGTCAGATGACCTGGACTCCCACCCTGCGTGAGACCTTTAAAAAAGAACACTGCTACGACCTTATTCCCTGGCTCCCGGTGCTTACCGGAGAGATTGTCCAGAGCACGGCCCGCAGCGAGCAGTTCCTCTTTGACTGGAGGGCTACCATAGGTTCTATGCTGGCCGCCAACTACGATTATCTTACCGAAATTCTTAAGGAGTATAAACTCAAGGGACGTTATATAGAGGCTCAGGAAAACGGTCGCGTATTTATCGGGGACGGAATGGACCTTAAGAAGGGCTCTACCGTGCCTATGGCCGCTATCTGGGTAAATGGAACCACGCACGAGATGAGCAGCGCAGATATTCGCGAGTCTGCCTCGGTGGCCCATATTTACGGACAGAACCTTGTGGCCGTAGAGTCGTTTACGGTTTCCGGGCGCTCAGAGAATGCCTGGAACTACTATCCCGGAAATATCAGACACACGGCTCACGTCGCCCTTAGCAACGGTGCAAACCGCTTCATTATCCACGAGAGTTCACATCAGCCCTCGGATGCTCATAAACCGGGTCTTGATCTTCTGGGCTACGGGCAGTGGTTCAACCGTCACGATACCTGGGCTCCCTATGCCAAATATTGGATAGATTATCTTTCCAGAAGCTGTTTCCTTATGCAGCAGGGCCGTTTTGTTGCCGATGTGCTCTGGTATTACGGAGAAGATATCAATATCACCGGTATTTACGGCAGGCATCTTCCGGATGTGCCTCAGGGCTATAACTTTGACTTTATTCAGCCCTCCGGCCTTATGGAACTTGTTTCCGTGGCTGATGGAGACCTTGTGGTTCCTTCCGGAATGCGCTACAAGGTGCTTGCCTTGGGCCGCAACTGCGAGTCTATGAGCCTTCCAGTGCTTCGAAAATTGGTAGAACTGGCCGGCGAGGGCGCAGTTATCTGCGGCACTCTGCCCAAGAGGCCTGCCGGAATAGAGGACGATACCCAGGAGTTTACCGTCCTTGTAGAAAAACTCTCGGCCTTAGTGAGCAAAAAGCAGCTTAAGGAGATTCTTTCGGAAACTATCGGCCCGGACTATACCGGTCCTTCAGATATAAAATATCTCCACCGGGATTGCGGCGACAGGCAAATCTACTGGGTCTGCAACTTCTCCGACAAGGAGATTTCCTCCAATGTTGGCTTCCGTGATGCGGCCGGCCCTTGCACCGTGCTTGATCCGGAGACCGGAAGACCGGACGCCGGGGCTTATAAAAACGGGGTTCTTACCCTTGCGCCGGAGAAGGCCCTCTTCCTTGTGTTCGATAAGGACGGAGTAGCCCAGCCGGAGGTTCCGGGTCCCAGACGCGGCCGTGCCTTCAATATTTCCGGGCCCTGGAAGGTGGATTTCGATGGTCTTGGCGCCCCTGAAGGCACAAGGCTCATGGATAAACTTGCTTCCCTGACTCTGAGTGAGGATAAAGATGTGAAGTATTTCTCCGGTACTGCTACCTACACCACAGATTTTACCATTGAGAAGGAAGATAACCCCCGCGGCCTGCAGATAGATCTTGGGGAGGTTGGACAGATGGCCGATGTTTACGTAAATGGCACCCACGTGGCCTTCCTCTGGCACGCTCCTTACATGGTGGATTGGGAGGGTTATGTGAAAATTGGCCGGAATACTCTTACCGTTAAAGTTGTGAACACCTGGTCCAATAAACTTATCGGCGATTCAGGGCTTGCAGAGCAGGACCGCCTAACTTATACTGCCAGAGAATTTTATAAGCCAACATCCCGTCTTACCCCTTCCGGGCTTATGGGGCCCGTGAAAATAACCGTGCTTGAATAAACGGCGAAATTGCTATATTTGCAGGGTATAGACAGAAAAAATGAAGGCTTTAATTCTTAATTCAGGGCTTGGCCATAGAATGGGTGTGCTCACTAGCGAGCACCCTAAATGCATGACAGACATCTCATCAAAGGAGACTATTCTAAGCCGTCAGCTTAAGCTTATAGCAGAGGCCGGCATAGAAGAGGTGGTAATGACCACCGGTTACTTTGACGATGTGCTGGTGAATTACTGTAACTCTCTTGAACTGCCGTTAAAGTTTACCTTTGTAAATAATCCGGTTTACGATAAGACTAACTACATTTATTCCATCTGGTGCGCCAGAGAGGCCCTCCGCGGAGAAGATATAATTCTTATGCATGGAGACCTCGTGTTCCAGAACAGCGTTTTTGACGAGGTTGTTCTAAGTACTTCCTCGTGTATGACGGTAAGCAGCACCCTGCCTCTTCCGGCCAAGGATTTTAAGGCGGTGATCTGCGACGGGCGCATAGATAAGGTTGGAATTGAATTCTTTGATAATGCCCTTGCTGCTCAGCCGCTTTACAAACTCTTGGCCAAGGACTGGGACGTGTGGCTGGATGCCATAGACCGTTATTGCCGGGAGGGGAATACGTCCTGCTATGCAGAGAACGCTTTTAACGAGGTGTCTTCCCGGTGCAAAGTTCTTCCTTTGGATATAAAGGACGCTCTGTGCGCAGAGATTGACACCCCCGAGGATCATGCTCAGGTGAAGGCCAGGCTGCGTGAGATAGAGTCCCGCACAGTCTATATGTGCTTTTCTACAGATATCCTGCACAGCGGTCACATAGCCATAATCCGAAAAGCCCAGAGGCTTGGACGCCTTATAATTGGAGTTTTGTCCGATGAGGCCGTGGCAAGTTACCGGCATTACCCCCTTATACCATTCGAGGAAAGAAAGTCCCTTATCGGGAGCCTTGCCGGGGTGTGGAAGGTGGTAGGGCAGAATACTCTAAGTTATAAGGAGAATCTTCTGGTCCTGCGTCCGGACTATGTGGTTCACGGGGACGACTGGCGGGAGGGTTTCCAGAAGTCCATACGCGAGGAGGTGGTTTCCGTGCTGGATGGTTACGGAGGCCAACTTGTAGAGTTCCCTTATTCCAGCAATCCCAAGTACGACGAACTGGAGAAAATGTCCCGCGCCAAGCTGGCTATGCCGGACTTCCGCCGGGGTAGACTGAGGAAACTTATAGGGATGAAGGGCCTTGTCACTGCCATAGAGGCTCACAGCGGTATTACCGGCCTTATTGCAGAGAAAACCACCGTGCTCAAGGATGGCAAGACCTGGCAGTTCGACGCCATGTGGCTTTCCAGCCTGTGCGATTCTACGGCCAAGGGAAAGCCGGATATTGAGCTTGTAGATATGACAAGCCGCTTCCGCACCATTGACGATATTATGGAGGTAACCACCAAGCCCCTTATTTTTGACGGCGATACCGGCGGGCTGGCGGAACATTTTGTATATACGGTCCGGAGCCTGGAGAGAATGGGCGTGTCGATGGTTATTATAGAGGATAAGGTGGGGTTAAAGAAGAACTCCCTCTTTGGGACCGAGGTTTGTCAGACTCAGGACAGCATAGAGAACTTCTGCGCTAAGATAGCCGCCGGCAAGAAGGCTAAGAAAACATCTGACTTTATGATATGCGCCCGTATAGAAAGCCTTATCCTGGAGCAGGGGATGGAGGATGCCCTTAAGCGCGCCGCAGCCTATACAGCCGCCGGGGCCGATGCCATTATGATTCACAGCCGCCGGAAAGACCCTTCGGAAGTGTTTGAATTTGTGCAGAAATTCCGCCAGGCAGACCCTTCCACTCCGCTTGTGGTAGTTCCAACCTCTTTTAACGCTGTTACGGAAGAAGAGTTCCGCGCAATTGGGGTAAATATCGTCATATATGCAAATCAGCTTACGCGCAGCGGCTTCCCTGCAATGCAGGA
The DNA here is from genome assembly GCA_902774045.1 of uncultured Bacteroidia bacterium. GTDB lineage: Bacteria > Bacteroidota > Bacteroidia > Bacteroidales > UBA932 > Cryptobacteroides. Next base: position 31,621 of record CACYGW010000004.1, read on the forward strand.
GACGGCCCGCACCATATTGAAGAATCACAGGGCGCTGGAGGCAGATGCGGCCTGTATGCCCATAAAGGAAATCATCAACCTAATACCGGAAGAATAATGATTTCCCCAGAGTTATTTGTAAAGACGCTATCCCAGTGCGGAATAAACTTCTATGCCGGTGTGCCGGACAGCCTTCTTAAGCAGTTGTGCTCTTATCTCGCCGCCAATCTGGACGGGGCTCATAACATCATAGCCGCAAACGAGGGCGCTGCCGTAGCCCTGGCGGCGGGTCATTATCTTGCCAGCGGAAAGCCGGGAGTCGTATATATGCAGAATTCCGGGGAGGGAAATGCCATCAATCCTCTGGCTTCCCTTACAGACCCCGATGTGTATGATATCCCCGTGCTGCTTGTAATTGGCTGGAGAGGCCGCCCCGGAGTGCACGACGAGCCCCAGCACGTTAAGCAGGGAAAGATAACTACCTCCCTTCTGGACGTTATGGGCATAGAATGGAAGGTCCTGTCCAAAGAGCCTTCCGAGGCACTTTCACAAATAGAAGATTGCGTAGAAAAGCTAACTTTATACGGCAAGACTCAGGCTCTTATAATAGAGAAGGATACTTTTGAACCATACGAAAATAAAAAGACGGAGGCTACGGAACTTTCTCTTCTGAGGGAAGATGCCATAAAAACTGTAGCAGCCGCCATAGGTAAAGATGACGTGATAGTGTCGACCACCGGGATGATAAGCCGCGAACTCTTCGAGTACCGCGAGTCTTTGTCCCAGGGGCACGCCCGCGACTTTCTTACCGTGGGCTCTATGGGGCACGCCAGCCAGATAGCTCTTGGAATAGCTCTGGAGCAACCAGGAAGAAGGGTGTGGTGCTTTGACGGAGACGGTGCGTCCCTTATGCACCTTGGATCGCTGGCCATAGTGGCCTCCAAGGCTCCCAAAAACTACATACACGTAGTCTTTAATAACGGCGCTCACGACTCTGTGGGCGGGCAGCCAACGGTGGCTCTGGACATAAACCTCTCTTGTGCGGCGGTGAATCTGGGCTACAAGGTGGCATTTACGGTAAAGCATATAGATGCTCTTCGTGCTGTACTGGAAGAAGATATTCCGGCAAAAGAAGGCCCTGTTTTTCTGGAAGTAAAGGTACGTAAAGGAAACAGGCCGGACCTTGGCCGCCCCACTACCACCACGATTCAGAACAAGAAGGCCTTTATGGATTTTCTGAACGTTCTGGGGCACAGAAACAAGGTGCTTAAGGGTATTGATTCCCTCAGGAATATTTTGCCTATGCGTTCAAAGGTGCTTTTTGTGCGGGACGCATCCTATCCTTTCCTTGGAATAAGGGATGAGGTTGAAAAGATTTTGGCCGATGCTTTCTGTGAGGTAACGGTGTTCGGCGACTTTGGGGTGAACCCTCTTTATGAGTCGGTATGCGCCGGGGTGGACATAATAAAAAAGAATAAGTGCGACTACATTGTAGCGGTGGGCGGAGGCAGCGCCATTGACGTTGCCAAGTGCATAAAGCTTTATTCCGGAGCCCTTAACGCCAGACTTGTGGCAATACCCACTACTGCAGGCACCGGCAGCGAATCTACCTGTTTTGCCGTAATGTACAAGGATGGAGAAAAGCAGTCTGTGACAAGCGACGATATCATTCCGGACTTTGCCATCCTGGAGCCGTCTGTTCTGGCCACACTTCCCCTGTACCAGAAAAAATGCACCATGATGGACGCTCTCTGCCAGGGAATCGAATCCTGGTGGAGCGTAAATTCAACCGATGAGTCAAAGGAGTATTCACGCCTTGCGGTAAGAGGGATAATGGAAAACTGGAGGGCCTATATCTTTGACAACAGCGCCACTGCCGCAGAGAAGATTATGCTTTGTGCAAACTATGCCGGCAAGGCTATCTGCATAACCCAGACAACGGCCCCTCACGCTTTCAGTTACAAGATTACCTCCAGGTTCGGCCTGCCTCACGGACACGCCGTGGCCGTATCGATGCAGGAAATATGGAAATGGATGCTGGATAATACTTCTGCGTGCATAGACCCTAGGGGAGAGGAGTATCTTAAAGGGATTATGTCGGACATAGCATCCGCAATGGGCTGCTCTGCCCTGGAGGCTCCCGGTGTGTTCTCCGAGATTATGGCCGCCCTGGAACTTGAAAGGCCCAAGGCCCAGGCCACAGGCTTGGATAAGAAAACCATCGCCCAGGAACTTTCCCTCTCCGTGAATCCAGTCCGCCTCAAAAATAATCCTGTACCCATAGGAGAAGAAGATGCGGCCGGATTGTATTCCCGAATAATAGAATAATCGCTTTCTTTGGCCACAAGACCTAATATCAGTGTATGGGCGCTGCTTGTGGCAGTGCTGGCATTGGCGGTGCTGGACCTCGCTTTTGGCGGAGTCCGGCTAAATCTTGGAGAATTTTTTAGCCAGGACGGTACGCTCCAGAGGCAGATTGTCTTTAACATAAGGCTTCCGCGTGTTCTTTGCGCCGTGCTTTCCGGCGCGGCTCTGTCCCTTGCGGGCTGCCAGATGCAGGCTGTTTTCCGCAACCCTCTGGCAGACCCTCACATACTTGGCCTAAGCTCCGGTTCTGCCCTTGGCGCCGCCCTTGCCATAGGGCTTGGGGCTTTGTCCGTAGCCGGGGGCGCATTCATAGGAGCCTGTCTGGCCTCGGTTTGCATAGTGGCCGTGTCTTCCCGGTTCAAGGGGGTTACGGTGCTTCTAATCTTTGGTGTGCTGCTTGGCTTTGTCTTTAGTGCGGTAACTACGCTTTGCCAGTACTTTTCTTCCGAGGAGAGCCTTAAACTCTACCATAGCTGGGTATCCGGCAGTTTTTCTGCAAGCGGATGGGACGGGGTAACCTATATTGCCCTTGCCCTCTTGCTTGGTCTTTTCCTGGCCCTTTCCAACCTTAAAGGGTTGGATATCATTTTGTTCGGGGAGGATTTTGCCCTGGCCGGGGGCGCGCCCATAGGCCTTATACGCATAAAGGCAATTCTGTCCTGCTGCATTATGACGGCTGTCGTCACCGCTTTTTGCGGGCCCATAGGTTTTGTGGGAATAATAGGCCCTCATCTTGCCAGGGCCCTTACCGGCAAGGCGGCGCACCGCTGGATTGTCTTTCCGTCCATACTCATAGGAGGAGGACTGGCTCTTATTGCCGATGCCATGTCGCAGGTTTTCAGCGTGCCGGTACCCGCGGGAGCAACTATGGCCCTTGCCGGAGTACCAGTCATTATGTATATAATTCTTGGAAAGCGCCTATGGTTCTGACGGTTAAAGATTTACTTATTGGCTACAATTCTTCTTCTCCCGTAGCCGGCCCTTTGAGCCTGGAATTGGACAAGGGAGAACTTGTGTTGCTCCAGGGCCCCAACGGAAGCGGTAAGACCACTTTCCTTAAAACTGTAGCCGGTCTTGTGAGGCCGCTCGGGGGCAGTATCCTCTCAGAAAAGGCAATGCTTCTTCCAACCCGTATCCCAAAAGTAAGAGGTTTTAGCAGCGTAGAGTTTATCTGCGCCTTCCTGGGGTTTGCCGCCGCAGGCGGTCCCGCTAACCAGGACGCTGCCATGGAGACGCTTAAAACACTTGGTGTAGAGGAACTTGCCGCTGCGGACATTGCATCCCTGAGCGACGGACAGTTCCAGAAAATCTGCCTTTGCGCCGCCCTTGCCAGCGGACGCACCCTGCTTCTCCTGGATGAGCCTACGGCCTTTCTGGACGCTCCTTCAAGGCTGTCGCTTATGGAAACCCTGCGTTCTATTACCAGCGAAACCGGGGTTACGGTTATATTCTCTTCCCACGACATTGCCGCCTGCCGGCCATACTGCTCCCGCACTGTCAGCTTTTAATATTTTTTTTGCTTTTTTATACTGAAAGTCCTAACTTAGTCAGTTATGGACAAACTATACATATTCGACGGCCATTCCCTTATTTTCAGGATGTATTATGCCTTTGCGGCGCGTCCAATGATTAACTCTAAGGGAGTGGACACATCTATCCTGTACGGATTCACCAAATACCTTCTAGAAAAACTGACCAAGGATGCTCCCACGCACGCAGCCGTGGCTTTTGACCCTCCGGGAGGCACCTTCCGCAACCAGATGTACCCTCTTTACAAGGCCAACAGAAAGGAAACACCCCAGCTGGTAATAGATGCCCTTGAGCCTCTTACCCAGATTTGCAAATCTCTTGGTCTACCGGTGCTGATGGTTCCGGGTTTCGAGGCCGACGATGTGGTGGGTACGGTTGCCAAGCGTTTTGCCGGGAAGTATCTCCAGGTCTATATGGTAACTCCGGACAAGGATTACGGGCAGCTGGTAGACAATAGCATTTATCAGCTAAAGCCGGGCAAGGGCTCTGTAGAGGACGATGTCCTGGGGCCGGAAGAGATCTGTGACAAATACGGGATAAATACCACCTCGCAGGTAATAGACATGCTCACTATCTGTGGCGATGCTTCCGATAACGTGCCCGGAGTAAAGGGCGTTGGAGAGGTAGGAGCCGCAAAACTCATAGCCAAGTACGGCAGCGTAGAGAATATATACGCTCATCTGGAAGAACTCACTCCAAGGCAGAGGGATATGTTCCTTGAGGCAAAGGACCACATAGAACTTAGCCAGAACCTTGTTACCATAAAGACGGACGTGCCGGTATCGGTAAGTCTGGAAGAAATGAAGGTTGCCACTGCTTATTCCCCCCTGGCCACTGAGCTGTTTGATAAATACGAGTTCAAGAGCCTTAAGAAATACCTGGCCGGAAAGGCTCCCGACGTAGAGGCGGCTCCGGAAATTCACGGCGAACCGGCCATACTTCATTACAAAACTGTCCCTGCTGCAGAATTCAAGACAATCTGCACCGATGCTGGATTCGTGGCCCTTTCTTTTATGGACGAAGGCGAGGGAAAACCCGTCATTAGGGCAGCCTCGCTGCGTAATAACGTTGCCTGTGTATGCCTGGAAGCGCCGTCGGAAGAACTGCTTAAGGGCAATCTTCTCAAATACGGCTACGGCCTAAAGAAACTATCGAACCTTATGTCCCCAGTGCCGCTTGGCGGAAAGCTATGCGACATAGAGCTTATGCACTATCTTATAAATCCGGAAGAAGAGCATAGCGCCAGGGCTCTGGCATCATCGATCCTAAATACTATTATAACGGACAGGAAGGAGGAGACGCCCTCTTTGTTCGAAGATATAATGGCCGCTCAGGAAAGGGACCTTCAGCGCCAGGCTGCGCTCTCTGTTTATCTTGGCCCTGTTATAGAGAAGATGCTTAAGCGTAACGGGCTGGACTACCTGTACGACAATATGGAGGAGCCCTTGTCAAAGGTACTCTCCAGGATGGAGAGAACGGGAGTAAAGGTGGACCTTGGCGTGCTTAAGGAGTTTACCCAGGGCCTGCGGGAAGAAATCGCGGTGCGTGAGGCTGCCATAAGGGAGATGGCCGGTGAACCCAGCCTTAACGTATCCTCTCCCAAGCAGGTGGGGGATGTCCTTTTTGACAAGCTGAACCTGGATCCAAGGATGAAAAAGACATCGGCCGGCAGCTATTCTACCGACGAGCAGACTCTTAGCGAAATCTACGACCGTCATCCCATAATAGAAGAAATCCTGGAGTTCAGGGCGGCTAAAAAACTTCTCAGTACTTACATAGACCCTCTTCCGAGTTACATTTCCCCGGCGGACGGTAGGATACATACCACCTTTAATCAGGCCCTTACCGCAACCGGAAGGCTATCCTCGTCGAACCCCAATCTGCAGAACATTCCCATACGCACGGAAAGGGGAATGCAGATAAGGAAGGCCTTCGTGCCCGGTACCCCGGACGGGGTGATACTTTCTGCCGATTATTCCCAGATAGAACTCAGGATTATGGCTCACCTGAGCGAAGACCCTCACATGGTGGCGGCCTTCTGCGCCGGAGAGGATATTCACTCTGCAACCGCCGCAAAGATTTACGGGGTGGCCGTAAGTGCTGTTACACCGGAGCAGAGAAGGGTGGCCAAGACGGCCAACTTTGGGATAATCTACGGTATTTCTTCCTTTGGTCTGGCCCAGAGGCTGCACATCTCCAGAACGGAGGCCAAGGGTATAATTGACGACTATTTCGCCGCCTTCCCCAGGGTGCGGGACTTTATAGAGTCCTGCAAGGAGGGGGCCCGCAAGGACGGCTATGTACAGACGATGTTCGGCCGCAGGAGATATCTTCCGCTCATAAACTCCTCTAACAAGAATATGCGGGAACTCTCTGAAAGAAACGCCGTTAACGCCCCCATCCAGGGCACGGCGGCCGATATTATAAAGCTCTCTATGATTAGCACCGACGCCCGAATGACCGCCCAGGGACTGGGAAGCCGCATGGTGCTTCAGATTCACGACGAACTTCTCTTTGATACCCTTGCCGGCGAAAAGGACATTCTTAAGGCTCTGGTAAAGGCAGAGATGGAAAATGTAATTACCTTATCCGTACCTCTTACTGTTGAATGTAATTATGGAAAGAACTGGCTCGAAGCTCACTGAGAGCAGTGACATAGAAATAATAAAAAGGGCCCTTGACCAGGCAGACCCGGCCTACTCCCAGGCGGCTTTCTTTACCCTTTACTCCAGGTATAACAAGGGAGTAAGGGCGCATATTTCAAAATATGTGAAAAGCCAGGAAGAAGTAGAAGATATCTGTATGGAGACCTTTGCAAAGGCCTTCAAGCAACTATCGACTTATAATCAGGAAAATAAATTCTCTACCTGGCTGTTCAGGATAGCCAGAAACACGGCGTTCGACCACCTTAGCCACGACAAGACTCTGAAGAGCGCCCGTCTTACCATTGACTATGCGGCTCTTGAACTCATAGACATTCCCTCAGGAGACAACAGTCCGGAAGAAGACGTCATAGGAAACCAGGACCACGAGCGTTTTATCTCCTGCATTGACACCCTGCCCTCGCTTTACAAGGAAGTAGCCCAATACTGCTTTGTAGACAATATGGAGTACAGGGACATATCGGAGACAACGGGGCTGCCAATCAATACGGTAAAGACCCGTATAAAAAGGGCTAAGGGGATTATAATCAAAAGATTGTCAGAGGAAGAGGAGGAGGGGCTATGATGTCTTATCAGGAATTTGAGTCCGTGATAAGCAGGTATCTTGGCCCGCTGAGCGAAGCCCAGAAAGAAGCCTTTGCCGCTCTGGATGGTCTTTACCGCGACTGGAACTCAAAGATTAACGTTATTTCCCGCAAGGATATTGATTCTCTTTACGAGCATCACATACTGCACTCGCTTTGCATAGCGCTCTACCTTAAGACCGTCCGCCCCCAGGACTATCTGTCCTGGCAGGAAGGGAAAGCGACGGTACTGGACCTTGGAACAGGGGGCGGCTTCCCCGGCATCCCCCTTGCCATAATGTTCCCCGGGACAGAGTTCACCCTGTGCGATTCCGTGGGCAAGAAAACCCTTGTAGCCGGCTCTGTCGCTGAGGCTCTTGGCCTTAAAAACGTAAAGGTGGTAAATGCCAGGGCCGAGTCTCTTGGCCGCAGCTTCGACTATGTTGTCTCCCGGGCCGTGGCCTCGTTGCAGGACTTCTATCCCTGGGTGAAGGGATGTTATAACAAGAGGATTCTATATCTGAGGGGAGGCGATGTTGCAGAGGAAATATCACCGCTTATCTCCCGTTACAAGCTTAAGGACATAGATGTCTGGCCGGTTTTCGGGGTGCTTGACGGAGAATATTTTAACGAAAAATGGATTGTTGATATAAGCCGGAAATGAAACCGTTTCTGTACGAGGTGGCGCAGTGGTTACTGCCCAGGGACATATCCAAAAAGACCCTTATCTTTCCCAACAGGAGGTCTGTGCTGTTTTTTACCAAGCACCTGAGGACCCTTGCCGCGGGCAATCTTAAGGCTCCCATCATTATGCCCAGGATGATAACCGTGAGCGATTTTTACTCCCGGCTCTACGGCGGCACCGCCTCGGACAAGGTTATCCTTCTTCTGGAACTGTACGATATTTACAAAGAGCTTTATCCCAAGGCCGAGCCTCTGGACGATTTTATTTTCTGGGGCGATGTCATCCTGGCCGATTTTTCCGATGTGGACAAGTATCTGGCCTCTGCCAATCAGCTCTTTACCAACGTGGCGGACTTCAAGGCCATGCAGGACGACTTCTCCTATCTTACCGACGTCCAGCGCCAGGCAATTGACAGGTTCCTGTCTCATTTCAAGGAAAAAGACCCCCGCAAAGAGGGCGCAGTAGATTATAAAGAGCGTTTTGCGGGCCTGTGGAACATACTTCTCCCGCTTTACGAAAGATTCAGGGAAGTCCTGTCACAGAAAGGCCTTGCCTACGAGGGTATGATTTACCGCAGCGTGGCCGAGTCTTTCCGGGATGGGGCGGCCGCGGATATTCTGGCAGGGAAATTCCCTATGACCGATGAATATGTTTTCATTGGCCTTAATGCCCTTAACGAGTGTGAAAGGCTGGTTATGCGCCGTATGGGAGATGCCGGCCTGGCTTCTTTCTGCTGGGATTACGTGGGGCCGATGATTAAGGATAAAAGCAACCGTTCCTCCTTCTTTATGGATGACAACGTTGCCCGCTTCCCTATGGACTGGAAACTCCAGGAGCCTGACGGCCTGCCGGAGGTAAATGTGGTGGGGGTGCCGTCGGCCGTGGGGCAGGCAAAGCTCCTGGAGAAGATGATCGGAGATCCGGAAGACACTGCCGTGGTACTTCCGGAGGAAGCTATGCTCCTTCCCGTCCTTAACTCCATTCCCGATACCGTAAAGGATGTGAACGTTACTATGGGGATGCCCCTTCTAGGCAGCCGCATACACGCCTTTATGCAGCAGGTAGCCCAGCTGCAGCTTCACCTGAGGCAGAAGGATGGAGAGTGGCTTTTCTACCACAAAATTGTATGGAACATTCTGGGCTCAGGTCTAGCGGCCGTGATTTTAACCCCGCAGGATAGGGAGGAGATACAGAAAATAAAAAAGGCGGCCAAATACTATATTCCAAGGGCCGATTTTTCCGGGTGCAGCCCCCTGATACAGGAGATATTCTCTCCTATGGTGAAAGATACCAAGGCACCATCGGCCCAGACAATCAAAGAGATGCAGGCCTATTTCCAGGGTATTATAAAGAAGGTGGCACCCCTGATGCTGGACGATACGGACCTTGCCTCCGAGGTGGAATTTGCCAAAAAGTGGCTGGACTGCATACAGAAACTCGAAGGAAAGGACCTTGCCGTTCTTCCTGCAACATATATAAGGCTGCTCGGCCAGCTCGTGGCCCTGCAGTCGGTGCCTTTGGAAGGCGAACCTCTTGGCGGCCTTCAGATTATGGGCCCTCTTGAAACCCGCGCCCTTGACTTTGACACCATGATAGTGCTTTCCTGCAACGACGGGGTCTTCCCGCGCCATACCGTTAGTTCCTCGTTCATTCCGCCTCAGCTGCGAAAGGCCTTCGAACTCCCTACCTACGAGTATCAGGACTCTATTTGGGCCTATTACTTCTATAGGATGATTTGCCGCGCAAAAACCGTGTGGCTCCTTTTCGATACCCGTACAGAGGGCGGGCGCGCCGGCGAAGAAAGCCGCTACATAAAGCAGTTGCAGTATCACTTCCGCCTGCCTCTGAAGCGTTTTTGGGCAAGGTCGGACGTAAGTTTTTCTTCTGGCGCGGCGGATATTCCAAAGCCGTCCGATATCGTGGAGAGACTGAAGGCCAGGCCTTTGTCTGCAAGCTCCCTTCAGAATTACCTTATCTGCCCGGCCAAATTCTACTACAGCTTCATTCTTAGGCTTAAGGGCGATGACGAGGTGTCGGAGTCCCTGGACCAAAGTATGCTTGGCAACGTCTATCACCAGACCATGCAGGAACTTTACGGTCCTGCGCCAAGAACTTTCACTGCAGAAGACCTGAAAGCTATTTCCAAAGACAAGAAGAGACTGCGCGGGATAATAGAAGAAAAGATAAAGGGACAGATAAACTCCCTGGAAGTATCGGGCCGTAACATTGTGTTCGAAGACCTTATAATGGAGTACGTGCTAAAGACTTTGGAGATTGACGCCTCACTGGCGGCGGAGCGCGGGCCGATGACAATCGAAGGAGTGGAGGTGCCCAGAACCTGGAAGTTCGGCGGCTACCACTTTACCGGTACCATAGACCGTATAGATTCCTTTGCAAACGGTACCAGAAGGGTGGTTGACTATAAGACGGGCAAAGTCCTTAAAGACGACATAACCATAGATGACAGCAATGCAGAGAGTATTGCCTTAAAGGTCTTTACCCGTCAGTACGGGAACGCCAAGAAGGATGATAAATGGCCCAAGATAGCCCTGCAGCTCTTCCTATACGATAAGTTTGTGGGAGCCAGGGGCGGTGACATTACAAACTGCATCTATCCTGCGCCCAAACTCTTCACTTCCGGAGTAGAGGAGTGCAGGGTGAACGGGAAATTCTGCTCCATTATGGAGGAAGAACTCAAGGGACTTTTGCAGGAAATGGAAAATGAGAACATTCCTTTCTGCCTTGTACCAGAGGGAAGGGATGAGTGCTCCTATTGCGACTTTAAGAATATTTGCGGAAGATGATAAAGGTACTGCGAGCATCGGCCGGTTCAGGAAAGACCTTCAACCTGGCCAAGACTTACATAAGGCTGCTGATGCAGTCTTCTGACAGGTATGCTTACAGGCATATCCTGGCGGTAACCTTTACTAACAAGGCTACCTCCGAGATGAAAAACCGCATTATCAAGGAGCTGGACATACTCTCGCGTGAGCCGGAGCGCTCCGGCTACATAAAAGAGTTTGCCGCTCTCTGCGGGGGAGTAGAACCTGTAAAGCAAAAGGCAGAGCGTCTCATAAGGGATATTCTCCACGATTACGCCGCATTCTCTGTAAGTACCATAGACAAGTTCTTTGTCCAGGCCCTGCGTGCCTTTGCAATGGAACTGGGCCAGTTCTCAAGGTATCAGATAGAACTTGACCGCGAATCCCTGGTGCAGGAATGCGTAGACCGTGTTCTGGACGGGTTGGACAATACTCCCGCAAAGGAAGACCTTCGCTCCTGGCTAAGGGATAGCATCAAGGAAGATCTGGAGAGCAAGGGCAGCTTCAGACTGGAAAGGAAAATAGGCGAGATGGCAAAGCGCCTTATGTCCGACGAACTCAGGGATGCTCTTGAAAAGCGTGGGTTCAGGAAAGGATTTACTTTCTCCAGGGACTATCTAAAGAAGGTTCGGCAATTCTGCAGTGAGTACAATAAGACCTACCTTTCCCGGATAGCATCGGCCTCAAAAAAAGTAATGGAGACTATCTCTGCCTGCGGCCTTAGCCCGGAGAACTTCTCCCGTGCAAACATCTTTACGCTCAAAATAGGCGTAATAGGCGACTGCGCTGCAAAAGGAAGCTTTGTGGATCCAAGCCCTACATTGCTTGGCAGTGCCGTGGACGCAGAAAAATGGTTCAGGAAAAACGAGGCCGGGAAGTATCTTCCTATGTGTCAGCAGGCACTGGAGGGGCCTATGAATGCCTTTGCAGACCTTTTTTCTGACGATAACCTGAAGGTTTTCAAAACCGTACAGGTGCTTAACAAGCAGATTAATTCCCTAGGCCTTGCCAGCGACCTTGATACCGAGTACGCGCTTCTTCTGAACGAGAAGAACGTAATAAGCCTTGACGACTCCAATACTACCATACGCAACATTATTGCCGGTACCGATGCCCCATTCATCTATGAGAAACTGGGAGTTAGGTACGAGAACTTCCTCTTGGACGAGTTCCAGGACACATCGGCAATACAGTGGGACAACTTTGTGCCACTTATAAAGGAAAGCGATTCTTCCGGAGGGTTCAACCTCATAGTGGGAGACGTAAAGCAAAGTATCTACCGTTGGAGGGGAGGCGACTGGAAACTGCTCTCCTCCGGTGTAAAGGAGAACTTCCCCGGAATAGACGCAAATGAATCGCTGAGGCAGAACTGGCGCAGTCTTAAGACGATAGTCGAGTTCAACAGTGCTTTCTTCCCCTATGCGGCGCAGATGCTGGACGCCAAGGCCGGCAGCGGCGACCTGATAAAGGGTATTTATGCCGATGCCTCCCAGGAAGCCAAGACAAGGAACCCTGCTCCGGGATTCGTAAACTTTACTTTCTGCGAGGAGAGGGAAGAGGAGTATGGCAAAATTCTGGACTCCCTGAACCGGGCCCTTCGCTCCGGTGCCTCCTATGGGCAGACGGCTATTTTGGTAAGGACCAATAACGATGGCTCCGACATAGCCTCCTTCCTTCTTAAGAATGATATTCCGGTAATATCGGACGATTCAATGAGGGTCAAGTCCTGCGAGACCGTGCGCCGTATTGTATCTCTTCTTTCCTGCGTATGCAACGAGGGAGACTCTCTGAACACATTTATAGCCAGGGAGCTGGATATAGAGCTTCCCGCCAGGTACGACACTATTTACTCCCTTGCAGAGGACCTTCTGCGCCGCCTGGGAGAAAAGACACCGGAAATTTACGGCAAAGATGTGCTTTACATCCAGTCCTTTATGGATGTAATTCAGGACTGGTCGGCCTCTAACGGCAATTCCATTATGGAATTCCTAAGGTACTGGGATAAGGAAGATCCCAAGATAGCATCGCCAGAGGGCGTAGATTCAGTAAGGATAATGACCATCCACAAGTCCAAGGGCCTGGAGTTCGATTACGTCATAGTGCCTTTTATGGGCGAAAGGGAACTTTACAGCCGTAACGGTGAGCAGCGCTGGTGCGTACCGTATCTTGAGGGTACGCCGCTTGAGGGCAAGGCAGAGGGCGTGTACAACGTAACCCTGACTTCCGGAATGGACGCTACATTCTTCTCTAAGCAATACAGGGAAGAACTTAAGATGCAGTACATAGACACCATCAATACGTTCTATGTTGCCTTCACCCGCGCCAGAAGGGTTCTTGAAATAATATCCACCAAGCCGGACAAAAAGACCCAGGAAAACCTGAATCCCGGAGGATTCAAGAGGTTTGCCGACGTACTGTACTCTTACCTTGAGTCCCAGGACCAAAGTTTTGGGGAAATGTATGATTTTAGGGCCGATGCTTACGGAAAGGGTGCCGGGAGTGACGAATCCCTCCGGGGAGGGGCCCTGGAGACCGAGTACAGGACCTGGCCCCTGCGGGGCAGGTTGAGGATCGGGGGCGATGCCGCCGAACTTTTTGCCCGCGCTCCCGGCGACGAGTCCCTGCCTGCCAGGATAAAGGGCATAGTGATGCACAAGATTTTGTCCGATGTAAGCGTGGCTTCCGACCTTCCCTCTGCAGTAGAGCGCGCGGTGGCCGTCGGTCTTGTGTCTCCATCTGAGCGCCAGGAGTACCTCTCTTTGCTAGAAGCCAAGCTCTCCGAGGTGGAAAGCCTTGGGTGGTTCCTCCCCGGAGGGGAAGCCCTTAATGAGATATCCATTCTTGCCCCTGACGGAACGGTCCATCGTCCGGACAGGGTAACTATCGGCCCGGATAAGTCCGTCACCGTGATAGATTATAAGTTCGGAGAGCCGCATTCCGGCTATGCCGCCCAGATTCGCCGGTATTGCGATTTGTACAGGAAGATGGGTTATACAAAGGTACAGGGATGGCTCTGGTATGTGACTTTGGCGCAAACGGTAAAGGTGGAATAAGTTTTTATTGTTATATTCGCAGTATGATTGGAGTATTTGATTCAGGATGCGGAGGACTGTCCGTTCTAAAGGAAATCATCAAGCTTCTGCCTGATGAAAAATACATCTATCTTGCAGATAACGCCCATTGCCCCTACGGGGAAAAGACAAAGGAGTATATTACCGACAGATGCCGAGAGATAACCCGCCTTCTTATGTCTAAGGGCGCAGAAATCATAGTGGTTGCCTGCAATACCGCTACGGCTGCCGCCATCTCTTCTTTAAGAAGCGAATTTCCCATTAAGTTCATAGGAATGGAGCCGGCGGTGAAGCCTGCTGCCCTGGGAACGAAAAGCGGGGTAATCGGAGTTCTGGCTACGGCAGGCACTCTTAAAGGCTCCAAGTATCTGGCTACAAAGAGTAATTACGAGGATGGCTGCAAGATAGTGGAGCACGTTGGGGAGGGCTTTGTAGAGATTGTAGAAAACGGCACTGCCAATACCCCCCAGGCTGCCCAGACCGTGCGCCGCAGCCTTTATCCTCTTTTGGACCAGGGAGCGGACACAATAGTTCTGGGCTGCACCCATTATCCCTTCCTTCTTCCCCAGCTTCAGGAGCAGGCTGCTGCCTATTACGGCGGAAAGGTGCTCTGCCGCTTCATAGACCCTGCCCCGGCCGTGGCCAACCACCTTGTAGATGTTATGAGGGAAGAGGGCCTGCTAAAAGATTCCCCCCAGGAAGGCGGAGGCAGCGTAGAACTTATTGCAACCGGCAGCCCAGAGCGCCTGGTGCAGCTTTATTCCAAGATTTCTTAAACCAAAAACTAATAATTCAAATCAGATATGGCAGAATTCAAAGATTATAATCATAGTTTTATACAACTCGTTAAAACTTCAATTAATAAGAATAAGTTTTTTGCCCTTTCAACTTTTGCGCTGCTGTTTGCCTTTGTGACGTGTACCCCCGAGGACAAGAATAACGGAGGGAATGGTGGAAATCAGAACAATCCGGAAAAACTCACCATCACTGGCGATGCCTTGGACGTGACAGATCATTCCGCTATGCTCACGGGTTATGCCAACCTCCCGTTTGAGTTGGGAGATGCTGAAGTGGGTATTATGTATGATAAGAGCCAATCTTTTGCGGATGTCACGAAAGTTGTTGCAACTGGATTGGATGGCAATAATAAGTTTACGGTTATGGTCATTAGCCTGGAACCAAGTACGACCTATTATTACAAGTCCTACGTCCAGAATGGAATGACCCTTAAGTGCGGTGATGTGAAGTCGTTCACTACCAATGAGTCAACAATTCCTGTTGGAGCCGTGGACCTTGGTATCGTTATGACCAGAGAAGACGGAAGCACCTACAACCTGTACTGGTCAAAATCCAATCTTTCCACCAGCGGACTTTGCGCCAATCCCGAGGATTATGGAGACTATTATGCCTGGGGAGAGACGGAACCGTATTATACGGAGGGTCATAGTCAGGATATTCCTTGCAGCAACTGGCGTTCTCGTACAAATCCTGAGATTACCGGTTACAATTTTTCGTCTTATAAGTGGTACAATGATTTACAATCCACCTTTTCGAAGTACAATACGAGCAGTTCGCATGGTCCTGTAGATAACAAGACGGAACTGGATCCGGAGGACGATGTTGCCCACGTTAAACTCGGCGGCAACTGGCGTATGCCCACGGATGCTGAGTGGACGGCACTTCGAACCCGGTGCACCTGGACTTGGACGACACAGAATGGCATTAACGGCAGCCTGGTAACCGCTTCCAACGGTAACAGTATCTTCCTTCCCGCAGCTGGAGTCCGGTGTGGCACCTACCTCAACTCTGCAGGGGTTATCGGCCACTACTGGTCTTCTTCCATCGATGTGATCTCCCCGAACGAAGTGTGGGATGCCGGCTTCGATTCCGGCAGTGTCAGCAGGGGCAACGGCCTCCGTTGCGACGGGTTCTCTGTCCGTCCTGTTTCAGAATAAGAGGGAAAGTATGGAAAAATAGCAAGGATGGCCGAATAGCCATCCTTGTTAGTCTTGCCCCAAGAATACGTGAAGGAAAAGATGTTATAAAATATCTAAAATTCAAAACGTCTGAGGTGCGTCCAAATCATCCTAAATAATTTGCAGAGGTCGTGTGGATTTTTTAACTTTGAAAGAGTAAAACAATAATAGTTATAATAATGGCAGAATTCAAGTATGCGCCGATGTTTCAGACCGGCCCGGACACAACAGAGTATTACAAACTTACAAGCGATTATGTTTCAGTAGGAGAGTTTGAGGGGAAGCCCATCCTCAAGATAGAAAAGGAGGCCCTTACCCTTCTTGCCAGACAGGCATTCAGGGACGTAAACTTCCTTTTGCGCCCGGAGCACAATGCCCAGGTGGCAAAGATTCTAACGGATCCAGAGGCATCGGACAACGACAAATACGTTGCCCTTATGTTCCTTAGGAACGCAGAGGTGGCAGCCAAGGGCAAACTTCCTTTCTGCCAGGATACCGGCACCGCCATTATTCACGGAGAAAAGGGACAGCAGGTCTGGACCGGCTTCGACGATAAAGAAGCCCTCTCGAAGGGTGTGTTCGACACCTACACCACAGAGAACCTGCGCTACAGCCAGAACGCCCCTCTGGATATGTACAAGGAGGTTAACACCAAGTGCAACCTTCCCGCCCAGATAGACATAGATGCAGAGGAAGGGATGGAGTACAAGTTCCTCTGCGTAGTAAAGGGCGGCGGCTCCGCCAACAAGAGCTACCTTTACCAGATGACAAAGGCAGTGCTTAATCCGGACACCCTGGTTCCCTTCCTGGTAGAGAAGATGAAGACTCTTGGAACGGCTGCCTGCCCTCCTTATCATATTGCCTTTGTAATCGGAGGTACCTCGGCAGAGAAGAACCTTCTTACAGTCAAGTTGGCTTCTACCCACTACTACGACAATCTGCCCACTACGGGAGACGAAACCGGCCGCGCTTTCCGCGACATCGCCCTTGAAGAAGAGGTTTGGAAAGAGGCCTGCAAGATTGGTCTTGGCGCACAGTTCGGCGGCAAATACTTTGCCCACGACATTAGAATAATCCGTCTTCCCCGTCACGGAGCGTCCTGCCCCATTGGCCTTGGAGTAAGTTGCTCTGCAGACCGCAACATCAAGGCAAAGATAGATAAGGACGGCGTCTGGATAGAGAAACTGGACGACAACCCCACCCGTCTTATTCCGGAGGCCCTGCGCCAGGCCGGAGAAGGCGGCGGAGTAAAGATTAATCTTGACCGTCCCATCAAGGAAGTGCTTGCAGACCTTACAAAATACCCTGTTTCTACCCGTCTCAGCCTTAGCGGCACCATCATTGTGGCCCGCGACATAGCCCACGCCCGTCTTAAGGAGCGTCTGGACAGGGGCGAGGACCTGCCACAGTACTTCAAGGACCACCCTGTATTCTATGCAGGCCCGGCCAAGACTCCGGAAGGAATGCCCTGCGGTTCCATGGGCCCCACAACTGCCCAGAGAATGGACCCTTACGTAGATTTGTTCCAGAGCAAGGGCGGCAGTATGATTATGATAGCCAAGGGTAACCGCACGCAGCAGGTAACTGATGCCTGCAAGAAATACGGCGGCTTCTATCTTGGCTCCATAGGCGGCCCGGCAGCCGTGCTCAGCAGCGACGGCATCAAGAGCATCGAGTGCGTAGAGTACCCGGACCTTGGAATGGAGGCAATATGGAAGATAAAAGTAGAGGACTTCCCGGCCTTCATACTTGTAGACGACAAGGGCAACGACTTCTTTAAAAAGCTTGGTCTCTAGATGGAAGAGAAGAAACTGTATCCGATGAAGGTGATTCCCAAGGTGATAGAACTCCCTTGGGGCACTTTTACCCATATTGTGGCCGACCTTGGATACGAAGAGTCCAAGATTGGTAGCGGCTATCTTGCCGGCGACACCCTTGAGGATGTGATGGAGACTTATTTCGAGCGTGTCGTTGGCGATGATAACTTTGCCTTCTACGGCCGCCAGTTTCCGCTTTCCATAGCAGCCCTGGATATACGCAGGGGGCTTGGCCCTGTGAGCGTCTGCCCGCCGGACGAACTGGCCCAGGAGCGATACGACGCCCTTGGCAAGAAGAAACTATGGTATGTTGCCAAGGCTTATGCCGATGCTGCCGTTTTCCTTGGCTTTAATGAGGCTCTGGACGCTTCGCGTCTTTACGAATCTTCCGCAGACGGCTCCCTGCCCTCGCTCCTTCACAGGGAAACCGCCCATATGGGGGATTTCTTTGTGATAGAGCCCGGTACCGTTCACGCTGCGCAGAACGTTAAACTTATAGAAGTTTCGGAGGCATCGGGACTGGATTTCGTGATTTTCGGGGACGATACTGCCCTGGATTCCCTGGTGGAGGCCCTTGACTTTATAGAACTTGGCCCTTGCAAGGAGGACGAAGACCATCATCACGCCCACGCAGACCAGGACAAGGTTTCCCGCACACTTGAAAAATGCGACGAGTTCGCGGTCACCGAGATTCATCTTACCGATGCTCTTCACATCTATACAGAGCAGTTCGGCTCCTTCATAATTTACTCCTGCCTTGGCGGAGAGGTGTCCTTCCAGTTCCCCAAGGACGGGCCCACGGGAATGGATACCTATCTTCTTGCCGCAGGCGAGACCCTGCTCATTCCTGCGGAGCTGCAAGACTTCTACATTGTACCTATCGACAGAGGTTCGCTTCTTCTGGAAGCATCGGTCCCTCCCCATAAGATGGAGGACTCCTATCTGCCGGAGGAACATCATCACCACGACCACGACCATTGTGACCACGACCACTGTGGGCACCATCACCACGAAAACTGATAATTATGGCAGACAGCGTAAGAATAGACAAATATCTTTGGGCCATTAGGGTTTACAAGACCCGCTCTGATGCCACCGATGCCTGCAACGGCAACAAAGTTAAAGTCGGCGGCCAGAATGCCAAGCCTTCCAAAATGGTAAAGGTGGGCGAGGTAATAGAGGTGCGCAAGGGGGCTATCGCCCTTACCTTCAAGGTAAAGGCTCTGCTGGAGAAACGCGTGGGAGCGGCTCTTGTAAGCGATTATGCCATAAACCAGACTCCTCAGGCGGAACTGGACAAACTAAAGACTCCTGTAGAAACCTTCTTCGTGCGAAGGGACAGGGGAGCGGGCCGTCCCACCAAGAAGGACCGTCGCGAGATGGATTCCCTTCAGGGGGATATGGACTTCGGCTTTGACGACATCCCTGACGATGTCGCAAAGCACTTCGGCCTTACAGAAGACGATGATTTTTAAAACTATATTTATGAAACGTATATTTACACTTGGGCTTGTCCTGCTTGTGGCAGTGCAGGCATTTGCCGCCGGCAAACCCAAAACCTACTTTGTTGACTCTCCTGACGGAAAGATTTCGGCCACGGTATCCGTTGGCGATGGTATCTCTTATACAGTCTGTCGCGACGGGCACCAGCTTCTGGCACCATCGGCAATAGCAATGACATTATCGGACGGTATAGTATATGGCGATGTTTTGGATAAGGTGAGCAAGGTTAAGAAGGCAAGTGCCAGCGTAGTTAAGCCGGCCTACCCTTACAAGAAGGCATCGGTTAAAGATGAATACAATCAGATTACCCTGGTGTTCAAGGAGTTCGACCTTGTCTTCCGTGCCTATGACGATGGTATAGCCTATCGCTTCGTTTCAAAGCGCAAGGGTGCCTACACCGTTGATGCAGAGAAGGCGGAGTTCCGCTTTGCAGATGATCCTATGGCCTATGTGTCTTATGTCTACGGAGAAGAGAGGCCTATAGACAAGCAACTCATGAACTCTCAGGAGAATCTGTACGAGTACATGCACCTTTCTCAGTGGAACAAGGCCAGGATAGCCTATGGCCCTATCTATGTTGAGGCTCCCACCGGAGAGAAACTGGTTATTACCGAGTCTGACCTTGTTGATTATGCCGGCCTTAATTTCTATGGGGCCGATGGTGGCTTTGACGGTCTCTTTGCCCGCAGGCCTTCCAGGGAAGAGGTCGGCGGCCACAATATGCTTCAGGGAATGATTCTGGAGCGCGCAGATTATATTGCGCAGTGCGAAGGCCCTAGGAACTTCCCCTGGAGAACCATAATCGTAGCTCAGGAAGAGAAGGAACTTACGGCCAGCGATATGGTCTGGAAGCTTGCTGCGGACCCTGAGGGGGATTTCTCCTGGGTTAAGCCCGGAAAAGTTGCCTGGGATTGGTGGAATGACTGGAATCTTTACGGGGTTGACTTCCGTGCCGGCATAAATAACGAGACTTACAAATATTACATCGACTTTGCTTCTTCCAAGGGCATAGAATACGTTATTCTGGACGAGGGCTGGGCCGTTAACAAGAAGACGGACCTTATGCTGGTTGTTCCGGAGATAGACCTTCCTATGCTTAGTAGCTATGCACAGTCCAAGGGCGTGGGGCTCATTCTCTGGGCAGGCTACAAGGCCTTTGACAAGGATATGGAGGGCGTGTGCGAGCATTATTCCAAGATGGGTATCAAGGGATTCAAGATAGACTTTATGGACCGCGACGACCAGGTCGTGGTAGATTTCTACTACCGTGCCGCCGCAACCTGCGCCAAGTACGGCCTTATGGCAGACTTCCACGGGGCCTTCAAGCCTTCCGGCCTTAACCGTACCTGGCCCAATGTGGTTAACTTCGAGGGTGTCTATGGCCTTGAGCAGATGAAGTGGAGCGGCGGAGATATGGTTACCCACGATGTTACCATTCCTTTTATCCGTATGGTGGCAGGTCCTATGGACTACACCCAGGGTGCTATGCGCAATGCTACCAAGAATAACTATCGTCCTATAGGTACAGAGCCTATGAGCCAGGGTACAAGGTGCCGTCAGCTTGCAGAGTACATGATATTCGATGCGCCTCTTTCTATGCTTTGCGATTCTCCTTCCAATTATCTTGCAGAGCCCGAGTGCACGGATTTCATCGCTTCCGTTCCTACGGTCTGGGACGAAACCGTACCTGTGGCCGCCAAGATTCGCGAGTATGTGGTCATTGCCCGCCGCAGCGGACAGACCTGGTATGTGGGCGCCATTACAAGCTGGGATGCCCGCGAACTGGAGCTTGACCTTAGCTTTATCCCTGAGGATAATTACCATATGACTGTTTTCCGCGACGGTATCAATGCAGACCGTGCGGCCCGCGACTACAAGAAAGAGGAACTTACTCTTCCCACCTGCCGTAAGGTTAAGATTTCTATGGCTCCCGGCGGCGGCTGGGTTGCCGTTATTAATCCCGCAGAATAATGAGGCGTTTTAGCGCCCCGCTTTTACCCCTTCTTCTCCTGCTTCTGTGGCCTGTTTTTAAGGGGCCTGCAAGGGCAGGAGAGGCAGAGGGAGAGCCTGTCCGTTTTGCCTTTATTACGGACAATCACTTTTCTTTTGATTCGCCTTCAATAAAAGCGCTCCGCCAGTGTATTGCGGATATCAATTCTTTGGATACTCTGGATTTTGTGCTTTTTGGGGGTGATATCACCGATTTTGGTACCGATGCCGAGCTTCGTGCCGTAAAGTCCATGATGGACTCTCTTAAATACAAGTATTATGTGGTTGCCGGGAATCACGACGCTAAGTGGTCAGAGAGCGGCTGTAATACTTTCAAGGAGGTTTTTGGGTATGAGCATTACGAGTTCGAGCTCAAGGGATGGCGTTTTCTGGGCTGTAATTGCGGTCCTGATATGAGGATGGCTCCGGCCCTTATCCCGCGCGAGAGTATGGAGTGGCTAAAGGGTCTTGAGGGCGGCAAGCGCAGTATTTTCGTGAACCATTACCCGCAGGATACCTCTGTGCTTAATTACTTCGATGTTACAAGAGAGCTTAAGAGAATAGGGGTTCAGTTAGAGATTGGCGGCCACTGGCACAGGAATCATTCCCTGAGTTACGATGGCCTGCCTGCCGTGCTTGGGCGTTCTTCTATGGCGGACAGCCGTAAGCCTGCGGGCTATAATATTTTTGTCATTGGGGATGACGGCCGGGTATCGATAAGCGAGAGGCGTGCCTCTGAAGAAGGTCCTTTCGTGCAGTTGGCTCCCTGGTACAGCAATGAGCTAAGGCCTGTGGCCGATACTGTCAGTTACGATGCAGACGGGCTTCCGGCTTCTTTCCCCTGGCTAAGGTATTCCGTTAACGAGGAGTATCCCCAGGTCCGGGAGGTCTGGAGGCTTCAGGAGAGCGCTAATATAGTGGCTGGTTTTGCGAGGCTTGGAAACTGGGCCTGGTACACTACCGCGTCCGGGGAGGTTACTATGATTAATATAAGTAATGGCTCCAAGCTGTGGACCAAGGCTTTCCCGGGCAAGATTTTTTCTACTCCGGCCCTTGGGGGGCGCTATCTTGTTTTTGGTTGTGCCGATGGTTACATATACTCGCTGGATGCCTTCTCCGGGGAGACTCTTTGGGCTCACCGGGCCGGCCGTTCAGTGCTTGGCTCTCCTGCTATCCTTGACGGGAAGGTGTTTGTGGGGGCGTCTGACGGCTGTTTCCGCTGCCTTGACTTATATACTGGTTCTGAGGTATGGAATTTTGACAAGGTAGAGGGGTTCATAGAGTGCAGGGCGTTTGTGGATGAGTCGCAAGTGGTGTTCGGGTCCTGGGGCAATAAGCTTTATTCTCTTGATACCAAAACCGGGGCTCTTCAATGGACGTGGGTTTGCGAGCGTGAGTCCAGGATGTTTTCTCCTGCGGCCGTGTGGCCGGTTAAGGCGGCCGGGCGTGTTTTCATAGCTGTGCCGGACAGGAGGGTTTATGTGCTGGATGCGGCTACGGGAAAGCAACTTTTCTATGTTGTAGGTGGGCGCGAGGCTATTGGACTGTCTTCTGACGGGAGCCGGGTTTACGCCAAGACTATGTATCATCATTCTTATGCTTTCCGCTCCGATGTTGCTGTCCCGGAGGATACTTTTTTGCCTTTGGAAGCTCTTTGCTGGAATGTGGAGAATGGGGCTGGTTACGAGATTGGGCCTACGCCCATAGTGGAGATCGATGGAATGGTGATTACTCCTACCGATAAGGGAAATATTTTTGCTCTTTCCGATACCGATGGTTCCCTTTTATGGTACCATAAGCTTTCCTTGGCTTTGGTCAATCCTGTTGAGGCCTGGAGCGCTCCCGACGGTAAGGTTTTCCTTCTCGCTTCTACTATGGACGGGGTTATTTCCCTGATGGAAATCGAGAAATAGTTCCTTATAATCGATGTACCCGATGTTTGGCTCCTGTCGCTTGCGCGACCCTAGCCGGGTAAATGTCTTTTGTCCGCGGACAAAAGACATTTTATTTATACTGGGGATCTTCAATCCCCCAACCCCCCTGGCCTCCACTGGTTCGACTTTCTTCGAAAGTCTCCCTGACGTTCCGGCCGGCGCCTGATGGCGCCCGGTACATCATACAATAGTACTTATAGAATGAGATGTCTCGACTACGCTCGACATGACAAAAAAAGTTGTTATTCAATCGTCATTCAATTTTGTCATTTCGACCGAACGAAGTGAGTGGAGAAATCTCTATCTCTGATAGAACTTTCTGTCCAGTTTGCCGTTGTAGGTGCGTTTGATTTCGGGAACTTCTTCGTAGAAAAGCGGGACTTTGTAGCCTTCAAGGCGCTCTTTTAAAAATGAAGCCAGATCCCGCGCACTGAAACCGGCAGCATCGGCCCCCCATACAACCAAAAGCATCAGGGCCTTGCCCGTGATGGGATGATCCTTGTCTACGCAGATGCAATCCTTTACCATAGGGTGTGCCATAGCTGCTTCTTCTACCTCCGAGGGGGCGACCTTGAATCCGCCAACGTTAATTACGTCGCTCTGCCTGCCTGTAAGGTGCAGCATTCCTTCGTCGTCCAGGTATCCCAGGTCCGATGTGAATACCGTTCCTTCCCTAAGGACCGCTGCTGTCTGCTCCGGGTCGTTTACATAACCGCTCATAAGAGTGTCGCCCTGGCAGGAGATAAGGCCTTCCGGGGTTATTACTATCCTTGAATGGGGCATTGGGCGGCCAAGGCAGCCGCTCTTGCAGCGTCCGTCGTTAAAGTTATAAGTGGCAATTATTCCGGTCTCTGTAGAGGCATAGGTGTTGTAAAGCCTTGTCCTGGGAAGGAGCTCGCAGAGGCGCAGCATGTCGGGGTGGGGAAGAGGGGCGGCGCCGGATTCTATGAAGTCCAGCCTGTCTGCGTAACTTCCAAGACGGTCTTTTGACAGTTGCAGAAGCATCCTTATCGTGGCCGGGACAAAGAAGGTGGCCACCTTGGGTGCCGGGTAGTCCAGGGCTTGGAAGAATTTTTCCATATCCTTCATTCCATCCAGGATAATCATGGTGGCTCCAAGCATTACAAGGGGGTAAATCTTGGAGAGGCTGCCTATGTGGTTAAGCGGGCCGTTTATTACAAAGGCCAGGTCGTGGCTGAATCCTTGCCCGTGAATAAGGTTTTCTGCGTCTGCAATTATTGTTTTGTGGCTTATTATTACGCCTTTTGACTTGCCTGTGGTGCCGGTTGTGAACAGTATGTCTGCCGTGCCCTGCGGCAGGATTGTGCCTTCAAGGCTGGCGGAGATGCTTTTAAGAACTGTATCCGGCGTGTCTTTTTCCAGGGGCACAGCTACTCCTCCTGCAATGTGAATGGCAAAGTAGGAGACTACGAATTCTATGTCTTGGCTGTTCTTAAGGGTTAGAATCTGCCCTTTGTGCAGGTGCCTGGAACGCTCTTCTACCCTTTCCCACAGTTCCTTATAACTAAGGGATTTTCCGGCGCAGACAATGGCTGTCTTGCCAGGGTGTTTTTGGGCGCTAAGGCGCAGATAGTCTTCCAGAATCATTACTTTGTCTTGCTTTCTACCAATGCTGCAAGGCTGGCTATGGAACTTAGGTTTTTGGGAGTGGCATCTGCTGCTTCCAGAGATATGCCAAACTCCTCTGATAGGACCATCAGGATCGTTGCTACTCCAAGGGAATCAAGTTCTGTGAAAAGGAATTCGGAGTTCAGGTCTACAAGAGGGAGGTTCTCTTCCAGTAAAGAACTGATTTTTTGCTGTATTTTGTTTTCCATGCTTCAAATCTACTTTCTGCACTTGCAAAAATAAATAATTTTCCGTACCATTGTATAATCAATGAAATCTTTCACCATCAAAATTATTAAATATGAAAAAGAAATTCAGATGTTTGGTTTGCGGTTACGTTTATGAGGGCGAAAATCCCCCGGAGCGCTGTCCTCAGTGCCATGTTACCGCAGAAAAATTTGTAGAGATAAAAGAAGATGAGGGTAAGCCTCAGTGGGCTTGCGAGCATCATATCGGAGACGGTAAGGTGGAGGACCAGGAGGTTCTTCAGGGGCTTCGCGACCACTTTAACGGAGAGTGCTCAGAGGTTGGTATGTATCTGGCTATGTCCCGTCAGGCAGAGCGTGAGGGCTATCCGGAGATTGCAGAGGCCTTTAAGCGCTATGCTTTTGAGGAGGCAGATCATGCTTCCAAGTTTGCAGAGCTTCTTGGAGAGTGCGTATGGGATACCAAGACTAATCTGGAGAAGCGTTATCAGGCAGAGGCCGGCGCTTGCGAGGGTAAACT
Organism: uncultured Bacteroidia bacterium; assembly: GCA_902774045.1. Classification (GTDB taxonomy): domain Bacteria; phylum Bacteroidota; class Bacteroidia; order Bacteroidales; family UBA932; genus Cryptobacteroides. The sequence continues at coordinate 56,875 of CACYGW010000004.1, forward strand.
TGCCATTGCTTCCCGTGCCAAGGCTCTTGGCTATGACGCTATTCACGATACAGTTCACGAGATGGCCAAGGACGAGGCTCGTCACGGCGCCGGCTTCTACGGACTGCTTCAGAGGTATTTCAAGAAGTAAGATATCCTTTATAACATTAAAGACGGGCCGGAGGGCTCGTCTTTTTTTGTAGAAAAGTGGATTGCAGGATTCCCCGGCGCGACGGGGCCGCACCGGGCTATCCTGCGGGCGGCGGTAGATACTGCTCAAGAGTCAATCACAGCGGCAAGCTTTGCTTGCCGTGCTTAACGTAAGAAAAGCCTTTACAAACGCGAGCGTTTGAAGGCTTTTCATTACGTTAAGAGGGTGCACTGGGTGCACCATCTGTGATTGAGTCTTGGTGACGCCTGCAGGATTCAAACCTGCGACCTTTTGATCCGTAGTCAAATGCTCTATTCAGCTGAGCTAAGGCGCCGTTTTGGGCTGTTGGCCCTTGGTATTATTCTGTAACTTCCTTGGGGGTTGCTACGAACTTCTTCTCCTGAATTCTTGCCTTCTTACCAGACAGGTTGCGGAGGTAGAAGATTCTTGCCCTGCGGACTTTACCAACCTTGTTAACCTCGATACTCTCGATAGCGGGGGAGTGATAAGGGAAAATTCTCTCTACACCAATGCCGCTGGAGACTTTGCGAACGGTAAAGGTTCTTGTAAAAGGAGTTGCTCCTGAAATCTGGATTACTACACCTCTGAATTTCTGAAGTCTCTCTTTATCTCCCTCTTTAATCTTAAGGGTAACGGTGATGGTGTCACCGGCCTTGAACTGAGGGAATTCAGCAACTTTCTCATTCTGGAAAGACTGCTCCACTAAATTTATCAAATCCATAATCTAGATATTACTTACTTAGCGCAACGTTACGTGGGGTAAGAGGTTGCTTTGTTTTTCGGGACTGCAAATGTAGGAATAAATTTGCTATCTGCAAACTTTTTTATTCAAAAATCAGAAATTTGTCTTCATTTTCTCAAAGAGTTCACGGTCGTCCCTGTTAGGGTTGGGTGTGAAGGAGTCGCTGCCACGCATTTCTTCCAGAGCTTGTTTCTCGCTCTTGGAAAGTTTGCGGGGAATCCATACCAGGAATTTTACATAAAGGTCTCCGTTACCGCTTCCGGTGTAATTCCTTAGGCCGGGAAGTCCGTGCCCCTTAAGCCTTGCAATTGTGCCGGACTGGGTTCCGGGCTCTACGTTAACCTTAAAGGAAGTATCCAGCCCCGGGATTGTTACCTCGCAACCCAGCATTGCGTCCGTTACGGAAAGGGTGTGGGTGTAGAAGAGATCTTTGCCGTCGCGCAGGAAGTATTTGTGCGGGATTTCTTCTACCAGTACAAGAAGGTCTGCCTTCTGCCCGCCCCACTGGCCGGTATGGCCGGCGCCCTGTACGGTGAGCTGCATTCCGTTCTCTACTCCTGCCGGTATGTTAACTTTTACAGATACTCTCTTGCGTACTATTCCCGTTCCTCCGCAGTTGCGGCAAGGATTCTTTATAACCCTGCCGGTACCATTACAATGCGAACAGGTTGTCTGAACTGGGATTGTGCCAAAGAAACTCTGCCTCTTTATGGTTTCTACTCCGGTGCCGTTGCAATGAGGACATTTCTGAATGTCGGAAGCCTCCTTGGCCCCCTTTCCGGCGCAGTCCGGACAGGGCTCGTAACGCTCTATGCTTACTTCTTTCTCTACGCCCTTTGCAATCTCTTCAAGCGTGAGTCGTACGCGGGTGCGGATATCCCTTCCCCTGTAAACCTTCTCCCTTGAGCCTGAAGAACTGCGGCCGCCACCTCCGAACATACTGTTAATAAAGTCCCCGAAGCCACCGAAGCCACCGCCGAAGGCACCCCCGAACAGGTCTTCAAAATTGATGTTGGAAAAATCTGCGCCAGCCGTTCCGTCAAAGGCGGAATGCCCGAACTTGTCGTACTTGGCCTTCTTGTCAGGGTCGCTTAGCACAGAATAAGCCTCAGAAGCCTCCTTGAACTTTTCTTCGGCCTCCTTCTTCTTTTCTTCCGTATCGTTTACGTGCTTGTAGGGATGCCACTCAAGAGTAATTTTCTTGTAGGCAGCCTTAATCTCATCGGCCGATGCATTTCGGCTCACGCCAAGCACTTCGTAGTAATCTCTTTTGTTTGCCATAGGCTTAGTCTTTATTGCCCCACTACAACTTTGGCATAACGGAGTATCTTGCCGTCAAGAGTGTATCCGGTCTGGATAACATCGTAGACAAGACCTTTCTTCTCTTCTTCCGCAACGGGAATCATAGCCTCTGCCTCGTGAAAATCGGTGTCGAACTTCTGCCCCAAAGCCTCTATCTTCTCCAGGCCGCGGGTTTTAAGATAGGCAAAAAGCTTGTCGTAGATAAGACGGGTGCCTTCCTTGGCAGCCTCGTCGGCCGATCCTTTAAGCAACTGAAGGGCCCGCTCGCAGTCGTCAAGCACGGGAAGAAGCCCCTTAATGGTATCTGCTCCTGCGCTTTTTACCAAATCTTCGCGCTCTTCTTTTGTCCTCTGGCGGTATGTCATGAACTCCGCCAATATCTTAAGATAGTCGTTTTTTTCTTTGGCTATTTCTTCCTTGGCCTTTTCCAGCTCTTCCTCAAGGGCTTTAATCCTGTCATTCTCCACTTTGCCGGCCTCCTGGGCCTTAGTCTTTTTTTCCTTTGCCATAATTATACGAATTTCGTTGGCTTGTGCCTTCAAATAATCTGCCAAGCCAAAATGTCTGCCATATTGGCAGAATATTATGATTCGGGCTTATACTTCCGAGTAAGTGAAGTCCTTCCAGGGCAGCTGAGAAACCTGACCCTGCGTAAGCACTTTATCTACGAACAGCAGCATAGGGAAGTCCTCTTTTCTGAGCTGTCCCTTTGCCACTTTGGTCTTCACGGCTTTTGCCAGACGCTCTATTATTACCACCGACTCCAATGTCATTCCGCTAAGAATCTTGGTGGCTTCCTCCAGACTCTTACCCTCTCCGAGCAGAATGCCCAGTTTACGGGTACGGGCCCCGGTTACGGTAACATATAAATCTCCAAGACCTATGAGTATGCTCTCCTGGCAAGCACCTTCTTCCTTAAGATAGGTAACCATTTCCTTTGCGGCCTGGTAGTAGGCGGCAGCCTGGCAGTTACAGTGGGTATGCTCAGGGTCAGGATCGTTTTTGGAAGAATAACCTATAACCATCGACACCCCAAGTGCATAGGCATTTTTTATTGCTACGGCGCTCTCCAGTCCGTGAACATCGTGGGTGAGCGAGATATGGAAAGTATCGGTCTCAAGAGAAGATTTAATCATCTTCATAATATCCGCATCGCGGCCGCATACTGCCACGTGGGTATGCTCTCCGCGCCTTATCTCCTGGGCTGTGCCGGGGCCGCCGATAGCATAAATGTCCCTTTTGATTCCCTTTGCCTCCAGTGCGCGCTCCCAATACTCCGGATAGGAGATAAGGGAACCATCGTCCAGCCCCACAAGACCCTTGGCTGCGGATACAATGGGAACTGAGGTGTCCATAACGGATAAAATCTCCTCAAGGAACCAATCAACCCCAAAGGAAGAAATGGCCCCTATCACGTAGTCTGCACCCTCGCAGGCCTGCCGCCAGCCATCGCTGTAGGCAAAACTAACGTTCTGCGGGAAAACTTCCTCTATTCGCGGATGCCTTCCTGCATTGACGATGCAACTGTCAATGATTTCTTTGTCCTGAGGTGTACCTACCGCCGTCACCTTGTTTCCTGCCTTTGCAGCTATCAACGCCAGCGCCGAACCCATCTGCCCAAGGCCTATTATGGTGATGTTTTTACCCATTTTCTCTCTATTATTGCCACAAAGATAAGAATAATTCGTAAGTTTGTACGATGAAAAGACTAATTACTTCCATTTACATATTGATATCCCTGTCTTTCTCTCTCTTTTCCAGGGAGGTCGAAGGCCGGGTTCACTGCGGAGGTTTGCTTTTGCAAGGAGTCATAGTCTCCGACGGCACCTCCTTCACTCTTACAAAGGCCGACGGCACATTTAAACTGAATTTAGAAGGAGATTATATTCACATTGTCACCCCTTCGGGGTTTATTTGCCGGACCGATGATGCCTTTCCCCCCTTCTGGCAGCTCACGGAAGGCCGCCGATGGTTTGATTTTGACCTTACGGCAATGTCCAGGAACAAGGATTTTTCCCTTCTGGCCCTGACCGCTCCGCAAGTTTCAGATGCCGATGACTTTGCGGCTTATAAGGAGAAGATTTTGCCGGACCTGGTGTACCAGGCAGTATCGGCCAGGATCAAAGGCCTTACGGCCGGGGTGATTATTGGCGATGTCACTGCTAAATCGGCAAACCAGATAGATAGGTTCAAATCATCCCTGAGGGCTGTTAAAATCCCATTCTACCCTGTGGCCTCCAACTCCTGGTGCGGCCCCGGGGAGTACGCTTTTTTCCTTAGGGACGCTCTGATAGTTTCCCTGGGTTCCGGAGATTCTGCTACAAGGGCCGTCTACCTTGAAAAACTCCTTAGATACATAGGCCCGGACACCCGGATCTTCGTGGCCGTTACTTTCCCGGCCGATTCTGCCCTCACGGCTGCTCTGGATGGGCGCAAGGCCGATATCATCTGCCCCGGAGTTATCCCTCACGGCACAGTGGAACTTGCACCCGGAGTGCTTCAGCACCCAATTGGCAATATTACTCTCTGCCCTCCCTTCCCAGCCGGATACAAAATATTCTCTTACTTTGGAGGAAGCCTTTCCTGGAACTACCACAGCCTTTACGGGGAGGATGATTTCCCCGTTTACGCAGTGCCTCCCGGAGCGGATTCCGTCCATCCCAACAGTCCGGTCATTAAGGCTATCGATTTTGATTTTGCCGGCAAGGCTGTCTGGAGCGAGGACGGCATCCTAAGGGGAGAACTTCAGAAAGAAAATGACTGCTTTACGGCTCCCGCCGGAAGGTACTCTACAGAAGTGGAGGTAACCATAACTAACCGCTTTGGAAAGGGAAAGACGCTTACGGTGCCACTGGGAGCCCTTCCGGACATCCAGGCCCGCCTTGTCTTCAGGGACAAGACCCTTGCAACCTTCAATAAGGAAGTGCTGGATGCAGTAAGGCGCGGAGCCAACAGCCTTGAGGCGGAACTTCAGCTTTCTTCCGGAGGCGCGGTAATGATTTGCCGGGACGTTTATCCAAAGTATAACTCCGAGCCCGGAGGCTACCCAGTGCGGGACCTTGTTGCTATGGTAGAGGAGTTTACCGCTTCCGAGGGTTTTTCGCCGCGCAGGTTTACCTTTGCCCTAAACAGCGGCTCCGGAGCTGGAGAGGGGAGCACCTGGCCGGACTACAGGGAGTTTGCAGACAAGGCCCTTGCAGAACTGCTTTCCTTTAATCTTGGAGACCGCCTTGTAATAGAGAGCTTCGACGACCGTATCCTGAACTACATCCACCAAAACTACCCTCAGGTAGAATTATGTTACCTTGTAGATACCGAGTGCGGGCTGTATCAGGATTATATGTCCCTTCTTAACTTCAGGCCCCGGTGGATTGGCTACCAATACGAGATGCTTACCGACTATCTTCTCTCCCGCGCCCGCAGCGAGGGTATGAGGGTGGCCGTCTGGGATATAAACACCCCGCTTTTCTTCCCTTCGCTTGTAGAAAAGGGGGTTGATTCAATCATTACCGATGCCGCAGTGCCGGCCCTGGAACTTATAAGAGAAAAATATGCATACTAGAGAAGAGAAGCTGGAGGCCTTCGGAAGGCTGCTGGACGTAATGGACCGCCTTAGGGAGAACTGCCCCTGGAACGGAGCCCAGACCATTGATACCCTGCGGCCTATGACGATAGAGGAAGTTTACGAGCTGTCCGATGCCGTTATGGCCCATAACGACGAAGAACTAAAAAAAGAACTTGGCGACGTTCTGCTGCACATTGTCTTTTATAGCAGGATTGCCCAGGAGGAGGGAAAGTATGATATTGCCGATGTTGCAGAAAAACTCTGTCAGAAGATGATATTCCGGCATCCTCACATCTTTGCTCCCGACGGCAGCCCCGCCAGGTCGGAGGGGCTCACCCCCGAGGAAGTTTCCAAGAACTGGGAGATGATAAAGACCAAGGAGAAGGGCGGCAACAAGCGTGTGCTATCCGGCATTCCTGAATCTCTGCCTCCAGTCCTTAAGGCCCTGTCCATGCAGGACAAGGCCCGCGGTGTGGGATTCGACTGGGAGGAACCTTCCCAGGTCTGGGACAAGGTGCGCGAGGAAATGGGCGAATTCCGCGCAGAACTGGAGGCGATGGCCTCTGCTCAGGGGCACGTAGACCCTTCCGTGCTTGCCCCGGAAGAAGGGTCTTCAGAAGAGTTCAAGGCCGCCTACGACAGGGCAGAGGAAGAACTTGGAGACTTTATGTTCGCCGTCATAAACGCCGGCAGGCTCTACGGGCTTAATCCCGATACCGCACTATCGCGCGCCTGCGCCAAATTCAAGCGCCGCTTTACCTATCTGGAAGAGCAGACCATCCGCAAGGGAGTCTCTTTAAACGAGCTTACCCTCGCCCAAATGGATGCCATCTGGGACGAGGGTAAGGCCTTGGGTCTTTAATTAGCGGTTAAGAGCTTCCGTAGATTCCCTGAAACGGACAAGATCTTCGTCCGTAACACTGTAATTCTGCATTTCTCCCGAGAAATAGCTGTCGTAAGCCGACATATCCACAAAACCGTGACCGGAAAGGTTAAAGAGTATTGTCTTGGCCTCGCCGGTTTCCTTGCATTTAAGAGCCTCGCGTATTGTAGCCGCAATGGCGTGGCAGGACTCTGGAGCCGGGATTATACCTTCTGAACGGGCAAAGAGGACTCCGGACTCGAAGGATTCAAGCTGGTCAATGTCAACGGCTTCCATAAAGCCGTCCTTCATTAGCTGGGAAAGAATAACTCCCGCTCCGTGGTAACGCAGCCCGCCGGCGTGGATGGATGAAGGCTTGAAGTCGTGGCCCAGGGTAAACATAGGCAGAAGCGGAGTCTTTCCGGCCTCGTCGCCAAAATCGTACAGGAACTTGCCCTTGGTAAGTTTAGGACAGGAAGCGGGCTCTGCCGCAATGAAACGGGTCTTCTTGCCCTCCAGAATATTGTGGCGCATGAAGGGGAAGGAAATACCGCTAAAGTTGGAACCGCCACCGAAGCAGCCAATCACGATATCCGGGTACTCTCCTGCCAGAGCCATCTGCTTTTCTGCTTCAAGGCCTATTACGGTCTGATGCAGACATACGTGGTTAAGCACGGAGCCCAGGGCATATTTACAGCCGGGGGTTGTAACGGCCAGTTCTATGGCCTCCGAGATTGCACAGCCCAAAGAACCCTTGTCGTTGGGATTCTTTGTAAGAATATCCTTTCCTGCCCTCGTAGACATAGATGGTGACGGGGTGATGGCTGCACCGAAGGTCTGCATAATAGAGCGACGGTAAGGCTTCTGCTCATAACTGACCTTTACCATATATACGGCACAGTCTATCCCGAACTTCTTTGTGGCATAGGAAAGGGCACCACCCCATTGGCCTGCGCCGGTTTCGGTTGTAAGATTGGTTATTCCCTCCTCGTGTGCATAGTAAGCCTGAGCCAGGGCAGAATTAAGCTTGTGAGAGCCGGCTGGGGATACGCTCTCGTTCTTGAAGTAGATGTGAGCGGGGGTTCCCAGTGCCTTTTCCAGTTCGTAGGCCCTTACAAGCGGGGTGCACCTGTACGACGCATATTCTTCGCGCACTTTCTCCGGGATGGGAATCCAGACATCTTTCTGGTTAAGTTCCTGGTCGCTGCAGGCCTTGCAGAAGATAGGATAGAGGTCCTGGCTCTTAAGCGGCTGCTTTGTGGCGGGATGCAGGAACGGCAGTGGCTTATTGGGCATAATTGCCTGAATGTTCAACCATGCTGTGGGAATCTCACTCTCCGGGAGAAGGAATTTTTTCTGTTTCATAATGACTCTATTATTGTTTTAATTGGTTCAAAAAAAAAGTGGAGTGCTGTGAGGCACGCCACCTTGTATGTAAGGACTTATACGACGGAACGCTCACAGCTTAAAAACTGAGAGTGCACCACCAATTGCTAGTATTCATCCTAAAACAACTCATTTTAATATAATGGGAAACTACTGTCCCGGATTCAAATGTAGAAATTATCTATTTAAAAAACAAGCATTTCTGCAAATTTTTAACGTTTTTTGCTTGATGCTTACTTTGTTGAGTTATTTCCCCTCATCTGATAATAGGAAAGAGGGAAGGTTAGGCTGGCGGTTCCGTCCATAGTTGGCTCGTTAGTAGAGTAGTCGTGCACGCTGTCGTGATACACGATATCTCCCGGCTGAAACTTCTCGTAATTTATGCCACCCTCCGTGTGCACTCCAAGCAGGCTGCCGAAGATTGTGCTGTAAACAGGACCGTCCATAAGGCCTCCTGTAGTGTTGCCTGTCTTGTAAAGAGTATAGCAGGAATGGGGCTGTGTGGGATATACCCCGTCCAAAGGAAGCTCCGCCACCATGCTTACTCCCCAGGGATTGCAGCCCAGGAGCCAGTCGCGAAGTGCACCCTCCATCTCCTCGTAAGTATCGTCTCCGGATAATTCCCTGTAAAGTATGCACTGGGTGAGCATAGCGGCCGTAAGATTGTTAGAACACCATATTCCAGGGATTCCATACAGGAAGGGAGTCCCCTCTGCCTTTTCCCAGGTGCGCTGGATGCCGGTCCTAAGGTTTCTTAAAAATTCTGCCTTGACTCTTGGCCCGGACAGTTCCGCAATAAGTACGTGTCCCATATTCATAAAAGGATACCACTGGTAGTGAAGCGCGCTGTCTGCACCCATCCAGGGGGTTACGGGCTCCATCCGCCCGTACCTTATTGCCTTGTCCAGAAAATCCCTGTCACCTGTAAGGCGGTAAAGTTCTGCCCCGGCAAGTTCCATATCGTCCACCCAGTTGGTCTCCTCATATATATAAGGAGATACTACGGAGGCTGTCTGGCTGTAGCCGGGCTTTTCCTCCCCAAAGGCAAATCCCTCGGCGGAGCGGTGCTTAAGCTCTGCGGCCATCTCCGGATAATAGGGCTCCAGAATAGACGAGCCAAGGGCATAGTCGCTGGAGAATTTTGCAGTTATACTGGCTACTCCGGTAGTGGAATTCATCCTCCCGGTCTTGCGGCCGCGCATCTGAGGCTCTCCGCTTACAAAGTAAACCGGGCGCGCCCCGCCCTGGCCCCAGCCATAGTCGGCTTTGTCGTCGGGAGGGAGACGCATCCCTACGTGATCCCTGTCGTCTGCCAGCTGATTGTAGAATTCCCTTGGGCCGGGATTCATCTTCAGCAGCCAGTCCATTCCCCACTTAATCTCGTCCACAATGTCCGGGATCCCGTTGGCTCCGGGAAGACCGGCGTCGTCATAGCTGTCGCCAAAGGCCTCCGGATTAGCCTTGTAAGCCACCATCATCTGATAAACAGCGTTGGCCGATGTGGTAGAATACTGCAAACAGTCAGAGGCGTCGTGCCAGCCGCCGCGTACATCCAGATACTCTCCGTCTTTTGTGGGATGATAGATGATTATTCCGTCTTTTTTGTGGCAGCTGTCCTTTAGAAAGGGGTTAAAGCCGCAGCGCTGCTGCCTCATATAGTTTAGCACAAAGTCTGCCGTGCCGTCGTACACGTCCGGGCCAATCCTGAAAGCGCGGGACCTTACTCCATCTGCACAGAGCACATAGGAGCCTTGGCCTTTGAAATCGCTGAAATCCAGCCTCCAGGTACCTACCATCTGCCCCAGAGGGCCCGTGGCTTTTATTTTACTGCCCTTGTAAACTACCTTTCCGGTATGGCTGTCAGTGATAGTGAATTTCTTCAGATTAAGATTTTCCGTACTCATAAGTACGGCTACCTTCGTAGACTCCGGAAGATAGCCAAGCTGGTTTATGCGAATCCACCCCTCTGCCCTGGCGCACAGGGCAGAAAGGGTGGCTATAATACAAAGCGCGAATTTTTTCATCCCCGGGGTATTTATTTGCACCAGAGGTCAAGCCACTCAAAGTAGCTCCTGTGCCAGAACAAGGCGTTCTGGGGCTTCAGAATCCAATGGTTCTCCTGAGGGAAAACAATCAGCTTGGAAGGAACACCCATTAGCTGGGCTGCGTTGAAGGCTGCCATTCCCTGATCGTAGGGGATTCGGTAATCCATCATTCCGTGGATGCACAGAATGGGAGTGTGCCAGGCGGCTACATTAACCTTGGGAGAGCCCTTGGTATAATGCCTTACTGCCTTGGGTGCGTTGCTCCAGGGAGAACCTGCCTGCTGCATTCCGCCAAAGGTGATTCCGTCTCCGGCAGGGCCCATCTGGCCTTTCTTGTAGGAGTACTCGCGTAGTCCGCCATTGTCGAAATTGGGGAACCACAGTTCTTCTGTCTCATAGTACATGTACTCCTCGTCAAAGATACCGGCGTGGGCTATGAAGCAGTCGTATACATTACCGTGCATTCCTGCAAGATAGTAAACGGAGAAGCCGCCGTAAGAAGCTCCGCAGGCTGCAATCTTGTCTACGTAAGGTTCTGCCTTGATCATCTTTGCGGCAGAAAGGTAGTCCTGAATATTAAGGCCGCAGTAGTCTCCGGAAATCTGCTCGCACCACTCCTGCCCGAAGGCCGTTGTGCCGCGGCGGTTGGGGAGAACTACAACATAGCCCTGGCTGCACATAAGGCGGTAATTCCACCTGTAAGACCAACCCTGGCTAAGTGTGCCCTGAGGGCCGCCAAGGCAAATTTCTATGGCAGGATACTTCTTGGAATCGTCAAAGTCTGGAGGAAGCAGCACCCAGGTAAGCATATCCTTTCCGTCCACAGTCTTTACGTACCTCTTTTCTGTCTTATGCTCTGTAAGTTGGGAGAGAATGTGCTCGTTTTCCTTTGTAATGGGGACAAGTTCACCGTTCTTAACGGCAACCAGTTCGGTAGGGAAGTCCATGCTGCACCAGGTGGCAAGGAGGGTGCCGTCGTCAAGAATTCCAAAAGGAGAACCAAAGTCGTACCAGGCATCCTTGGGGGTTACAAGTTCCGGGGCGGAGAGGTCTACCGAGGTGCGGAAGATTCCCTGCACGCCGTCGGAGTAAAGAGCACTGAAATAAATAGTGCTGCTGTCAAAGGTCCAGACAGGAGATTCTACGTTATTGTCAAAACCCTTCAGATAGCGGACCTCGTCCAGGAAGGGAAGAAGAGTCCGGCCCTCCGCCTCGCCGTCTGCATAGGGAAGGAAGTCGGCTACGGCAAGTCTTATCTGGTCTGCCTCGTAACCGTCGCGCTCCATGCTCATCCAGGCAAGATGCTGGCCGTCGGGGCTCCAAACAGGATTGGTATCATAACCTCCGGCAGAGGAAATCTTCTTGGTCTCTCCAGTCTCTGGGCAGAAGATGTAGATATCCGTATTTGTAGAGAAGGCGTACTCCTTGCCAGACAGTTTCTTGCAGGAATAGGCAATGAACCGGCCGTCCGGGCTCCAGCAAAGCTGCTCGGCCCCGCCGTAAGGCTCAAGAGGAAGCTCGAACTTTACCTCCGGGCCCCCAAGAATGTCTATGGAATTATCTTTTGTGATGATGCCTTCTTCAAGACTAGCTACGTAGGAGTGGGGGATTTCGGTTACCCAGTGGTCCCAGTGGCGGTACATAAGGTCCTCCGTAACATAGGCCTGGGCCTTGTCAAGGGCAGGGTCGCTGTCGGCCGGGGAGGTTACGTGAGAAGGAACCGTGCTTACATAAATTACCTTTTCCTGGAACGGAGAAAGAAGATAATCGCTAATGCCTTCTTTAACGTCCGACAGTTTTTCCCTCTTCCCAAGTTTGCCGTCGCTATAGGCGGCCTTCCAAAGCTGCGCACCCTGGAGGAAGAAAATGGTCTTGCCGTCGTAGCTCCAGCGGGCGGCCGATATGCTCTGCCCGTCGCTGGTCAGCTGCACGGGAGAAGAACCATCAACATTGCAAACAAAGAGATTGCGGCAGCTGCGGTTCTCTACTATGGATGTGTAACTTACTCCGTAGAGGATGGTGGTGCCGTCCGGAGAAAGCTGGGGGTCTGACAGGCGGCCAAGGGACAGCAGCACTTCAGGGGTCATTTTGCCGTCAGGAATGGAAAGATTTGCAGGGCCTATATAGCTGGCCCCTGCCTCTTCCGCTGCTTTTTGCGAACAACTCATAATCATTAGGGCGGCTCCTATTGCCGCGATGGTTTTAAGCGGGTTCATAATTTTTTATTTTTTGTCGATACTTTCATTATTCTGGTATTGTTTTGCTGCAAGGAGCAACTCTTCTGCAATCCTTGCTCTCAGTTCCGGGGGCTCGGTCACCTCCAGGCGGCTCCCTCTTCCCATAAGCTCCATTATAAGGTCGTCCATTATAGCTACGTCAAGGGTGAAGATGCCGGGGCTCACCTCTTTCTGGGTGTGGTGAAGCGGCAGATCCCTGAGATATTTAGCCTCCAGCTCCGTGGCCTTAAGAACTATGTGCCTTACATCCTTTCTCTGGGCCGGATAAGCCCCAAAACTGTTGCGCAGCAGAACATCTACGTCAAAATCGTCCGGGAACCGGAATTTCCTGCCCGTAGGGCGTATGAGGCTTATTCTGTCCAGACCAAACATCCTTAGCCCGTTGCGCTCCAGATCATAGGCCACAAGATACCATCTCTTTCCGTATTCCTTAAGTGCGTAAGGCCTTACGTTGCGGGTTTTCCCGTCCTCGCTGGTGTATTTTCTGTGGCAGATTTCCAGCTCCTCGTTATCTATCATCGCATTCATAAGTGTAAGGAGCCATTTCTGCCCGGAGGGCACGTCTTCTACCGACACCCTTCCCTGAAGACGGTCCCGGCTGAGGGAAAGCAGGTTGTTAACGGTAAAGGTATTTATAAGCCAGGATGTCTGCGTGGGGGCATCGTACTCATCGGTCTCTACATAATAACGCCTCGTACCTCTGTTGCAAAGAATCTCTATCTCGAATATTTCCTCTATGGCCTGCCTGTGATTAAAGAAACTCCTGCGGTTGTAGGCCTCGTCCCACCGGTCTTCCCACCGGGAACAGACATCTTCCAGCAGCAGCCCCGGGGGGGAGGCGTTGCTGATGGTGTCTATAAGCCACAGATATTTGCGGATGAGTTCTTTAACCATCGGCCTAAATCAATCTTTTAATTCCGGTCAGTTCCTTTCTTGAACCGTGTATTTCTTCTACTCCGGTATCCCTGATAAGTTGCAAGGCGTTATCCTTTGTTATTCCGCCGCCCGGCATAATGATGGTGCCGGTACCCTTTGCCATCTCTACCATCTTTTTTATCACCGGGGCTCCCTGCGGAGCGCTCAGGGCCCCGCCGGAGGTGAGAACCCTCTCTACCCCAAGGGAGAGAATGGTCTCCAGGGCGTCCAGGGGGCTTTCCGCCTCGTCTATGGCCCTGTGAAAAGTTACGCTCAGATTATAGCTGTGAGCAATGTCTACGAAATCCTGGCAGAGCATCCTGTCTACGTGGTTCCTGTTATCCAGGGCACCTACCACCACTCCCGATATCCCCGCATTGCCGCAATAGGCGATATTGAACAGTATGTGGTGAATCTCGTTGTAATCGTAAACGAAATTGCCACCCCTTGGCCTTATAAGTACATTTACGGGAATGCCGAAGCCTCCCATTTGATCCAGTTCTTCGTGCGTGGGTGTGACACCTCCGCAGGATAAATCTGCGCACAGTTCTATGCGGTCCGCTCCCGCTGCCCTGGCTGCCCTGGCTGCATCAAGTCCGTCGCAACAAATCTCAACCAGCATAATCTAACTAATTTTGCTATAATCTTTTATGTTATATTTTCCCTTTGCCAGTTCTGCCTTCAGGCTCTTGTTCCAAGGCTGGTCCAGCGTAGGGTCTTTTTCCAGTACAAGATTGGCATATGACTTTGCCGCCTCAAGTATGTCTCCGTCTTTTGCCAGCGAGGCAATGCCCAGTTCTATGGGAAGCCCGCTCTGCTGTGTGCCGTCAAGGTCTCCCGGGCCCCGCATTCTCATATCTTCTTCTGCCAGGTCAAAGCCGTTGTCTGTCCTGCACAGTAGTTCCAGCCTGGCCTTGCTCTCTTTGCTTATTTTCTCTCCCTTTACAAGGATGCAGTAGGACTTGTCGCTTCCGCGCCCTACCCGGCCCCTTAGCTGATGCAGCTGGCTTAGCCCGAACCTTTCTGCGCTCTCGATTACCATTACCGATGCGTTTGGGACATCCACCCCCACCTCTATTACAGTCGTGGATACAAGGATGTTGGCCCTTCCGGCCACAAAGGCATCCATATTGAAGGTCTTGACCTCGTTAGTCTGCTGCCCGTGCACTATTGCCACCTTGTAGGGCGGGAAGGGGAAGGCCTCCACTACTTTCTCGTAACCCTGCTCAAGGTTCTGGTAGTCCAGTTTCTCGCTCTCGAAGATAAGCGGATACACTATGAAGGCCTGTCTTCCAAGAGCTATCTGATCGCGGATGAACTTCCACAGGGCGCTACGCTGCCTCTCGGAGATTAGCAGGGTCTCTACCTTTTTTCTCCCGGGCGGCATCTCGTCTATCTTGGATTCGTCAAGGTCTCCGTACACGGTCATTGCCAGCGTGCGCGGGATTGGTGTAGCCGTCATTACCAGAACGTGAGGCGGTTTGCCCGTTGTCTTGCTCCACAGGCGGCTCCTCTGGTCCACCCCAAAGCGGTGCTGCTCGTCAATAATGGCAAGCCCCAGGTTCTTGAATACCACGGTATCCTCAATAAGGGCGTGCGTGCCCACTATTATGCCTATTTCTCCAGATGCCAGGGCCGGAAGAATCTTCTTTCTCTCGGAGGCTTTGGTGCTACCGGTAAGCACGGCGGTCTTAACCTTCGTTGGGGCCAGATATTTGGAAATGTTGGCAAAGTGCTGCCTTGCCAGAACCTCCGTAGGGGCCATAATGCAGGCCTGATAACCATTGCCCACCGCCAGAAGGGCCGTGAGTACGGCCACCATAGTCTTCCCTGAGCCAACGTCCCCCTGCAGCAGGCGGTTCATCTGATGCCCGCTCATAAGGTCTTCCCTTATCCTTTTAATCACCCTCTTCTGGGCCCCGGTAAGGCTGAAGGGCAGGGCGTTGTAGCAAAGATTGAAGTCTTCTCCCACCTTGGGCATGAGAATGCCGTTATCCGAGCGGGAACGGATGAATTTCTGCTTTATAAGCGACAGCTCCAAAAAAAACAGTTCCTCGAACTTTAGCCTGTACCGCGCCTGTTTAAGAAGCTCCCCGTCCTTAGGAAAGTGTATGTTGCGCATAGCCTCCCTTATTCCCATAAGAGAGTTTTCCTGCAATATATAACCCGGCAGGGTTTCCTCCAGTTCCGGAAGAGCCAATCGCAGGGCATTTGCCATAAGTTTGTTCATCACCTTGCCGGTAATGCCCGCATTCTTAAGCTTCTCTGTAGAGGGATAAACCCCCGTCATCACCCCCTCCCTTGTGCCGGCTCCGTCGTTCTGTACCGGGTCAATCTCCGGGTGCACCATATTCAGCCTCCCGTTAAAAAGCGACGGCTTCCCGAAGAAGGTAAAAACAGCTCCCGGTACAAGCCTGTCCTCTATGTACCCAATGCCCTTGAAGAAAACCAGGTCCATCTCTGCAGTGCCGTCCCTCACGGTTACGTGAAGCCTCTTTGGCAGCTTCTCCACAGAAACCACCTCTGCCTTGACCTGCACCAACGCTGCGTCCGGAATAACCTCTGCTATGGGGGTTACGGAACTGCGGTCTATATGACGGAAGGGATAAAGTTTTATGAGTTCACCTATAGTACTTACCCCGAGTTCTCTTGCCAAGAGTGAGGCCCGTTTAGGCCCCACTCCCGGAAGGAACTGGATTTCAGTATCTATGGCTTTTTTAATCATTCATTGTCTTTAGCTGCTCGCGTACCTTGGCTTCTATTTCCTCGCAAAGTTCCACGTTGTCTGACAGCAGCTGCTTAACGGCCTCGCGTCCCTGGGCCAGTTTCTGGTCGTTATAACTGAACCAGGACCCACTCTTCTTGATGATGTCCATTTCTACGGCCAGATCAAGCACCTCTCCGCAGTGGGAGATACCCTCTCCGAACACAATGTCAAACTCTGCCTTTCTGAAAGGCGGCGCCATCTTGTTCTTGACCACCTTAACCTTTGTGCGGTTACCCAGAGCCTCCTCGCCGTCTTTAATCTGGTTGGTGCGGCGCACGTCTATACGAACAGAAGCATAGAACTTGAGGGCGTTTCCGCCGGTGGTTGTCTCCGGATTCCCAAAGAGAACGCCAATCTTCTCTCGCAGCTGGTTTATGAAGATGCAGCAGGTATTTGTCTTGCTGATGTTTGCTGTGAGTTTGCGCAACGCCTGGCTCATAAGGCGGGCCTGGAGACCTACCTTGTTGTCTCCCATCTCACCCTCTATCTCTGCCTTGGGGGTAAGGGCGGCCACGGAGTCTATTACTATAATGTCGATAGCTCCCGAGCGAATCAGATTGTCTGCGATTTCAAGAGCCTGCTCTCCGTTGTCCGGCTGGGAAATGAGAAGCGTGTCCAAATCTACGCCAAGAGCCTTTGCATAGGTGCGGTCAAAAGCGTGCTCCGCGTCTATCATTGCGGCTATGCCGCCCTGTTTCTGGGCCTGGGCAATGGCGTGGATGGCCAGGGTGGTCTTACCGCTGGACTCCGGACCATAAATCTCAATTATCCTGCCTCTGGGGTAACCGCCTATTCCCAATGCGTGGTCCAGGGCTACTGAACCGCTGGGAATTACCTGGACATCGTATTGTGGCTGATCTCCCAACTTCATGATTGTCCCTTTGCCGAAATCTTTTTCAATTTTGTCGATTGTTGCCTGCAGGGCCTTTAATTTCCCTGCATTGTCGATAGCTTCTTCTACTTTAGCCATAATAGTTTTATTTAATTGTCCATATCGGATACCGTAATTGCAAAGATATAAAGAAAATTTGAGTATTTTTGCAACATTATGGGAAAGATAAAATTGTTGGGAAAAACTCTTGCTGAGTTAAAAGAAATTGCGGTTTCCTGCGGTCTTCCCTCCTTTAACGGAGCGCAGATAGCCCAGTGGCTCTACCAGAAGAGGGCAACTTCTTTTGAACAGATGACAAATCTTTCAAAAACAGCCCGTCAGCGCCTTCTGGACCAGGGTTACGTTGTGGGCGCGGTGCTTCCTTCAGAGCAGCACACTTCTTCTGATGGAACAAAAAAATACCTGTTCCCGGTAAGCTGTTCCCTTGGGGCCGACGGTGCCATGGAAGACAGCGTGGTAGAGGCCGTAATGATTCCCGACGGGGACAGGAAAACCCTCTGCGTTTCTTCCCAGGCCGGCTGCAAGATGGGCTGCAAGTTCTGCATGACAGGCCGCCAGGGTTTTCACGGCAACCTTTCCGCCGCCGACATCCTTTCCCAGTTCCTTTACACAGACGAGGCCCCCCAGCTTACAAACACGGTCTTTATGGGTATGGGCGAGCCTCTGGACAATCTTCCGGAGGTAATGCGCACCATTGAAGTCCTTACCGCAGATTGGGGTTTTGCCTGGAGCCCAAAGCGAATCACAGTTTCTACAATAGGAGTCCTTCCCAAACTAAGGACCTTCCTGGACGGCTGCAAATGCCATCTGGCGGTAAGCCTTCACAACCCTTTCCCGGAGGAAAGGGCTTCGCTTATGCCGGTGCAGAAAGCTTACTCCGTAACAGATGTGATTAAACTCCTTAAGGAATACGATTTTACCGGTCAGCGCCGTCTTAGCTTCGAGTACACCATGTTCTCCGGCTTTAACGACGACAAGCACCACGCCGACGCCCTTGTCCGCCTTCTGCGCGGTCTGCCTTGCAGGGTAAACCTGATAAGGTTCCATAAAATCCCGGACTTCCCTTACACTACGGTCCCGGACCCTCTTATGGAGGTGTTCAAGTCCCGCCTGGAGGCCGCCGGAATTATCTGTACAATAAGGGCTTCGCGTGGGGAAGACATCTTTGCCGCCTGCGGCCTTCTGGCCGGAAAACATAATAACCCACAGTTATGAAAACTGCATTGAAACTGTTTCTTACAGCCCTTGTTCTCTGTCTGCCCTCGCTTAGGCCGGCAGAAGGCCAGGAAGCCATAAAGGCACGCCTGGATTCCATAAGACAGCACAGGCCCACGGTGGCCCTTGTTCTTGGAGGCGGCGGTGCCAAAGGCGCGGCAGAGATTGGAGTGCTTAGTTATCTGGACAGTCTCAATGTCCCTGTAGACCTGGTGATGGGTACAAGCATCGGAGGTCTTATAGGAGGAATGTATTCCGTAGGAATTCCCTGGCAGGAAATGAAGTCCGTTATGCAGGGAGCCAACTGGGAAGTGCTTCTTAGCGACTATGTTTCTCCAAGGTACATTCCCTACGAGAAACGCCGTCACGATGCCTCCTACCTTATCTCTGTACCTTTCCAGGG
This sequence comes from uncultured Bacteroidia bacterium, assembly GCA_902774045.1. GTDB lineage: Bacteria > Bacteroidota > Bacteroidia > Bacteroidales > UBA932 > Cryptobacteroides. The sequence continues at coordinate 75,357 of CACYGW010000004.1, forward strand.
GGCCTTTGACATAAAGGCCGGGGGAATGGTTTCCGGATTCAACGTAGACCTGCTGCTATCCCGCCTTACCGCCGGCTGGCACTCCGAGCGCTCTTTCTCTACTCTTCCCGTGCCCTTTGTATGCGTAGCCACCGATATAGTGACCGGCAAGCCAAAGGTCTGGTACGATGGGCAGATTACAACGGCGCTCCGCTCTACAATGAGCATCCCGGCCCTCTTTGCCCCTGTCAAGACAGAGGATATGGTTTTGGTCGATGGTGGCCTAGTAGATAATTTCCCTACCGACATAGCCCGGGCCCTGGGGGCCGATATCGTCATTGCCGTAGACCTTTCCCAGGGTATGAAGTCCTATGACGAGATTAAAAACATCGGGCATCTTCTGGTACAGATTACAGACCTTCCGGGACGCGATGTCTATGAGAATAATCAGGCTTTGGCCGATGCTATAGTGCACCCTAAGCTCAAAGGCTACAATATGCTCAGTTTCAACAGGGAGGCCATAGACGATATGATGGAGATCGGCTATCGTACCGCCGTGGATTGCGGCGACACTCTGGCAGCCCTTGCCCGTAGGGCGGCCGCAGGCCGGGACCTGACTCCGGACACCATCGGCCCGGGAAACTATCGGTATAAAGCCTTGGATGAAAATGAAATAATCGCCATAGACGAGGAGGGTGATTCCCTTACCATCGGGGATATAGAAAAGAAAATGTTCATTCTCTTTGGGACAGGCGCATACGA
>CACYGW010000004.1:76130-95288 GCA_902774045.1 uncultured Bacteroidia bacterium
TGCCTAATTCGGTGGGAGTGGGCATAAGGTCGGATAACGACGAACTGGCGTCCGTTCTCCTTAACGTTGGCTACGGAGTCAATGCCCTCAGGGGACCATCGGCCTCGGTTACGGGAAAACTGGGTATAAATCCTTCCCTGGCACTTGAACTCAAGTACAAGACCCGTTCCTGGATTGCCTTTGGCTTTGACAGTTTCTACAGATACGTAGACCGCAATAACTTCCGCACGGCGGACACGAAAAACATCCACCTTCTGTATCACAACCTTAGGCAGGAACTCTATCTCTCTACCTTTACCTGGAGTCTTATGGATTTCAGGGCCGGAGCCAAGATGGAGTTGTACAATATCAAGAACGTAGGGCACGATGCCTACTTTGGCCTTTTTGCAAGACTTATTTCCGATGGCTTCGACGATTGGTACTATCCTTCCTCCGGCCATAGGTTCAAGGTCTATTATTCCTGGAATCCCTTCGCTGCCAGGGCGGGGTCCATCAACCTGCACCGCGTTGGAGGTGAGGTGAGCGCAGCCTTGCCTCTTGCGCGGAAGTTTACCCTTCTTTACTCCGCCAAGGGGTATGCCAATATGGGCGACGAGATTCCCTCTGCCTATTTCAATGTGCTCGGAGGCCCTGTGGACGGCAGGTATCAGGATTGGCATATTGGGTTTGCGGGCCTTAATGACAATGTAATTGCCGGTAATGTCCTGGCTGTGGGCCGTATAGATTTAAGATATACCATTGCCAAACGGCATTATCTGTCTGCCATCTACAACATTGGGTCCGATGCCTCCTCTGTCCGTCATCTTTTTGGAAAGAATGGCGATACTTACCATGGGGCTGCTCTGGAGTATGGCTGGAACGGCATAGCCGGGCCGGTTAAACTTGGAGTTGGCTGGAACAATGTCATTAAAAAACCAAATGCTTATTTTTCTATAGGAAAAGAATTCTAAATGAAAAAGTTTCTTCTCATAGCCCTTGCCCTGTGCTCTATGGTTCCGGCACCTCTGAACGGCCAGGATCTTAAGGACGGCACCCGCACGGGAAGATTTCTTGAAAAGTTTTTGAATTATCTGACTCTGGACCTGCAGGCCCTGTCCGGGCTAGGGCCGGATGGCTGGTTGGAGATGCCCTCTTACAGCGCGGCCTCCCTTGCCGGGACAACCACTTCTTCTCTGAAGGACCTTAGGCTCCTGACGCACAGGGCCCCTATGAACGGAGAAGAGGTAAGGAACTACACTATGCTCTACGACCCGGAGATGTACGCCTCCTACTGGGTGGCTTATCCTCTTTGCACCGCCCATCTTGGAACCGGGCGCGACGAGAGCTGGGCCTTTGACCCTTCCGTAGAGCAGGAGCTCCAGACAAAACTTACTACCGGGGCCTATGGAGTCAAGCTTCCTTCCGGGAACTACTACGCCCGTGGGCATCAGATCCCAAATGCAGACCGCAACGCCTCCGGTCTGGACCAGATGCTGGCCCAGACCTACTATATGACAAATGTCACTCCTCAGCTTCAGAACAAGCTCAACGGGGGAATATGGAGTTCCCTGGAGGCGGCAGTACGCAAGCTTACCTCTTCCTGCGACACTGTTTACGTAGTAACGGGTGCCGCTTTTATTAAGGCCGGTACAGAAGATACTGTTGGCACCATAGTAAACACCAAGGACGGTAAGACCCTGCCAGTGCCAAATTATTACTGGAAGGCCTTGCTAAAGGTACACAGGGACCAGGGCTCTTCCGTCAGCGGGGCTTCTGCAATAGGGTTCTGGATTTCTCATGAGGAGCATTCGGACAGTTACTTGAACTATACGGTTAGCGTAGATTCCCTGGAGGCCTGGACGGGGCTTGATCTCTTTGCCAACCTGCCCTTGCCTTTGCAGCAGGAGGCCGAGTCCAATACGGCCTGGGAGGTTTTCAGCAAATACTAAACTATGAACGAGAAACAAAAGAAGGTACTTCTGGATTTGCAGGCCCAGTGCGTAAGGCGGGAACGATGCAAAAAGGATGTGATGGACAAGGCCCTTGCGGCCCTTGAGGGCGATGCCGATGCCGCCCGGGAGGTTGTGGATTCCCTTGTAGAAGACAAGTTTGTAGATGAGGGCCGATACTGCCTTGCCTTTGCCCGTGACAAGGCTCATCTTAGCGGCTGGGGACCCCACAAGATAACGGCATCCCTAAGGGCAAAGAGGGTGGATGAGGATGCCATTAAGGCCGCCATCCTCCAGACAGACGACGAAGAAAGCGACAACAAGCTTAGAGGTGTGCTTCTAAACAGATTCAAGATTCATAAGGGAGAGCCCTATATAAAGATGCGCCTCATAAAGTTTGCCTTGCAGAGGGGTTATGATTACGACAAGGCCCAGGCTATTCTGGAAGAAATACTAGAAGATAATAAAGAGTAACAATATGAGAATCAGAATAATAACCCTTATGCTGGCCTGCGGCTTATTTGCTTCCTGCACGCAGAACCTTACCGTTTCTTCTCCCGATGGCTCAATAAAACTGGCCCTTGGCATAGAGGCCGGCCGGCTTAACTATAGCGTTACCGTAGATTCCGCTTCTGTTATTCTGCCGTCGCCTCTTGGACTGGTGTCGGACAGGGCAGTACTTGACCGGGACTTTAAGGTTGCCGCCATAAGCCACAGCACCGTTTCTCAGACCTGGACTTCTCCCTGGGGAGAGAATAAGGAACACCTTGACATCCACAATGAACTTGAGGCTAAATTCAAGAACAACGACGGAGTAGTCCTGACCGTGCGGGCCCGCGCATTCGCCGACGGTATAGGCTTCAGATACGAGTATGAGGTCCCCGGTCCTGATTCCCTGCGCATTACAGACGAGCTTACAGGCTTTTCCCTCTCCTGCGACGGCACAAGCTGGTCCATCCCCGGAAACTTCAATACCTATGAGTTGGAATACAGGACTCTCCCCATATCAGAGGTAGATAACGCCAATACACCCTTTACCTTCAAGACAGAAGCAGGCCTGTACGGCAGCATTCACGAGGCCGCGCTCTACGACTTTCCGGAGATGACGGTAGCCCGGGATACTTCCGGCAAGGGCGTTTCTTTCCGCGCTGCCCTGGCTCCCTGGCCGGACGGAATCAAGGCCCGGGTCTCCAAAAAGTTCCATACTCCCTGGAGGGTTGTTCTTATAACCCGCGACGCTCCCGCTCTTGTAAATTCAGACCTGATTCTGAATCTAAACGAGCCCTGTGCCATAGAGGATGTAAGCTGGATCAAGCCTCAGAAATACGTTGGAGTCTGGTGGGGAATGCACCTTGGAATAGAGGCCTGGTACGATGACGGCCGTCACGGAGCCAATACCGCCAATGCCATCAAGTACATTGATTTTGCGGCCAAGAACGGGGTGGAGGGCGTTTTGTTCGAGGGCTGGAACGACGGCTGGGCAACCTGGGGCTCAGGTTCCGTCTTTGATTTTACCCTGCCCGCCCCGGACTTTGATTTTGAGAAGGTGGTTTCCTATGCCCATTCCAAAGGCGTAAACTACATTCTTCACCACGAGACCGGAGGCAATATTCCCAACTATGAGAATCAGCTTGATTCTGCCCTTAACTGGGCCGCTGCCCACGGTATCCACGCCATCAAGACCGGTTATGCCGGCCGTATCACGGGCGGGCATCAGCACCACGGGCAGTATATGGTTCGTCACTATCAGAAGGTTATAGAAGAGGCGGCAAAAAGGCAGATTATGATAGATGCGCACGAGCCCATAAAGGCTACGGGAATCCGCCGTACCTGGCCCAATTTTATGTGCCGTGAAGGCGCTCGCGGAATGGAGTGGAATGCCTGGAGCGCCGGCAATAAGCCGGAGCATCAGACCATCCTTCCGTACACCCGTCTTCTTGGCGGCCCTATGGATTATACCCCGGGAATATTTGATATAATGTACAGGAACATTGCCGGGAACCCCAATCTCAAGGCCTGGAACGGCCCCATAGCCACAAAGTGCCGCTGCAACACCACCCTTGCCAAACAGGTTGCAGACTGGGTAGTACTCTACAGCCCAATGCAGATGGCAAGCGACCTTATAGAGAACTACGAGGGCCATCCCGCCTTCCAGTTTTTCAGGGATTTCAATGCCGATTGTGACTGGTCCCGCGCCCTTGCAGGCGAGGTTGGGGACTACATAGTAGTGGCCCGCCGCGCCGGGGACGTTTACTTCCTTGGAGCCGTTACGGACGAGGTTGCACGCTCCATAGACCAGCCCCTTGACTTCCTCCCCGAAGGCAGGACCTATGTAGCTACCATCTATGCCGACGGCCCCGATGCCTCCTGGGAAACCAATCCTTACTCCTACGAGATTACCACCCGGGAAGTCACCTCCGCCACCGTGCTGCCCCTGCGCCTTGCCACCTCCGGCGGCACCGCCATAGTCTTTAAACCTAAAGATTAAGACTCTAGGTTCGGACCAAGATTCTGTTTATAAACTGAACTTAACGCCGACAGTTATTCCGGCATTATAATGTTTGTCGTTCAGCAGCTCAGCTGTGCCGCCGAATGATTTGAAATAGTATATGAATTCGGGCTGAATATATAGCCCTATTTGTGAAGAGATGTTGTATTGAAGACCTATTCCTAATTTTGAGGAGAGAAGGAAAGGTGCCGTTATTCTGTGTTTATTGACATTAAACATTTCGCCGGTTCGTGTTTTCTCTACAGATTGACCATACAAGGGGAAGTCTATTTTAAGTCCTGCGTAAGGTTGTACGTATATATTCCGAAGTGCAGGATAAGAGAGGGAAACACCTAAAGGAAGGCCCAAATAGTGTCCCTTTTCAGTATAAACATAACCATTTTTAACTTCTGTGCGGGATGAAAGGTAGGAATAATCCAAGCCGGTTATTATGTTGATATTCTTATAGATAGGAATATTCAGTGCTATCCCCAAGGAGATAGGTATGCTAAATTTCTGCTCTTTCTTTTCATACGTACCGCTATCATTAATAGTCAAGGCGGTTTCATTACCGACAGGACCGAACATAGTCCCGGCTAGAGTAACTGAGATATTATTATCGGGAATAGACGGCGTCAATGAATTGTCAAAATCTGTAAAGTATGAAGAACTGTCTTCTGTGATTGTCTCTTCGTTCTCCGAGAAAGAAGATTCAATCTTAGAAGTGTCAGCAACAAAACTGCAAATGGTGGAATCTATGACAGAGCCTGACGTGCCTAAGTTTGAATAGAAATGTCTATCCTCCTTTAGCGTTATTGGCGTAGGTTTATGTAATTGGGTATATAACTCATATTCTGGGAGATTAATCTCAGGAGATGTATAGACAGTGATGTCGGTACTCTTATCCTTGTTTTTGAATATAAGGATGAGTAACAACAGAGGAAGAAGCATCCAATAGTGTTTAATAGCCTTACGCAATAAATGTTTGGCTCTTGAAAGATCAGAGGATGACGTGCGGGGGCTTATGTTTAATAAACGTGCTATGTCATTGTGACTCAGTTCTTGTAGAACAGACAGTCTGAACACTTTCCCATAAACCTCCGGGAGATTGTCAATTAGTTGTATTATATCTTCAAAGGGTGGAATTTCTAAAGATTCCTGTATTTCTACGCTATCTGAACTATCAATATCCGGCCTTATCAATGTTGAATTCCTCTTTTTTAGGAAGTCTACGGAAATGTTTCTCACAATACTTGCCATCCAGGCATTTAATTTCTGATAGTCCCTCAGATTGACGATAGATGAATAAATGATAATAAAGGCATCATGCATCAGATCTTGTGCATCTTCTACAGAGCTTGTCCATTTCAGACAAATACTGAACAGCCATGGAGAGTATCTGCGATACAATTCTTCCTTGGCGGATAAATCTCCGTTGATGCAAGCCTCTACTAATGTCTTTTTATCCATCTAAAACCTATTATGACCGTACTCCAACTTTTAATAGTCTTCAAAAATATGGAAATACTGCGTCATAACAAGTCTTTATTTCAAAAAAACAACGCAGGAAGGTAGGCAAAGGGTAAAGACAACAGGTAAAATAATTGAAATACCGCGCATCAAATACTAATTATTATACGTCTGAACAATGTGAATCTTCTGCCCTTTTGATTTTGTTGAAGGGGGGAAAACAGGATCTTCAAGAATTGTTGGCTCGGTTTCCTTTAATGTAATGAATTCGAAGTCCCAAGTGTTTATTTTTACGTCTTTAAACACTTCCAATTCGCCGGTAGCGACATTGACGCATATCATCCAGTATGGCGTAAGTCCACTTAGCGCTATATTTGGAATGGTTGCAATAATCCAGGCATCATAAGAAGGAGAAACAACGTCACCCAATCCTTCAGGCAGGCCTGTTAAATCTGTACCGGCAGGAATAATATCTTTGAATACTATTGCAACATCAGAAGCATCTATGTATTCTTTACATAGTTTTACGGCCTGGTCTCTGGTGACGGGGCCGGATATTTTTTCATTATCCTTGTCGCAGGCAGTGGCAAATACCAGTGCCATAAATAAAAAAAGAATTCCGCGTTTCATAATAACAATGTTTTATTATAAATGTCTGCGGAATTGCCTCAATACTGCGTGAGAGCTCTTTTAGCAGTGCCTTTTTATTATTGACTAGTTTGGCGGACTATTGTTCTATCCAGGGGAGGTTTATGCGGTAATGAAGGCGGCTGGAAAGGATGTGGATAAGACCGTCGGGTGTCTGTGTTGCGGCAAAGTAGCCTTTCGGTTCCGAGTGGGCAGAGTCCATTGTGAAGTCTCCGGTCCATGCTCCGCCGTTAAGGATTCGGGTGCGGCCGTCAGAGAGGAGTTTTCTTACAGGCCACGTAGCACCATCGTCATAAGATAAGGCTAAAAATACTCCGTAGCCTTTGCTGCCGTTAAAGTCCAGGCCCCTTTCTGCAGAGCGTTCCGGGTGGTCCGTAAAAGAAACCAGCATAAGCGGCCCCTCATTGAGCCTTCTTAGAACCAGCCTCTGGCCCCCGTCAATGGGCGGAAACTCGCTGGCCGTAACCGTCCAAGTGCAGCCGCCATCGGTAGAAATACTCTTAGGCATATACAGCCTTCCATCGGTTCCGGGGACGGAATTGCCGCGTCCCAGAGCCATAAGAACGCCGCCCGGCAGCTCTACAACGCCGGCGTGAATTCCCCCTATCGTAGAAGAAACCGTACCGGAAGCAATCTGAACCGTCCCGGGAATAACAGGAAGAGGACTGCTGTCCCACGGGTCTTCCCAGGTAAGTCCGCCGTCACGGGAAATCTGTAAGGCTGTGCCGTCATTTCCCTCCGGCCCGGCATCGCAGGGCTGCACAAGGGTTCCGTCGTTTAGTTCTATGCCCCCGGCTATGACCTGATGCCTTATCCCGTGCCTTGTAACCTGCCTTAAACCCTGCCAAGAGAAGCCATTGTCGCTGCTGCGGCGCACAGTCATGGCAAGATTTCTCCAATCCCCGGAATTGCCCACGCCGTTAATGTGCAGAAGATCTCCGTTATTAAGATGAATCAGCGAACTGCCCGTCATATTGCGCCCCGGCACTTTAAAGAATAAGGACGCAGGAGACCATCGGCCCTGGTGAAATCTTGCTCCCAGAACTACCATTTCCCGGCCGCTTTCTGCATCGCAGCTGAACCAAATGGCCAGCAAATCTCCGTTGTCGCACCAGGTTACTGCGGGCTGATGGTTATGCTTATACAGGGGTGTCCCGTCTTTTGGGGCGATGATGTATGGAATAGGCTCCATAAATACGGGCTCTTCCGAAGGCTCGCCCCAGGAATATTGCTTCCCGGGCAGAGAGATTTCCTCTACTATCCTGAACCCAATCTGGCTGTGAAAATCTTCCGGCAGAGCTGCAGCTCTAGCATCGCTCCTTAAAAACTCCTCCGGTGTATTATGACTGCCGCCGCGGGTAACCTTAAGCCCGGCCGCACCGATCTGTGCGATGGGCTGGGAATCGTCCAGGCACCACTCCTCAAGATTGCCGTGCATATCGTAAAGTCCCCAGTCATTAGGCTGGGAAGCCCCAACTTCCAGAGAAACTTTCTTAAGAATCCTCTCTGTCTTCTGATTCCTTGCGACTCCGGCGGGAAGGGTGTCCCCGCTGTAATATGGAGTATCGGTCCCAGCCCTGCAAGCATATTCCCATTCCTCTTCTGTGGGAAGGCGGAATGCGCGCCCGGTCTTACTTGAAAGCCATTTGCAATAGGCCACGGCATCGTTCCAGGAAACATAGGCTGCCGCCTCGTTATCCTCAGTGGATAAGCCGAACTCGCTGCCGCGAAGCCCAGCGTGAGTAGGACAGAACTCCTCAAATTGCGAATTTGTAATCTCGCAGGCAGACATCCTGAACAACCTTCCGGGAATATCCACCAACTCCGGAACAGTCACCTTAGTAGAACAGGCGGCTAAAACAAGCGCTGTAAGACACAGGGCAATCCTTCTCATAAAGACCGCTTAATTGACATTCTCGTTTTCTCCCAGGATGGAACGGACCAGCTCCGGAGCATTGGTTGTGATACAATCTACGCCAAGGTCTATCATTGCCTTGATGTTGGACTCGTCGTTTACCGTCCATACGTTTACCGACATTCCTAAATCGTGAGCCTCCTTAACCCATTCGGGATGCTTTACAAACTTTGAGTAGTGATAGTCAATACCGTTTATGCCATCTGCGTGAACCTGGGCCGGGCTAAGATCCCCTTCCAAATACTGATTGGTAAATTCAGGGGCGTTCTTAGCCAGATACTTGCAGGCCTCGTAGCTGAAGGAAATGAAAATAACCCTGTATGGCTTGTAAAGATTGTGAGCCCTTAGGGATGCGATACATTTTTTTGTAAGCTCAACAGTCTTCTCCTTTGTCTTCTGGGGCTTAATCTCCATTACCAGAACCGTTTTGTCCGACTTCTCTCCCTGGGACAGATACTCGTCCAGCGAAGGCACCGGCTCTCCGTTAGAAAGGCGCACAGTCCTAAGCGTATCATAGGTGTTTGTCCTAATGTCGATACCGCCCACGGAAGCATCGTGGTTTACTACAGGCACTCCGTCGCTTGTCATATGAATGTCGAACTCGCTGCCCCATAGACCAAGAGCCTGGGCGCGGGATAGAGACTCTATGGAATTCTCTGCCGTGCCGGTCCAGAACCCGCGGTGAGCCGTAACGGCCACCTTGCCGGTAAGGATATGGTAAGCATCGGCAATAAGAGCCTGGCAATAAGACTCAAAACCCTTCCAGGTATAATAAGGCCCCTCTTCTCCAGGGATAGGAAGCGATACCTCCTGCTCGTTTAGCATAGCCCTTACCAGAACATCTCCGCCCTTATTCTTATAGAAGATCAGTTGAAAGTTGGCTGCCATAGGGGAGCGGTAGAAGCGGAACACGTTCCTTACCTGATTCCTGTCCGAGGCCTCCCCGTCAAAGCCGGGAATCCTAAGGAGAGACAGGAAATTGCAAAGGTTAAGATCGTGCCCGAAGCGCAGGCGCGCAGAACAGCCGCTGCCCTCAAAAATATCTTTGCGCGCCAAGTTAAGGAAATCCTCCAGAAGCGTTACGTGAAGGGCCCAGTTGCGCCCGCCCTCGTAAGGGTTGCGCCCACCGATACCCCAGAACCTGAAGTTCTCTACCTCCCAGCAGGCTATGAGTTCTTCCAGAGTAAAGTACTCAAGGAAGGAGAACTCGTTGCCTATGCTCTGTGCGTCCGCTGCAATCTTCCAGAGGTTGAACTCCAGACCATAAGGATTGGCAAAGTCTTTTACAAAGGAGTAATCTTTTACAAGACGGTCGAAGAACTGCTCCGGATTGTAGAGCTCTTTGCGAAGTGCGTCATACTCCGCACCCCAGCGGGACTTGGATGAACTGTGAGAATTAGAGTCTGTAATCCTAATGAGAGGATTCTGCTGCAACATAGGATCTACGATTCCAAGTTCCGCAGCCGATGCCGCCGATGTAACCTGAAGCGCCGGATTAACGCGCCGCAGTTCCATAAGCTCGGAGTACATAGACTGGATAACCCTTACCACCTGCGTGGAGCGGGCATCAATCCAAGCCTTTCCCTTGAACACATCGGGATAATTGGATATCATCCTGTTTGCTATTCCGGTATGCTGGTCCCATCCAAGACGGGTGAGCTCTCCGCCCCTCCATTTGGTCTGGGGATAGAACCGGATATATTTTTCTGCGAATTCCTTTCCCACGGGGGTAAGAGCATCCTCTTCCAGAGCCTTAGTGAAAAACTTATACGCCGAGTCATAAGTACTTTCGCCGGAAACAAACCTTGACCCGTGGCGCATATAAGTGCTTATGTAGCAGGGCTTGTAACCCTTGGGGGCAGGCGTGGGAGCCTGAACCTTGTCCTGAGGATAGGCCAGATAGTTGCCGGTTGTTAGCAGGGAGTCCTTGGCAAACACTTCCCCAACCGGAGCATAGTTCTGAGCCCTGGCTGCCAGAGAAAACAGCACCAGGACCGCAAGGGTGGAAAGTAACTTTATGTGGCGCATAGCAAAATAAATGTTAAGTGAGATGTAGGAACTTTAAAGTTTAAAGCCTCTTTCTGATTTCTTTTGTCTGCTCTTCGTAGCCGGGTTTTTCCAGCAGGGCGAACATATTTTTCTTGTAGGCCTCTACGCCGGGCTGATTGAACGGATTAACCCCAAGGGTATAGGCGCTTATGCCGCAGGCGAACTCAAAGAAATAGAACAGACCTCCAAGTATACGGGAGTCTATATGGTCGATACTTACCTCTATCTGCGGTACGCCACCGTCTATATGAGCCAGCTTAGTGCCCAGCTGAGCCATTGAGCCGCAATGCTCTACGTGTTTTCCTGCAAGGAAGTTAAGCTGGTCAAGATTCTGCTCGTCGCGGCCTATCACAACGCTGCGGTTAGCCTTCTCTATGTTGACTACGGTCTCGAACATAACCCTGTCGCCCTCCTGGATGAACTGTCCCATAGAATGAAGGTCTGCCGTATTATTTACAGATGCCGGGAATATACCCTTGCCGTCCTTACCCTCGGACTCTCCGTAAAGCTGCTTCCACCACTCGCCAAGATACTGGAACTTAGGGTTATAGGTAACCATAATCTCTACTTTCTTTCCAAGCTCTGTGTAGAGAAGGTTCCTTATTGCCGCATACTGAACAGCTGCGTTGTCGGCAGATTTAACTGCAAGTTTCTGCTCCATCTCCTTGGCACCGTCAATCATTGCGCGAATATCGAAGCCGGCAACTACTATAGGCAGAAGACCTACGGGGGTAAGCACGGAGAAACGGCCGCCCACATCGTCAGGAACTACAAAAGTGCGGTAGCCTTCCTGGGTTGCAAGTGTCTTGAGCGCGCCGCGGCTCTTGTCTGTAATGGCAACTATCCTTTCTGCAGGATTGGGATAGTTCTTCTCTATGAACTCCTTAACTATACGGAATGCAACGGCAGGCTCTGTGGTGGTGCCGCTCTTGGAAATAACTATGCAGGCTGTGTTGCGCTGTGCTGCAAGATCCATAAGCTCTGCAAGATACTCCTCAGAGAGGTTGTTTCCTGCAAATACCACGTCCGGGGCAGCCTTGGGGCCCTTGAGAAGCTTGTCAAAATTGCCGGACAGGGCCTCTATGGCGCAGCGAGCTCCAAGATAAGAGCCGCCGATACCGATTACAATCACAAGGTCTACGCCCAGGGCTTTCCAGCCGTCGCGTACAGACTCGCAGTCTGCCAGCAAGGATTCGGGAGTTTCGGAGGGCAGATGTTTCCAGCCAAGGAAATCATTGCCGGCGCCTTCGCCGCTTACAAGAACATCAAACGCCTCAAGTGCCTTATCTGTGTATTTTTTGCTTTGCTCGGGAGTTACAAAGGTCGAGCAGCCTTTAACGTCAATCTTTATCATATTATTACTGTTTAAGTTCTTATTTAATGTCTAAATCGTAGGGGAGTCTTGCAAAGAATCGCTCGCCAGAAGCACTCTTGTACCATCTTAGAAGGGAGCTTTCTATACGGCTAAGTTCCTTTACCGCTACTTTTATGCCGTCGTCCGCAGGGGGCAGAATCTCGCTCTGGCTTATAAGCTCGTCAAGCAAGGTGGGTTCTACCGTAGGATAGGTGCAGATATTCCACTGGGAAATGTCGCTGCTCCCAACAAGGGATGCGGCATACTTAACTGCATCCATAAGAGTCCCGCACTCGTCGGCAAGCCCTATTCCCAGCGCCTCTGCACCGGTCCATACGCGCCCCTGGGCAATCTCGTCTACGTAGGATGGCTCAAGCTCGCGTCCCTGGGCCACATTGGAAACAAAGCTTGTATAAATATCGTCTATCTGCTTTTGAAGGGCCTGCTTTTCCTGGGCGTCCAGAGGAGCCAGAAGCCCTCCGTTATGGTTGCCGGAGCTTACTGTGACAACATTCACGTTAAGCTTGTTGCGCAGGGTCTTGCTGATATCCGGAATAAGGGCGAATACTCCTATGGACCCGGTTATCGTGGTATTGTCCGTGAAGATATGGTCGCAGCTGTTGGAAATCCAGTATCCGCCGGAAGCTGCATAGTCTCCGTACGAAGCAATAACGGGTTTGCATCTGCGCAGAAGGTCTATTTCTGTTTTGATTTTGTCCGATGCCAGCACGCTTCCGCCGGGGGAGGATACCCTTAGAACCACGGCCTTTACTTTGTCGTTCTTGCGAAGAGCTGCAATCTGGCTGGCGTAACGGTCTCCATCGATATTGTAAACATCGGTGCCCTCTACAATTTCACCATCGGCAATAAGTATGGCAATTTGATCCCTGGCGGGGTTGCCACCCTTGTTTACACTGGCGGAATAGTCGCGCAGGCTAACCAAATTTACATCCTCGAACGATTGTTTCATTGCCAGTGTGGCAAGTTTTTCCTTCATCTGCTCGCGTGTCATTAGTTCATCTGCAAGGCCTGCATCAATCATATCCTTGCCGGAGTTAAGCAGAAGGTTGTTTACAAGGCGCTCCAGTTCGCTTACCTCTATACCCCTTGCCTTGGAGATATCCTGGGCGATGGTGTTCCAGATAGACAAAACCATCTGGCGGTTCTGAAGCAGGTTCTCTTCGCTGGGGCTGCCCTTGGTAAGGGTCTCGCCGGCAGATTTGAATTTTCCGTGACGAATGAGCTGCACGTTTACATCCAGCTTGTTAAGAAGGTCTCCAAGGAAAATGAGCTGTGTGCCCACGCCGGTAAGCTGGGGGCCGGAGCCCGTGTTGGCACTCAGGTATATTTTGTCCGACGCCGTTGCCAACCAGTAAGCGCCTGTGGTGGGGAACTCGCTGAAGGTAATGACAGCCTTCCCGTTTTGGCGGAACTCTGCCAGAGCCTGACGCAGTTCTTCTATCTGGCTTATGCCTGCTGTGGCGCCGTCCGGCTTAAGGTAGATAAGGCTTATCCTGGGGTCCCTTGCGGCTTTGCGGACTGCCTGCACGGCATCCCAAACGCTTACGCCGGGAAGGGCAGAGCCCTGCATATACTCCTGGAGGTTAGCCGGCTTAGACTGCTCTATCAATGCTATCTCTGATAAATCTATCTTTAGCACGCTGCCCTGGGTTATTCTTGGACCTTCTCCGGTGGTGAACAGGTTCCCGATGAAGGTAATAAAGAAGATAATTGTTGCCAGCGATGCTGCTATGTACCCGCACATTGCGGCAAGAGCCATTTTAAAGAACTGTTTCATACGTATTGTGATGCTTTAAAAATTCGTATCCTCCAAATGTAATAATTTCCAGGTAATTTTCTAGCGAATTTTATCTATATTTGCATCCGGTCAAACGAAAAATCTTTTTATGGCACAGAAACCTTCAATACCCAAGGGCACCAGGGACTTCGGAGTCTCTGAAATGGCAGCCAGAAACTATATCTTCCAGACAATCAGCAGCGTTTACAAAAGTTACGGCTATTCGCAGATAGAGACTCCTGCAATGGAGAATCTCTCTACTCTTCTGGGTAAGTACGGGGACGAGGGCGACAAACTCCTTTTCCGTATTCTTAATTCCGGCGATGCCTTTGCCGGAGCGGACCTTGGCGGAGACAGCGCGTCAATAACCCGTCAGGTGTGCGAGAAGGGTCTCAGGTACGATCTTACAGTACCCTTTGCCCGCTATGTAGTGCAGCATCAGAACGAGATTGCCTTCCCCTTCAGACGCTTCCAGATTCAGCCGGTCTGGAGGGCGGACAGACCCCAGAAAGGCCGTTACCGCGAGTTTTATCAATGCGATGCCGATGTAGTAGGCAGCCGCAGTCAGCTTAACGAACTGGAGCTGGTGCAGATAGTAGACAAGGTTTTTACAAAGTTCGGGATAAACGTAATCATCAAGATAAACAACCGCAAGGTGCTTACCGGCCTTGCAGAAATAGCCGGTTTTCCGGACAAAGTGGTGGATATCACCGTAGCCATCGACAAATTGGATAAAATAGGCCTGGACGCCGTAAAGGAAGAGATGCTCCAGAGGGGGCTCAGCCAAGAGGCCGTGGCTGTCATAGAACCCATACTCAACCTCTCCGGCACAACGGCTCAGAAGCTAAGCGTAATGCGGGAGCTTATGAGTGGCAAATCAGCCTCCGGAGTGGTATCGCACTCAGGCCTTGACGGCCTTTCGGAGCTGGAGGAACTGTTTGGATATATTGATGCCGCAGGAATCCGCAACACCGTAGAGATTGACCTTTCGCTTGCCCGCGGGCTCAACTATTACACCGGGGCTATTTTCGAGGTTAAGGCGGCCGATTACCAGATTGGCAGCATTTGCGGGGGTGGCCGCTACGACAACCTTACCGGCATATTCGGCCTTCCGGGCCTGTCGGGCGTAGGAATTTCATTCGGGGCAGACAGGATTTATGATGTGCTGATGGGGCTGGACAAGTTCCCCGCAGGCCTTGCCGTAAGCACCCAGGTCCTCTTTGCCAATATGGATCCGGAACAGCTTCCTTACGTTATTTCCGTTGCCGGAGCACTTAGGGACAGGGGAGTCTCCTGCGAGATTTATCCGGATTCCGGCAAGCTTAAAAAGCAGTTCGATTATGCAGATAGAAAGGGCATTCCCTTTATCTCCATCAACGGCTCGGAAGAGGCGGCATCGGACACCATCAACATAAAAAATCTGGCCACCGGAGAGCAAAAATCCTTCTCCAAGGACAGTATTGAAGAGATACTTGATTTTTTAAAATAGAGCAGTATGTTTCAGAAAGAAGTATATGTAAGGCGCCGCGAGGCTCTTGTCAAGTCTATGCAGGCAGCCGGACAGAAAGGCTTAATGATATTTATGGGCAACATAGCCGTTCCTTCACAGGGGACTGTAGAGGGTAACGGATACAGTTTCCGTCAGGACAGCACCTGGATTTATTTCTTTGGCATAGACGAGCCGCATTGGGCCGCTACCATCGATATAGAAACCGGTGAGGCAAAGGTCTTTGCCGATGATGTCGATATTGACGATATAATCTGGATGGGCCCTCAGCCTTCGGTGGCTTCCCAGGCTGCAGAGGTGGGGGTAAGCAAAAGCGCTCCCTACCACGACTGGGAGAAGGAAATTGCCGCCGCAAGGGAGAAGGGCCGCACCATTCATTTCCTTCCACAACTCCGCTATTACAATAAGATGCGCGTAGCCGAGGCTGCCGGACGTCCCCTTGAGGAATTCTCCGTATCTATGACAAGAGCTGTGGCAGAGATCCGTCTTATCAAGGAAGCCTGCGAGATAGAAGAACTGGATAAAGTATCGGATTCCGGATTCCGGATGCATTCTGCCGGCCGCGATGCCGTACGTCCCGGAGCCAGGGAGATGGAGATTTGCGGGCTTATGGCCGGCATAGCCCATTCAGAGGGCTGGGGCCTTTCATTTGCCACAATTCTTACCCAGCACGGAGAGACCCTGCACAACCATGCTCACAACGGAATCGTGGAGCCTGGTAAACTTATGGTAATCGATGCCGGAGTGGAGAGCCTGACGCATTACGCATCGGACCACACCAGAACTTATCCTACATCCGGGAAATTTACTACTAAGCAAAGAGAAATATACCAGATAGTGTATGATTGCAACGAGTATGCTTTCAGTCTTACCAAACCCGGTATTTCCTACCGGGACGTGCACATTGCTACTGTTAAAAAGATGCTGGAGGGCCTCAAGGCCCTGGGTCTTGTGAAGGGCGATGTTGATGAGATGTCCGCCAAGGGAATCGGCGGCCTCTTTATGCCTCACGGCCTGGGCCACAATATGGGCCTTGACGTTCACGATATGGAAGACCTGGGAGAGAACTTCGTGGGCTACGAGGAGGGACAGGTCCGCGCAAAGCAGCTTGGCCTTGGTAACCTGAGGATGGCCAGACCTCTGCGCGCTGGTCACGTAATTACCGACGAACCCGGTATTTACTTTATCCCGGATCTTATAGCCAAATTCAAAAAAGAAGGCCTGGGTTACGATTTTGTAAACTACCAGGCCCTTGAGGGGTATTACGATTTTGGAGGCATTCGCCTGGAGGACGATGTCCTTGTTACTGCCGATGGCGCCCGGCGCCTGGGCACGAAACGCCTCCCGATTGCTCCGGATGATATAGAATCTATCCTTTAACGGCTTTGGGTGTCCAGTGCTTAAAGAAACTGGACACCTTTTTTTCATTGTAGCCGTCACCTTCTTCAAGATAGCTGGAGTCCTGGATGTGAATGACCTTGCCGTTCTCGTCCAGAACCACCATTACGGGGAAACCGAAGCGATTGGCTTTTCCAAGCCTTTCCATTGCCTTAAGGGTTCTTTGCTTGCGGGCTTCGTCCGTCTTGAAGCTCTTGGGAGTATAATCTACGTGGATATAAATGAAATTGTCTTCTACCAATTTGGCAATGGCTTCATTTGCTTTGATGTAGGCTGCGAACTTAAGGCACCAGGGGCACCAGTTGCCGCCAACCTGGGCAATTACAAATTTGCCCTGGGCCTTGGCCTTTGCAACGGCCTGGTCTATCTGTTCGTTCTGGTCAATGCTCTCATTGTAGGGTTTTTCAACCATTGTCTGTGCCGATGCGGCAAAACTTATCATAAGCGTTGCCAAGGCAATAAGTAAAGACTTTTTCATTTTGTTCCGTGTTATTAAATTAATTTTTACCGCTTGTCTGGTTGATAAGGCCAACGGGAGAGTTGGTTCCTATATAGGTACGGGAACGAAGGTCTCCTCTGACAAACAGGTGAACATTGCCTTCGCACTTAACAGGATCTACGAAGCCTTCTATTGCCTGCTTCCATTTGCTGCCTGAGTGTGCTCTTGTCCTTACGCCAAACCAGATATTGCCGTCTATATACTCGTTCTTATCAAGAATGATTTCTTTGTTCCAGGTGGCTTTAAGTTTAGAAGCGCCACATTTGAACTCTTCCTCCTCTGCCTCGTGCTCTATACCTCTCTTGGTAATGGTACCCTTGGTTTTGTTTATTTTAAGAGTCTTGTAAATGAACTTGGGCTTGCAGCGGCTGCCTACATCGCCGTCAGTTTCCATAGAAACCCTTACGTGAACGTTCTTGGGATGCTTGATATAAGAAATCTCATTGTATGAACCATTTGTCACTCTCTTGCAGAGATTGCCGCTGGCAACATATCTTGTCTTGCATCCAAGAGGAAGTCCCTGATTGTTGGCGCTAAGCTCCAGGCCTTTGCCATCCTTTACTTTCTTTATAACTTTTTCTACAGTGGACTCATTCTCGATAAGACCTGTGCCCAGGGAAGAAGGACCGCCGTTTACGAATACTCGCTTTCCTGTTGTCTCAGAATTCTTTACAATATCCTGCTTTGAAGAAAGTGAAGAGCTGCCATAAGAGGCATCTTCAGAGCCCTTGAACTTGAAGGATGTTGCCTCGTAATCCTCAAAAAGATAAACTCTTACGCCATAGTTCATGCTGGATACATAGGTAACGGGGCCGTATTTCTGGCATTTTTGCTTAATCTGGTCTCCTGTAACGTTGGGGCCAAAGAGAGAAGTTATGTCATTGTCTACAGGGTCTGCGTGAACCGTGTAATAAGTCATTGACAAATCCTCAAAATGAGTAATCTTGGAGGATGTGGTTTCTGTGTTGGTATCTACCTTGAGTTTTGCGCCTGCATAAGAAATGTTACAGCCAAGGTCTATGGCCATCTTTGCAGAACTGGTGTAGTTTTCTTTTAGATAACCGGCCCTTGAAGGCTGGGAATATCCGGATGTATAGGCCTGGCGAACAAGCTCGCGAATAGCGTTTACTACGCTCTGGCGGTCATTGTTGCAGGTGATGGAGTTCTTTCCTCCGGTATCTATGTCAAGTGAGATGACAACTTTTCCTACACCAAAATCATTGGTGGGAACTGCATTTCCGTTGCCAAGATTAGAGTTTGCGTAAACAAGGCAGCCGGGATAAAGATCTGTAGCGTCGCTGCAGAAAAGGTCTGTAGTCTCTTTGTCCTTAATAGTGACTGTTTTGGACTTAAGCTCATACAAGTCCCCGCCTTCGATAAAAAACTTAGGAGCCTTCTGTTCCTCAATTGTCTGGACTAAGTTCTGGGGACCCTCTTTAACAACCAGCTCATTCAGGGCATTGCGAATACCCTGAAGCCTGCTGTTTTGGGCACTTAATGACGGCATTAAAAGGAGAAATGCCATCAGGGAAGAAATCCCTGCAATAAGTTTTGCTTTCATAAGATTGGATATTTAGGTAAACTTAATTAGCTGTAAACACAAATGTAATAAATAAATAAACAAAAACCAACCTAAAAGGCTTGTTTTTTACTTGGTGCGTTGTAGAGACCTCTAAAATGATAATTCCTTTTAAATGGATGTGCCAAATTCTTTGGCGACATTTACCCGGTTAGGCTCGCGCCAGCGACAGGAGCCTGGAGGGTGACGCCGGCGGAGTATACGGTGTCCGCCGGCTACGGCTCGCCGGTCGCCTGGGCTCGGGGTAAGGGCCCCGCTCCCGGCGGCCGTCACCAGACCTTCCTTTTGTCAAGGTTTATCAGGGATTATACTTAACCAGAGTCAACAAAAATCCGTGATAAAAACGCAAATCAGAAAAGCACAGGGTGCTACTGACGTCCACACAAATGGGTCGTGAGATGCGATAAAGGGGGTATTACGACACCAACGTCCCAAAAAATGGGACGTTGGTCGCACTTTGAAGACCTATTGTATGTGACCGGTAGGTTTTTGGGGGCATTCACCCGGATAGGGTCGCGAAGCGAC
>CACYGW010000005.1 GCA_902774045.1 uncultured Bacteroidia bacterium
TTTTTGAAATAATTTGACTGCCTGAATTTTCTCGTCAAATGAATAAATTTTGGACATAATTGTGTTTTTTTATGTCCAACTTTTGGGGGTCACTTCAAAATTTCCTCACCTCGGCGGCAGACCTTTGATATAGCGCACCTGTGGCCTATGGACGTGGAAGGTGAATTTTGGGTTGGTGGGTGTGGCTTTTAAGGGAACGGTGGGGTGACGCCGGCGGAGTATATGGTGTCCGCCGGCTACGGCTCGCCGGTCGCCTGGGCTCGGGGTAAGGGCCCCGCTCCCGGCGGCCGTCAACCGACAGCAAAACAGAGATCCCGGGTCAAGCCCGGGATGAGGGGAAAAAAGCATCTATGCGTGAACATAGATGCTTTTTTGCTCCCCTTGTAGGACTTGAACCTACGACCCCCTGATTAACAGTCAGGTGCTCTAACCAACTGAGCTAAAGAGGAATGTTTCCCATTCTTTTGAATCGGGATTGCAAAGGTACAACATTTTCGGGTATCTCCAAATATTTTCGCTATTTTTTTATAACTTTGCTCCGATATATTAATGATTATTTAATTAAGGCTTAGTATGAATATAGACCTGTTGTCAAAGATGGTCAAAGAGCTTATTCTTGACAGAGATGAGATTGCGCTTCCCGGCGTGGGCTCTTTTGTGGCAGAGACTATGCCCGCCACCTTCAGCGACAAAGGTTACACCATAAACCCGCCGTACAGAAGATTGTCTTTCCGGCAGGGAAGAACCACGGAGGACAATTCCCTTGTAGAGGCCTACGCATCTGCCAACGGCATCGATATGGACAAGGCTGCCCGCATAGTAGGGGAGTATCTTCAGACATTGAAGGAAACCCTCAAGCAAAGGAAGGTGATTGTTTTTCCGGAGCTGGGCCGCTTAAGGGCAACCAAGGAGAATAATTTCTTCTTTGTGGCCGATGAAGACCTTGACATCTTCCCTGAAGGCTTCGGGCTGGAGCCCGTTTCGCTCAAGACCAATCAGGAGACAGAAGAGGATGTAACCGAGGCTATCCGTGGTCTTGAAGAGATTTTGGGGCCGATGGCTCCTGTAAAGGAAGAACCCGTAAAGAAGCGAAGATTTGTCAAGGCAGTTCTATGGATTGTGATACTGGCCGCCATCGCCCTTGGGGCCTTCGTGGCCGGAGCAAGGCTGTTCCCGGACTTCTTCGACACCCTGCTTTACACCCCGGAAGAGCTGGAAATAATAAATTACTAGCACTATCGGCCCAAAAGAATATGGAAGGAAGTATAATAGATAAAAATAAATACATCCTGCCCCAGGTGGTAAGATGCTACGATGTAGATTCCCGGATGAGGATGAGACCGTCGGCATTTATGGACTATGCTCAGGAGATGGCCTATCAGGCTGCAGAGGCGATGGGGTTTGGCTACGAGGCTATGATTAAGGGCGGCAAGGCCTGGGTGCTGAGCCGTCTGAATTTTGTCTTTGACCGCGCCCCCGTCTGGGGAGAAGAGGTCCTGCTGCAGACCTGGCACAAGGGCCCGTCGGGGCCATTCTATGTAAGGGACTTCAAGGTTACCGATGAGAGCGGAGCAAAAGAACTTATAAGGGGTACCAGTTCCTGGGTTATTATGGATGTGGAAAAACGCACAATGGTGCGCACCTCGGATTTAGTGGCACTGGTAGACCCCGCAAGCCACAGAGCAGAGGATGCCATAGTACAGAACGCCCAGCGCCTGATGCTGCCAAAGGGCGCGGGACTAACCCTGGCAGGCACCCATACCGTAGGCTATTCGGACATTGATATCCAGAAGCATACAAACAACGCCCGCTACGTGCTTTGGGCAATGAACTGCATTGATTGCGACCTTCTTGGGGACCATCCCTTTAAGGAACTTACCATAAATTTCAACCACGAGACAAAAGCCGGAGACGTGGTGGAACTGTGGACCCTGCGTGACGGCCTGTCCTTCTGGATAGAAGGGAAGAATAACGGTAACCAAGTTTTTTGTGTGAAAGTAAATCTCTATGAGTGATTTGTTTACGGGCACGGGGATTGCCCACTCCATTATGGTCTTCGCCCTTGTGATAGCCACCGGACTGTGGCTTGGACGGTTCAAGGTAAAGGGCGTATCCCTTGGTTCTACCTGGATACTATTCGTAGGAATAGTGGTAAGCCACTTCGGGCTAAGATCAGACCCGGCCACCCTGGCCTTCGTGAAAGACTTCGGCCTTATACTCTTTGTGTTTTCCATAGGTCTCCAGGTGGGCCCCGGCTTCTTCCATTCATTCAAGAAGGGAGGCGTGCAACTTAATCTTCTGGCTTTGTCGATGGTGCTTCTGGCCGTTCTTGTAACAGTGCTTATTCACAGCCTCACCGGCGAAAGCCTAAAGACAATGACCGGAGTAATGTCCGGAGCCGTGACAAATACCCCCGGCCTTGGAGCAGCCCAGCAGGCCCTTTCCAGCGCGGAGGAGTCGTCGCTTCTGGCGTCGGCCTACGCGGTTGCCTATCCGCTTGGCGTACTGGGAGTAATAGCCCTTATAATAGTGGCCAAATCTTTCTTCAGGGTTGACCTTGACAAGGAGAAGGCCCAGCTGGAGGAAGCTGACTCCTCTGAAGGCGGGGCCCGTCGTATGCACTGCCAGGTGGTTAATCCAGCCATTTACGGAAAGACGCTTAAGGAGGTGCTGGATGGAAGCGGAATTAAATTCGTTATCTCACGCCTTATGCGAGGCCAGGAGATGTTCATTCCCGGCCCCGATGTAGTGCTGCAGGAAGGAGACAAACTCCTGGTTGTTACCAGTAGCCATTCGGTAGACAATATTAGAATAATCTTTGGGACAGAGATACAGATGCATCAGGAAGACTGGCAGAGGCTGGACGAGCATCACGTTACCAGAAAACTCTCCATAACCAAATCTTCCATCACCGGAAAAACCCTTAGGCAACTGAACATAAGAGCCAACTTCGGGGTAAACGTAACAAGGGTTATAAGGGCAGGAATGGAGCTTGTGGCCCGTCCCAACCTCATTCTTCAGATGGGAGACACCCTTCAGGTTGTAGGAACCCAGTCATCCATTGACGATGTTGCCAAAATAGTTGGAAACAAGCCGTCTACCCTTTCCAAACCCAACCTGGTGCCCATCTTCTTTGGCATTGCAGTGGGTATAATATTCGGCAGCATCCCCATTGCCATCCCCGGTATGCCATCGTCCGTAAAACTTGGCCTTGCCGGCGGCCCGCTTATAATTGCAATTCTCCTTGGGCACTATGCCCCCAAGCTTAAGATAACCACCTACACTACCGTAAGCGCCAATATGATGATAAGGGAGATTGGCATCTCTTTGTTTATGGCCGCCGTGGGCGTGGGCGCGGGAGAGAATTTTGTATCTTCCATCCTAAGCGGAGGTTATTGGTGGATTCTTTACGGGTTGATGATTACCGTAATCCCCGTGGGGCTTGTGATTCTTGTAGCCCGCCTTGCGCTTAAACTTAATTTCTATCAGATTTGCGGTCTTGTGTCCGGCGGAACCACAGACCCGGCCGTGCTGGCCTTTGCCCAGGAAATGTACGGAACGGACTATCCTTCCGTAAACTATGCTACGGTTTATCCTCTTACAATGTTCCTTAGGGTGCTGGTCGCCCAGGTTCTGGTCTTGTTGGCTCTATAGCGTTATGACAGGTCTTGTATATCCTCCGGAGCTGCCGGAAATCCTTCCCCTTCCCACGTACGACAATCCGCAGGGCGCGGCCTCGTTTGGCGGAGCCATCGTCCCGGTTGTAAATGAAAATGGGATTGTGACGGCCCGCGCGCCAAGGGACTATGTGCACGGGGAGGCAAAACTCCTACATCCGGTAGTACACCTGCACGTGGTGAATACTAAGGGGGAGATATATCTTCAGAAACGATCGGCCATAAAAAAACTCTACCCTCTTTATTGGGATACGGCGGTGGGTGGCCACATAGAGTACGGGGAATCTGTGCTGGAGGCTTTGTACCGGGAAGCCCGCGAAGAGATTGGCCTTAAAGATTTCAATCCGGTGTTCCTGCGGGAGTATGTTTTCCAGAGCCAGACAGACAACGAACTTGTGTTTGCCTATGCCTGCGTGGGGGACTTCAGGCCGGAACCGGACCAGATAGAAGTGGCAGAGGGTCGCTACTGGACAGAAAGAGAAATTGACGATTCCTTTGAAAAATCAATCTTAACTCCTAACTTTGAAAAGGAGTTTACAATGATTAGAGAGTCACTGCAAACTCTGCTTTAAAAGAGTTATTACAGTTTGATGAAATATGAACGAGTCGGCATCGCTTCGTAAATTTTTGGGTGACCAGCTATCTGTATGGCCCCTGTGCGCGGCTAATTTCAGGGCGCTTAAATCTGTGCAGGTCAGGGAGGTAGAAATTGGCGGGCTTAAGGTAAAAGTGCAGTTTAATCCGGACAGGCTAATTTCTACGGCGGCAGACTTTCAGGCTGCCCTGGATGGCTCCAGGCCTTGTTTTCTCTGTGAGAGCGGGCGTTTCCCGGAGCAGCAGGCCTTTCCCTTCGAGGGCCGCAAGGGGCATAAGTACGACATTATGGTAAATCCCTATCCTATTTTTCACGAGCACTTTACCGTAAATGCCGCAGAGCATACGCCCCAGACCATAATGAACAGGTTCCAGGATATGACGGACCTTTCTCATCATTTTCCGGATTACTCTTTCTTCTATAACGGGCCCTACAGCGGCGCTTCCGCCCCGGATCATATGCACTTCCAGGCCTGCCCGCGCGGTATCATGCCCCTGGAGGTGGCTGTGGACCAGTTTTTTGACGACGGAGCCAAGAGTCCGCGCCTCCGCTACCTTACTTCCGTAAAGGATGCGTCCTTATATCACTGCAATCTCTTTACAAAGGGCATATTCCTGTTAAAATCGGCCACAAGTAAATCTCTATCCAAACTGTTCTACCAGCTTCTGGACTGCATAACAGTTCCTGACGGAGAGCCGGAGCCCCGCATAAACCTTATTATGTGGTATAAGTCCCTTACCGGGGCCGCTCGTCCAAGTGGAAGCACCCACGGTATGGGTGGCTTCCAGTACAGGGCCATAGTTATGGTTCGTGATGCCCACCGGCCGTCCTGCTACTTTGCAGAAGGGGTGGAGCATCTATGCTTCAGCCCGGGCTGCGCAGACAAAGGTGGCTGCCTTGTTGTGCCGGTAAAGGAAGACTTTGAGAAAGCCACTCCACAGGCCCTTGAAAAGGCGCTTGCAGAGGTGTCGCTGCCGGAAGAAGAGCAGGAGAAGGTTATCAGCCGCCTTACCCGAACTCAGCGAACCATACAGGTTGGAGTGCTATCCAGCGACGAGATTGTATTTGAGATTATATCCGATGGCGCCGGGGCTCAGAAGGTTACCTACTCTGAGGGGAAGATTAGTTATAACGGTGCTCTTTACGACGAGCTGTTCTTCGAGGCCCAGACTCCGTCCAAGATGTTTGCAGAGCCAACGTTCATACTGCACGACGTGGTGATTGGCGTGGGCTTCCACTGGCAGAGGAAGGTAGACCAGAAGTTCGGGGGCAGCCTTAAGTTCATTGTAGAAAAGGGCAAGGTTGTAGCGGTAAACATAATAGGCGTAGAGGACTATCTGCTTAGCGTAATCTCTTCCGAGATGAAGTCTTCTGCCTCGCTGGAATTCCTAAAGGCCCATTCCGTCATATCCCGCTCGTGGATTCTGTCGCAGGTAGAGCACCGTAGCCGTAGGAGGGTAGAACTCCCCAGGGGAGTAAACGACATTGTATCCCTTGTAACAGATCTTGAGTCCCGCAGGGGAGAACAGGAGGGAGGCGTGCCCGGAACCTTTATAAAGTGGTTCGACCACGAAGACCACGTTAACTTTGACGTCTGCGCAGACGACCACTGTCAGCGCTACCAGGGCCTTACCATGGCCGTGGGAGACAGGGTGCGCCAGGCTATAGACCAGACCTGGGGCCTTGTGCTCAAGGACAGGGACGGGGAAATCTGCGACTGCCGCTTCTATAAATGCTGCGGCGGACAGACAGAGGTGTTCAGCACCTGCTGGGAAGACAAGGACTATGACTATCTGCAGTCCCTGCCGGATACCCCGGACCACAAGGAGGGCGGCCACTGCTTCTGCAATACGTCGGACAAGGAAATACTGTCACAGGTGCTTAACGATTACGACCTTGAAACCACGGACTTCTACCAGTGGAAGGTAGAGTACGGGAGAAAGGAAGTATCGGACCTCTTCCGCAGCAGGAGCGGAATGGATGTTGGCACAATCCAGGACCTCATCCCCCTGGACAAGGGGCCGTCCGGAGTAATAAAGAAACTAAAGGTTGTGGGCGATAAAGCCACGGTGGTCATTGGCAAGGAGCTTATAGTAAGAAAGTTCTTCTCTGACTCCCACCTAAAGAGCGCCCGCTTTAGCATAACCTGGGAGGGAGACCGCCTTATACTTAACGGTACCGGCTGGGGCCACTGCGTGGGCCTTTGCCAGATAGGTGCGGCAGTTATGTCCTACAGCGGCTACGGCTTCAGGGAAATACTAAGTCACTATTATCCCGGTTCCAAACTGGAAAATCTCTAAGAAACAATCGATAAATAATATGGCAGCTTTACAAAAGTTTTATAATAAACACGATGGCAAACAGTGGCTGTCCTGGTTCTGGGTGCCTACTCTTTATTTTGCCGAGGGTATCCCTTATTTCCTGGTAAACAATATTTCCGTAATGATGTTTTCCAAGATGGGTGTTCCCAATGGCCAGCTTGCATTCTTTACCACCCTGCTCTATTTCCCCTGGTTCCTCAAGGGCCTGTGGAGCCCTGTCGTGGACGTTGTAAAAACAAAGAGATGGTGGATTATTTCTATGCAGATTATGCTGGTGGCAGCAATGACGCTTCTGGCCTTCACCCTGCCAAAGCCTTCAAGTGAACTTATAGCCTCCGGGCAAACCCCGGCCACTATGTTCTGGTTCACCCTTATTCTGTTTATCATTGCGGCCTTTGCCTCTGCCACTCACGATATTGCTGCAGATGGCTTCTATATGCTGGCTCACAACCAGAGCTGCCAGTCTGCCTTCATAGGCATCAGGAGCGTATTCTACAGGATATCTTCCATCTTTGGCCAGGGAGTGCTGGTTTTTGTGGCTGGCGTGGTAGAGAAAAGAACCCTTGAGGCATCGCCGGACGGGGTTGCGGACATTCCTTTCTCCTGGCAGGTGTCAATAGGCCTTGCGGCCGTTGTTTTTGCGGTAATAACTCTTTACCACCTGTTCTTCCTTCCCAAGGCCAAGGACGATGCTCCCAGGGTAGAGACGGGAAGCGGCGGCAGTCTTAAGGAGATAGGCAATTCCTTTGCCTCCTTCTTCAAGAAGAAAGGCGTATGGCTGGCTATAGCCTTTATGCTGCTCTACCGCCTTCCGGAGGGCTTCCTCATCAAGCTTTGCCAGCCCTTCCTCGTGGGCAGTATAGATAAAGGCGGCCTGGGTCTGGATACCGACACGGTTGGTATAGTTTACGGTACCGTGGGCGTACTGGCCCTTGTAATAGGTGGAATAGTAGGAGGAGTAGTGGCATCTTACATAGGACTTAAGAAGTCTCTGTGGTGGATGGCTCTTG
This sequence comes from uncultured Bacteroidia bacterium, assembly GCA_902774045.1. GTDB lineage: Bacteria > Bacteroidota > Bacteroidia > Bacteroidales > UBA932 > Cryptobacteroides. The sequence goes on from CACYGW010000005.1 coordinate 7,604, forward strand.
GTATGACTCTGCCCTGCCTTACCTTTGTGTATCTGGCTATGGCCCTGCCCTCGGATCCTATCATCATAAGCGTAGCCCTGGCTATAGAGCAGTTTGGCTATGGCTTTGGTTTTACGGCATATATGTTGTACATGATGTACTTCTCGGAAGGGGAATTCAAAACCTCCCACTATGCCATTTGTACGGCCTTTATGGCGCTTAGTATGATGCTGCCCGGCTTTGTGGCCGGCTTTATACAGGAGGCTATAGGTTACGTGGCATTCTTCTGGATGGTTATGGTTTGTTGCATTGGAACGGTGGTGGTTACCTATCTGGCAGAAAGGAAGGTAGATCCCGAATACGGTAAAAAGAAAACCACTTAGATTATGCGTTATTTATTCTTAATTGTCCCGCTGGTGGCTTCTTGCCTTGCCTGTGGCACGGCTAAGCAGCAGGAAACAAAATCAGAAGCAGTAAGTACTATGGAACCTCAAGTGTCCACTCCCAGCATTAATATGGAGAAAGCAGAGTTCTCCATAGATTTCCTTAAAACAGCCATAGCCTATCAGCCCAAGGGTAATGTGATACTGTCTCCCTATAGCGCAGGCGTGGCTTTCTCTATGCTTAACGATGGAGCCCGCGGCACCACCCACGACGGTCTTAGAAAGGCTCTTCGCTATAGTTCCTACTACGGAGACTTTATGGACTGCGACTCTCTTAACATAGTCAAGTCTGCCAATTCCGTATGGTTGAATAAGGGCTTTGTGGCAGACAAGAATTACATTTCCAGGCTGGAGAACGGATACAACGCCCAGACCTTTGCTGCCGACAAGGGAGACCCTTTTACCGCAGAAGCTGTAAACACCTGGTGCGCATTGAACACCGAGGGCCTTATCCAGGAGATTCTGGACCAGATTCCCGCCGACGTCAGGATGATGCTTCTTAACGCATTGTACTTTAAGGCCGCCTGGGTATACCCCTTTGACCCACAGGTTACAACGGAGGGGACTTTCTATGGCGAATCCGGCCAGACCCAGGTAAAATATATGCAGACCCAGGCCAGGTTCGAGTACGTGGAATTCCCTGGCTACAAGGTGGTGAGCCTCCCTTACAAGAATTGGAAGTATGCAATGATGATTGTTCTCCCGGACGATATTGACGCAGCCGTGGAGGATTTGACGGCAGACAAGTACAACTACCTGTTCGCTCATCTTGATAAGGATGCAAAGGTTAGGGTTGTCCTGCCAAGGTTCAAACTGGAGACTACCAAGGTACTTAATGATTTGTTTTCTTCTATGGGAGCAGGCCAGGCCTTTACCTCGGCTGCAGATTTTTCCGGCATTACCGGAGAGCCCATATTCGTGTCCAAGGCCCTGCAGAAATGCGTGCTGGAGGTTAACGAGGAAGGCTCCGAGGCCGCAGCCGTCACTGCAATACTTATGGGCAGGACTGCCGTTCCGGAGCGCGTAGAAGAGATTATTGTAAACAAGCCGTTCTTCTTTGCGATTTACAATCCAAGGACGCGGGAAATTTTGTTCGAAGGTAAAATAGCAGATATTCAATGATAAAGAAGATACTATTGTCCGCTGCAGCCCTGCTATATGCAGTCACGGCACTTTACTCAGCAAACGTGAAGCTTGGTATAGAGGTGCTTCGCGACAACGGATTCGCCCCTCTTAAGGGCAAGAGGGTTGGGCTTGTAACAAACCCCAGCGGGGTTGACAGTCATCTTAACTCAACCATCGATATACTCTATGCCGCTCCCGGAGTTAATCTTGTGGCTCTTTTTGGCCCGGAGCACGGTGTGCGTGGCGATGCTTACGCAGGTGATTATGTGGCCGATTCTACAGACCCCGTTACCGGGGTGCCGGTCTTCTCTATCTACGGAAAGAATCGCCAGCCTTCTCCCGATATGCTTAAGGGTATAGACATTATGGTCTATGATATCCAGGATGTGGGCGCTCGGTCCTATACTTTCATAAGCACCCTTGGCCTTGTTATGCGCGCCTGCGCAGATTTGGGTATCGAGGTGATGGTGCTGGACCGTCCCAATCCCCTTGGCGGAGAGAAGGTAGAGGGTAATGTGGTAGAGGATGGCTTCTATTCTTTCGTGAGCGAGTTTGCCATTCCCTATGTTTACGGGCTTACCGTGGGCGAGCTTGCGGTGATGATTAACGAAGAGGGTCTTAACAAGGGCGAGAGGGGAGACAAGCCCGTGGTAAGGTGCAAGCTTACGGTTGTGCCAATGGAGGGATGGGAGCGCGATATGCTTTATTCCGATACGGGCCTTCCCTGGATACTGCCTTCTCCCAACATACCCACGGCACAATCGGCCATAGATTACCCCTCGGCCGGTATATGCGGGGAGTTCAACGATTACCTGAATATCGGTATAGGTTATACCCTGCCATTTGAGGTGTTTGCCGCCGAGTGGATAGATGCCCATGAACTAAAGGCGAAACTGGACAGCTACGGACTGCCTGGAATTAACTTTAGGGAGATTCACTTCAAGCCTCTCTTCGGCCGCCTTCAGGGTAAGCTTATTCACGGGGTTCAGTACTATTACACGGACTACAAGGCCGCAGCCATTACTATGACTCAGTTCTATGTAATGCAGGCCGTGCACGAGTTGTACGGGAAGAATCCTTTTGAACTGTCGCCCGGCCGCACCAGTATGTTCGACAAAGTCTGCGGCTCGGATTATATCCGGCTCAACTTCTCCAAGAATATAAGGGTGGATGATATCAAGGATTACTGGAACAAAGACGCTGCGGCGTTCAAGGCCAGGTCCCAGAAGTATTATCTTTATTAATTACCTGCGGAGCCCTGCTGCATAAGGAAGGTGTGCATGAACTCGTTCAGATCCCCGTCCAGCACGCCCTGGGTGTCTGCCGTAGAATAGTTTGTGCGCAGGTCCTTTACCATCTTGTAGGGATGCAGTACGTAAGAGCGAATCTGTGAACCCCACTCGATGCGCTTTTTCTGGCCCTCCAGTTCTGCCTGCTTTTCCTGGCGCTTCTTTAGTTCTATGTCGTAGAGGCGGGACTTAAGGATGCGCAGGGCGTTCTCCCTATTGTCAAACTGCGAGCGGGTCTCCGTGTTCTCTACCATTATGCCCGTGGGGATGTGGCGCACGCGCACCCCGGTTTCTACCTTGTTTACATTCTGCCCTCCGTGGCCGCCGCTGCGGAAGGTATCCCACTCAAGGTCCGATGGATTAATGACTATGTTGATGGTGTCATCGACCAGAGGATAGACAAACACAGAGGAGAAGGTGGTCTGCCTCTTGCCCTGGGCGTTGAAGGGCGATATTCTTACCAGTCGGTGAACCCCGTTTTCTGCCTTGAGGTAGCCGTAGGCGTAGTCGCCCTCGAATTCTATGGTGCAGGATTTTATGCCGGCCTCGTCACCATCGACCAGTTCGGTAACGGTCATCTTCATGCCGTTGCGTTCTCCCCAGCGCATATACATACGCATAAGCATCGACGACCAGTCGTTTGACTCCGTGCCGCCGGCGCCGGAGTTTATGGTTAGGATGGCCCCCAGGTTATCTCCCTCCTGGCCAAGCATATTCTTTATTTCAAGGTCCGATACTTTCTTTTCTACGGCCTTGAATGCTTCCTCCAGCTCTTTTTCTTCTTCTGACAGGGGGCTGTCTTCCGCTTCGGGAACAGAACTTTCGCGGGCGAACTCGTAAAGCACATCCAGGTCTTCGGCTCCGGAGGCGGCGCTGTCGTAGGCCGTTACCCAGGCCTTTACCCCGCTCACTTTCTTAAGGAAGGATTCGGCAGCCTTGGCGTCGTCCCAGAAGTCCGGCGCCTGAGTCTTGAGCTCCATTTCCTGCACGTTCCCACGTTTGCCTTCTATGTCAAGGCAAACGTGAAGACGATGCAGTCTATCCTTTAATGCTTTTATCTGTTCCGATGTTATCATTAGCCGCAGTAGAAATACTTTTCTACCAATTCTTTCATAAGATTGGGGTCTGCCTTGGCGCGCTCGTGCAGGTCTTTGTCGTCGAAGCTCTTGAGAGACTTGACGATGCCGTCTATCATCCTGGGCTCGAACACACCCTTGGCCTCGAATATCTGGCGGCACTTCTGAAGGCACTCGCCGGACTCGCTGCAGCAAACGGGCAGGGAGTCAAGGGTTGCAAGGCGGGCTGCGTTCTCGCTCTTATGAATATCCATATCTACGTACTTGTCGGCGGCAATCTTAAGGGCCTCGTCCTTGGGCAGTTCAAGCCCGTAGCGGGCAGCTACGCAAAGGCCTGACATAAGCTGGTAGATGTCGGCGGAGCAGTCCGGGCAGCGCATCTCGAAGGTTTGTTTTTCTGTTGTGTCGATGTTTTCCGAGGGCTGCTGAGGATTGGCTGCGTGGCACATATCCTTACCGCTGCTCCATCCAAGGGGAACGCGTACCAGGGCGGAACGGTTGCAGTCTCCCCAGCAAACGTTAGTGGGTGCTTCCTGGTGGGGCACAAGGCGGAAGTAGGAAGTGGGGTTCTTGTTGCCGAATGCCGTGATGGCCGGAGCCATAAGCATAAGGCCTGCGATAGCCCTGCGGGCCTCCTCTGATAGTTTGCCGTCTTTTCCAAGAGTGGCGTTCTTTCCGTCCTTCAGCAGGCGCATATGTATGTGCATACCGCTTCCTGCCTTGCCCACGGTAATCTTGGGTGCAAAGGAAACGTCAAGGCCCCATTCCCAGGCAAGGTTACGGATTATCCATTTTGCAAGCAAAAGCTGGTCTGCGGCGGTGGCAAGGGGGTTGGGCAGGAATTCTATCTCGTTCTGCTCGTAGATTTTTCCGTCCATGGTGAAGTTTCCTACCTCGCTGTGGCCGTATTTAATCTGACCGCCTGCCTTGGCTACGAATTCCATGCACTGACGGCGGAAGTTGTTCAGTTTTGCAAAGGGCTCGCTCTCGTGATAACCTCTCTGATCCGTGGCGGGGAAGGAATCGTCCTGCTCTGTGATAACATAGTATTCCAACTCTCCCATAGCCTCGAAGCTCATGCCTGTAGACTCTTCGAAGGCCTGCTCTGCCCTCATAAGGGTGTGGTAGGGGGCACAGGAGAAGGCGCTTCCGTCCTTGTCAAAGAAACTGCAAAGGAAGCAGAGCGTGGGAATCTCGCTGAACGGGTCTACGAATGCGGTCCTGTATCTGGGGATGACGTAAAGGTCGCTGTTACCCGCCTCTACAAATGAAGGGAAGAGGCTGGAACCATCAACCCTCTCGCCCTCGGTAAGGATGGTCTCTGCGTATTCCAGGTTGTTAATTACAAAATTCAGAGTTTTTACTCTTCCGTCCTCTGCCGGATACATAAAATCTATCATCCGGATGTCATTTTCCTTGATAAAGGTAATGAGGTCTTCCTTTGTAAAGGTCTGAGGCTCTTTTTTCAAAAATGCCGTTACGGCATTGGGAGAAAGTTCCAGTTTCTTATTCATTTCAAAGTGTGGTTAAAAGTCTTCAAATATAGCAAAATTTACTATAAATCCTTTTATAAGCCGCTATATTATTTTCTTTTTGGGCTCATTGGCTATTCTCTTTCGCGGGCAGAGCGGTCTGCTGTGTCCTGAAGTACGTCCTCGAAACCCGTGAGGGCGGCGAAGGGGGCGAACTGGGCGGCCCTGTCGGCCATTGACATCCGGGGATGGCGGGACGATGGCTCCGGGTGCGGGAGCTCTATGATGTCGTCGTATTTGTGTATCAAGTCGCTCATTGTTGGTTATTTCCTGTGGCCGCCAACCGTGGCGTTGCGTTCTATGGCAGTGGAGCCCTCTTCGAAGTTGGTGCCTTTGAGTATGGCGTTCTTGCCGAATTTATGCCTTATGTCAAGTATGGCCTGCTGGCGGCGGCGCTCTTTGTCGGCCTCCTCAGGGGGCATTTCTTCAAAGAGGAAGAGTTGTTCTCCCTCGCTTTTGTCTTCTCCTATGGTGTTTATGAATCCTATGTAAATGCGCCTTACCATCAGGGCGGGGTCGCTTATTCTGTCGTAGAGCTCGGCCATCCTCCTGCAGATAAGCGAGGTAGAGGAGCTGTGACGCCCAAGCCGCACAGAGCCGTGTGCGGGCTTGGGCATATCGCGGCCGTAATAATCCTTAACTATCGGCCCGGAATATTTTTCTCCAGGGCGCCGGCCCTCAAGGCTTATCGCGTCGTATATTACGTTAAGGGTAATCTGGTCTGTGAGAAGATGTTTTTCTACCAGTTCCATAACAAGGCCGTCGGTCATTTCCTTTATTATCACCTTGGCCTCGGCGTTGGAGTAGGGGCGGGTGAGGACTTGCCCGCGGCTAAGGCTGTTCACTGAAGGGTGATAGCTCTTTATGGCCGCCATCGTGCAGGGTTCCCAGCCCCAGGCGTGGTCTATCAGAAGTTCTGCGTTAATGCCAAATAGTTTGTAGAGAAGGTCTTCCGTGAAGCGGCCGTAACCCCTCCCAAGAGAGCATCTTGCAACATCGCCCATAGTAAAGAGGCCCGCCGCCTCCAGCCTTGCCGCAGTGCCGCGGCCTACGCGCCAGAAGTCAGTGAGGGGCCTGTGGTCCCAGTATTTTCTGCGGTAGGAAAGTTCGTCAAGGGCGGCCACTCTTACACCGTCGGCATCCGGCTCAATATGCTTTGCTTCAATATCCATTGCTATCTTGGCAAGGTAGAGGTTGGTGCCTATGCCGGCAGTGGCGGTTACTCCGGTGGTGGCAAGGACGTCGCGTATCATTGTCATAGCAAAGTCGTGGGCCGTCTTTTTGTACAGCGTAAGGTACTCGGTGGCGTCTATGAAAACCTCGTCTATGGAGTAGGGGTGTATATCTTCCGGGGCCACGTATTTAAGATAGGTGTTAAAGACCTGGCCGCTTACCTGCATGTAGTAGCTCATCCTGGGCGGGGCTACAAGGTAGTCAAGGGCTACGTCCGGGTTCTCCCGGACTTCTTTGTCGAAGGCCGATGCTTTCCTGAATTTGCGCCCTTGAAGGGCTCTCTGGCGCTGCGTGTTTACTTCCCGGACTTTCTGTATTACCTCAAAGAGGCGGGCCCGGCCGGATATGCCGTAGGCTTTGAGCGACGGCGTAACCGCCAGGCAGATGGTTTTGTCCGTGCGCGATGCGTCCGCCACCACAAGGTTGGTGGTCAGGGGGTCAAGACCCCTTGACACGCATTCTGCAGAGGCATAGAAAGATTTAAGGTCTATAGCAATGTAAGTCTTCCCGGAATCCATCGACAAATCCAAAAATGCATCAGACAACAAGATACGAATAATTTGACAAAACTGAGTTGCTTATGGAAAATATCTGAACTTGTTGTCAAAATTTGTTTTTGTTGTCAAAAATTACTTTCTTGCAAAAAAATCAGATTATGGAATCAGGCGTTAAAGTTCAGACAGGTCTCAGACTTAAACCTTTGTTGATAGCGCAGCTCAAGAGAAGAGCAAAAGCAAAGGGGGTAACCTTCAATGGCTACGTAGAAGAAGTGCTGGAAAAATCCGTAACCCCGGTATTTCCCAAAATCAGGAAGGAAGACCTTGGGTCTGACGATGATTTGTCCGCACTTGGGAAGACAATTGCTCCCATACCCCAGAGTGTAATAGATTCAGATCCAAGGTTGGCATATTTGTTATCGAAATGAAAGTCTTTTTAGATACTAATGTCCTTTTGGATGTTTTAATGGAATCTCGTCCGTGGAAAAAGGATTCGCTGGATATACTCAGGGTTGCCCAAAGGGGCGAGATTAAGGCTTATTTGTCATCACAGTCTATTGTAGATGCCTCTTATGTTTTTTCCAAAAGCGGGAGAGGCTCTATGGATATATTTAAAAAAGCAATAGGACGTATTATGTCGATAGTGACAGTGGTTCCTGTCTCTGCAGAGAATATAAAATCTGCCTTATGCAGTTCGTTTGAGGATTTCGAGGATGCGGCCCAGTTGGACTGTGCATCGGAAGCCGGGTGCGACGCCATAGTTTCATCGGACAAAGAAATGGCCGCAAACGGTTTCCCCGTTTATAATCCGGGAGAATTCTGCAATTATATCTTCAGTTGGGATATATAAAAAAAGGAGCCGCGTGGGCTCCTTTTTTTATTAGGGAAGACTTTTACTTAGCCTGCTCAATCTCGGCCTGGGCCGATGCAAGACGTGCGATAGGCACGCGGAAAGGAGAGCAGGATACGTAGTCTATACCGATGCGGTTGAAGAACTTGATGGACTCGGGATCTCCACCGTGCTCGCCGCAGACACCGCACTTAAGTTCGGGACGTCTGCTGCGACCGGAATTGATACCTGCCTCTACAAGTTTACCTACACCCTTCTGGTCAATGGTCTGGAAAGGATCGAAGTCTACCAGCTTGTTGCCAAGATACTCGCCCATAAATGTACCTATATCGTCGCGGCTGAAGCCGAAGGTCATCTGGGTAAGGTCGTTGGTACCAAATGAGAAGAACTCTGCGGCGCGGGCCATACGGTCTCCGGTAAGAGCAGCACGAGGAATCTCTATCATAGTACCAAACTGGTATTTAATCTGCTCCATGGTCTTTCCTTCTACCTCTGCCTTGATACGGTCGCAGATAGCTTTCTGGAAGCTGAGCTCGCGGGCAGAAATGGTAACAGGAATCATAATTTCCGGCATAGGGTGCTTGCCTTCTTTCTGAAGCTCTGCTGTAGCCTCAAAGATTGCACGGTATTCTGTCTCTGCAATCAAAGGGAAGCTTACGTGCAGACGTACACCACGGTGACCCATCATAGGGTTCATCTCGTGCAGGGACTCGCTGCGCTTCTCTACTTCCTCTACGGTAATGCCAAGCTCCTTGGCGATTTCTTTCTTCTTCTCTTCTGTCTGAGGAACGAACTCGTGTAGAGGAGGGTCAAGGAGACGGAATACAACCGGCTTGCCATCCATAATGGAAAGGGTGCTCTTAACGGCAGCCTTGATATAAGGCTCAAGGTCCTTAAGGGCGTTGCGGCGCTCCTCGTCAGAGTCGCAGAGAATCATCTTGCGCATCTTGGCAAGAGGAAGCTCGGAGTTCTTTCCGTAGAACATATGCTCTATACGGAAGAGGCCTATACCTTCTGCACCAAACTTAAGGGCGCGGGAGGCATCCTCGGGAGTATCGGCATTGGTCCTTACGCCAAGCTTGCGATACTTGTCTACGATACTCATAAACTTGGTGAAGAGAGGATTCTCCGTTGCGTCCATAGTGTCAATCTTGTTTGCGTAAACAAGACCCTTGGCGCCGTTGAGGCTAATCCAGTCACCTTCTTTGTACTCCTTGGGATCGTCACCGAAGGTAACGCACTCTTTCTCGAAGTTAATCTTCATTGAGTCGCAGCCTACGATGCAGCACTTACCCCAGCCGCGAGCTACAAGAGCAGCGTGGGAGGTCATACCTCCGCGGGTGGTAAGGATACCTGTACTTGCGCGCATACCCTCGATATCCTCGGGAGAAGTCTCCTCACGGATGAGGATGGTCTTGCGGCCTTCTTTCTGAGCCTGCATAGCGGCCTCTGAGGTGAATACGATTGTACCTACCGCTCCGCCCGGAGATGCGGGAAGACCCTTGGCTACAACCTTGGACTTCTTCTCTGATGCGGGGTCAAGTATCGGGTGAAGAACCTCGTCAAGCTGGTTGGGAGCAACCCTCATAACTGCGGTCTTCTCGTCTATCATGCCTTCGTCAAGCATATCCATGGCCATCTGGAGGGCTGCAAGTCCGGTACGTTTACCGTTACGGCACTGGAGCATCCAGAGTTTGCCTTCCTGGATTGTGAACTCTATGTCCTGCATATCGTGGAAATGCTGCTCAAGGTGGAGGCGGATCTCGTCAAGCTCCTTGTAAACGCTGGGCATAGCCTTCTCCAGAGAAGCAAGATCTTTGTTCTTCTCGCTCTTTGTCGCCTCGTTAAGAGGGTTCGGAGTGCGGATACCGGCAACTACGTCCTCGCCCTGGGCATTGATGAGCCACTCGCCATAGAACTTGTTGTCTCCGTTTGCAGGGTTACGGGAGAATGCAACACCGGTAGCGGAGGTATCACCCATATTACCGAATACCATTGACTGTACGTTAACGGCTGTGCCCCAGTCATCCGGAATCTTCTCTATACGACGGTATGCGATGGCACGTTTTCCGTTCCAGCTCTTGAATACGCCGCCGATGGAACCCCAAAGCTGTGCGTTGGCATCGTCAGGGAACTCTACGCCAAGAACTTCCTTGATACGAACCTTGAAGGCCTCTGCCAGGTCGCGGAGCTCTTCTGCGGTGATGTCGGTATCGGAAGCATAACCCTTAGCGTCCTTAAGGTCCTGCATCATACGGTCCAGCTGCTGGCGGATACCCTGTCCGTCTGCGGGCTCTATACCCTCTGCCTTCTCCATTACAACGTCTGAATACATCATAATGAGACGACGATATGCGTCGTAAACGAATCTGGGGTTATTTGTCTTCTTGATAAGACCAGGTATGGTTGCAGAGCAAAGACCGATATTCAGGATGGTATCCATCATACCGGGCATTGAGCTTCTTGCACCGCTTCGGCAGCTAACAAGGAGGGGATCGGAAGGATCACCAAACTTCTTGCCCATAATGTCTTCGGTTGCCTTAAGGGCTTTTGCAACTTCTTCCTTGAGATCATTGCTGTAACCACCGCCAAGAGCATAGTACTCTGCACAGCACTCGGTAGTGATTGTGAAGCCTGCGGGAACGGGCATTCCAAGCAGATTCATCTCGGCAAGATTAGCTCCTTTACCACCAAGGAGTTCTCTCATCTTTCCGTTTCCTTCGGCCTTCTTGGCACCAAAACGGTAAACTCTTTTCTTGTCTTCGAACATAGTGTTAGTAAAATTATTTATAGATTTTTGTTAATTATATTTCTTTCCGGACATAATCATGCAAAGATAATTCTTGTTTTCCTACTATCAAAATTTCGGTGGAAAAATCGTTTTAATTTTATAATAATTTTGCCGCAAGGTCGCTAAGCTCGCTCCTTTCTCCCTTGCGCAGGAAAACATGCTGAAAAAGTTTCTGTCCGGCCATCTTCTCTCCAAGGTGGGTGAGACCGTTGCTCCACTGGTCCAGATAAGGCTGGTCAATCTGGAAAATATCCCCCGTGAAAACCATCTTGGTGCCCTCTCCGGCGCGGGTTATAATGGTCTTGATCTCGTGAGGGGTAAGGTTCTGGGCCTCGTCTATGATAAAGAAAACCCGCCCCAGGCTGCGTCCTCTGATGTAGGCCAGGGGAGTAATAAGCAGTTTCTCGTCCTTAAGGAAACTTTCTATCCTAAGCGCCTCCTTGCTGGATGGCCGGAACTGAGCCTTAATTACGTTAAGGTTGTCCATGAGCGGCTGCAGGAAAGGCCCCATCTTGGATTTCTCGTCTCCCGGTAGGAAACCAATGTCCTGATTTCCAAGAATAACGGTGGGGCGGGACAGTATTATCTGGTCGTAATTGCCCATCTGTTCCAGGGCCGACGCCAGGGCCAGCAGTGTCTTGCCGGTTCCGGCTCCGCCGGTAAGGGAAACAAGTTTTATCTCCGGATTCATACAGGCATCCAGGGCGAACTTCTGCTCTTCGTTGCGGGGTTTTATACCATAGGCCTCTTTCTTTCTGACAAGGACGATACGTTCGCGAGCGGCGTCGTAGCGGGCGCAGATAACATCGTCATTACCTCTTACAATCTTATAAAGCTGATTGGGCGCAGGCCTATGGGGCACGACCTCCTTCCAGTCTATGGAATTATCCTGCCCGTAAGAAAGCTGTGAGGCTACCTGCTCCGGAATTTTGTCCAAAACTACAAGCTCCCTTCGCGTAAGTTCTACACGCTCGTCTTCTATCTTGTCCGTAAGATAGTCCTGAGCCACCATTCCGGCGGCCTTGGACTTCATCCTGAGGTTAATATCCTTGGTAACGAGGGCGGTGAACCGGCCGGGGTGATTGTCCCTAACCCATATAGCCGTGGCAAGAATCCTGTGGTCCTGGGTATCGTCCTGGAAAAGGTCCTGCATGGCTTTGGGGAAGGGATGGTTGGGCTCTATCTTTATGCGTCCCAGGCCCTTTCCAAGCGGGATGCCATCTTTTCCGAAGAGCTTTCCTTCCGTAAGCTTGTCCAGCTCGCGCATAAAGCCACGCGCATTGTAACTTAGCGCATCGGTTCCTTTTTTAAATTTGTCCAGCTCTTCCAGGACGGCGGTGGGGATAATGATGTCGTTGTCTTGGAAACGACGGATAGACCTGTAATCATGCAGGATGATGTTGGTGTCCAGAACAAAAATCTTTGCCATAACTATGTATATCAGTCCTCTCCCTCCGTGGCGTTATCCATAAGGGATAGGAGTATTCTCTTAAGAGCAGTCTGCCCGCTGGTGTCGTTCTCCAGGGGACCGTCTTCTCCCGAAAACTGGCCCAGGGGGTAGTAGGCTACGTCCTGGAGCAGGAGTTCCGCATCTACGTAGTCAAAATCAGAATCTTTAATCTGAAGCAGCACTCCGGGAATCTCTCCAAAAAGGAGTTTCACGGCATCGTCTTCTCCACTGGCCCTCATAAGACTGGCCACATCGGCCTTAAGGGCCTTCCCGCCCAGGAACTTTACTACTGCCGTCATAAGGCCACCGTCGGCAACAGGCCGTCCGGCAATGGCAATGCCGTCCTCTATAAGTTCGCGTACAACCTCGTAGCAGTCAATGAAATAATCTGCATCCGCCAGGTCCGGGGACTTGCCTCCGTCCTGGGAGGTTACCTGAGAAAGGAGAGACCCGCCAAGGCGGTAGTTACAGGTGTCGAAGGGTATGTAAAGCAGCCAGTCGCCTTTTCCCCTGAGAGCCTTGTCCGGGCAGCGAAGTTCCGGTCCAATGTGGGCATCCTGGGAACCGAAGGGGTTCTCTTCAAAAAGTGCGTCCGCGGCCGATGAGGCGGCTACGCTGTTGCAGCTAATGTCCAGGCGGTTTACGGCCCCGGCGCCGTACTTGTAACTGCGCAGCCTTACGCCAAGATTGTCAAGGTACTCGCAGGCGCAGGAAACAGACTCGTAAAAAGCGGCCATTCCGCCAACCGGTTCCTCGTCCCAGCACCAGGCGGCATCGGGCCGCAAATCTCCAAGCTTAAAGGAGCCCTCGCGGAAGATAGCTTCCAGAAGGGCCCTGGCAACAGCCAGGCGGCTCAGAGAACCGCAGTAAGAAAGATGGAAACTGTTTCTGGCAGCATTAGCCGTAAGAGCCGCATATTCGTTGGCCTTGGACGGCTCAAAGACCCCGTTTCCGGGAAGAGGGTCGGCAGACTCGTCAATAATATCCTGGTACCCGTCGTCCCCTGCCGGAGAAGCACCGTCGCAAATGGCAGAAAGAATCTGCCCGGGAGTTGCATCCATATCCTTCCCGTCAATAATATACCTGGAATTGAGTGCCGACTGACTCTCTGTCATAATTTTCTCTTTATTGTGCTCTAGTTCCACCAAAAATAAGTATTTTTGGGCTGAGTTCAAAACTTTAGGCCCTTTTTAGTGAATATGGACAACTTCGAGGCCAGCTACAAGGCCCTTCTGGACGATATTTTTACAAGATTCCCCTCGGTGCAGAACGCCGGGTTCCGCGGCGACTCCTACAAGCCCGGGCTGGACAGGATGCGCCGGTTTGCCGCGCTGCTGGGCAACCCCCAGGACAGCTTTATGTCTGTTCACGTGGCCGGAACCAACGGCAAGGGCTCGGTTAGCAGTATGATGGCCTCGCAGCTTGCCGCAAATGGCTGCAGGACAGGGATTTTTACCTCTCCGCATCTCTTTGATTTCAGGGAAAGAGCCAGAATGGTAACGGGCAGCGGCTACGAATTTGTTCCCAAGGAATTCGTGGCCGGATTCCTGGAAGAATGGAAAGAAACTTTTACTGAGCTGGGCCTCTCCTTTTTTGAGATAACGACAGCCCTGGCCTTCTGCTGGTTTAAAAGCATGGGCGCAGACGCCGCAGTAATAGAAGTAGGGCTTGGCGGCAGATTGGACAGCACAAATATAATAACCCCCGGACTAAGCATAATAACAAGCATAGGCCTTGACCACTGCGACCTTCTTGGCAGCACCCTTGCGCAGATAGCCGGAGAGAAGGCTGGCATTATAAAAGAAGGAATCCCGGTAGTCTACGGAAAGATGGAGCGGGAGGCAGAGGAGGTAATATTAAGCACTGCTGCGCAGAAGGGAGCAAGGGGTTTAAGGTACGATGCCGTAGCGGATCCGGCCCCCCAGGTTTCAAGGCCTACGGGTATGGAGGGGGACTATCAGGATATAAACTCCCGCACGGTAAAAACGGCATGCAGCGTACTTGGGCTGGACTTCAGCCCCCAGGCTCACATTGACACCCAAAGCCGTACCGGCTTTTTTGGAAGGTGGGAGGTAATAAGCCGCCAGCCTATGGTAATCTGCGACATCGGCCACAACCCTCAGGCCCTCGAGGGCAATTTCTCCCAGTTGGAAAGGATGATGCGGACCGATGGTTTCGATGCCCTTATCATTGTTTACGGGGTAATGGCAGACAAGGACCTTGGCTCCATCGTCCCGCTGATGCCGGAGGATGCGGATTATATTTTTACGGCACCATCGACCCCAAGGGCTATGCCTGCCGATACTGTCCTTGCCCGCTTCTCTGCCTTGCGCCCCGGCTGCAGGGCAGCCGCGGCCACTTCCGTAGAGCAGGCCACCCAGGCCGCATTTACGAAAGCATCGGCCCATAAAAAACCGCTTATCTACTTCGGTGGCAGTACTTTTGTAGTAGCAGAGGCTGTTCCCAATATTAAAAAAACATTGACGCTATGAAACGCTTTTTTCTTATCGTAGCCGCCGTGGCTGCATTTGCGCTTCCATCGCTTGGCGAGGATGGTCATAAACTGACAAAACTCTGGAAGGAATACCAGGCTGCCGCCGATGCGGACAAGCCCCTTACCCAGATAGAAATACTTGGCAGGATCAAATCTCAGGCAAAGGAAAACAACTATGCCTGGGATTTTTGGGATGCCGCCAGGACATATATAGAAGTTAGCGTGCACAGGGACTGGAGGCTTAGGGACTCTCTTGAAAAGGCTGTTTTTGCAGAGGCCGATTCTTTCCCTGACCCTGTCGTGGGCCTTGCCGCAAGGCGTTACTACGATAATATCCTGCATATGTTCTACTATGCCACGGAGTACAGGGAAGCCCTGGAAAAGGGCCATAATCAGGCTTTTTACCAGAGCGACTCCTACGTAAAAGCTGCCCTTGGAGGTACGCTGCCGCGTTATATAAAGAGCGACTATGAATATGCCCTCTGGGCAAAGGCGCTGTCGCGTTATACAACTTCAAGGGAATACTCGGATTCCCTTCTGACCGCCTGCCTTGGAGACACCTATCCCACGGCCCCGTATTTCCAGTATGTTACCCTTACCAGGGATGACGTGGATGAAGAAGAGCTCACCGCCCTTGCTCAGAAATATTCCGGAAAGGCAATTTCCATGTATCCTCTGGGGGCCCTGCTGTCAGAAGAGGTTAACGAAGCCGTTAGTGATACTCTTATTACCCAGGAAGAGTATAAGGCCCTTAGAGACAAGGCCGCCGGCCTTGAAAAAACCAGAAAGTCCTTTAAGGGGAAAGAAGGAGATATTGTAGAGGAGATTGATATTTTCCGTACTGTCGTAGATTATTTTGACCAGAAAGATGCTAATTTCTACATCTCCGGGGAGAATATGACGGTACTCTTCAAGAATGTTAAATCCGCCACTTTCTCCATGGCCGATGAGTCTGATAAAATCCTATATTCCAAAAAGGTTGACAATCCCGGCGGCCGGTACTTTATAGTAGATACGGTAAGCGTCAAAATCCCTGATTTGGGTGATGGTGTCTTTAAAATCATTCTTTCCTGCCCGGAGGCCTTCCCGGAAGAAGATAACCGCAGGACGGAGTTCAGCCGTTATTCTTATGCCCTTGCTTTCAGGGGCGACGGGAACAATCAATATTTCTTCACCGCCAACGCCGCCACCGGACTGCCGGTAAAGGATGCGAAGCTTGTGATTGATACCGATGAAGACGAGGTTTATGCTACAGGCAAGGATGCAGCAGGTATTACAAGGCGGTCCCCATCGGTATGGGCACCACTGGATGATGACGGTTATTCGCTCTTTTCCTCTGACAAACCCTACACCAAGGGAAGGGTGTTCCTTAATACATCTGCCTACAGACTCGGTGATACAATAAGGTACAAAGCGCTTTTATACACCAATTTTGCCAATAATACAAAGACCGTTTTCAAGGAGGGTATGCCTATAGAGGTTAAGGTGCTGGACCCTCACGGGGAGGATGTGGCCGCCGCAGAAGAAACCACCAACTCTTACGGTACCATTTCCGGAACCTTCGTCTTGCCGGAAGATGCGATATCCGGCTTCTTCAGTATATCCGTGTACTCTGAAGGGCATTATCTTGGTTCTACGGAGTTCTATTACGGAGACTTTACCCTTCCTTCATTTGTGCTGGAGGTAGAGCCTTTCTCCTATGCTGTGATGGAGGGCGATACCGCCCATATCAAGGCGCATCTTACAGGATACTCCGGTCACACTCCCTCTTCTGCAGAGGTAAAATACCGCATCCGCAGATTCTCCGGTATAAGTGCTTTTGGTACGGCCAAGGTAGAGGAAGGCGGAGATATCAACATTGACTTTTTTGGCTCCGAGGGCTATTATCTTATCAATTTTGATGTTTCCGATGCCACCGGGGAGTCGCTTTCCTTCGACAGTGCCTTCTACATAGGAAAGAATGTGTATTTCCATGTTGAAACCCCTGACTTTGACCCCAACTATTCCCTTGGCCGGGGCTTCACCGCCGGAAAAGTCTGCATTAAGGATAACATGACAATGAATGTGGCGGCCCTTGCCAACGAAATCCCTGTAAAGGATGCCGCCTATAACTATGTGCTGGAGGATTCAAAGGGTAAGGTGGTGCGCCAGGGCAAGGCAGTCTGCGGACAGCCTCTCTCTCTTGACCTTAAGGGACTGGGAACAGGAAAGTATCGGTTCGTAGTAAAATCTTCCGAGTATAAAAGATATTCCGGAGAGCCGGTAGAAGAAGATCTGAGTTTTGTCAGATTCGTTCCCGGAGGTCCGGTGCCTTCCGATATAGATTGCCTTTTCTTTGTCTGTGACGAAAAGGTTCCCGTCGGGGGCAAAATCTCCTTCTTTGCAGCGAGCGGCACCCATCCTATCTGGGCCCTTACAGAACTGTACGGAGAGGGCGGCAAGGTACTTTACTCGGAGGTGCTGTACTTTGCCAAGGGAAAATCTGCCGTAAAGAGCATTCCTTATCTTGATTCTTACGGGGACGATGTTTCCTTTAAGATGCTTTTCTTCTACGACTACACAGCCTTCCAGAACGAGAAAACCCTTTATCTTGACAAACATACCGGAGAAATTCCGCTTACGGTCACTTCCATTCCGGACTATGCCAAACCCGGAGAAACGGTGACGGTAGAATTGCAGACCGCCCCCGGGGCCGAGCTCGTTGCCTCTGTTTGGGATAAGGCCACCGATGCGGTAAAGGCAATGAAGTGGACTGCAATCCGCTTCGAGGACCACCTGTCAAAGCAGCCTTATATGGGAACAGGCGTGAGCCGCCCGGGCGAGAGTCGTTATTACAGGGCCTACGGCTATGAGAAAAACGAAATGCTGTATGATGAGGTGGCAGAAGTGTCTGCAATGTCTGCGGAACCTAACCTTTATCTTGCCGACGATCAGGAAGACGGCGGAGAAGAGGTGTCCGTAAGGCAGGATTTCAGCGAGGCTATCTTCTTTGAGCCTCATATGGTGGCAGACAGTGACGGAAAGGTCTCCTTTGGCTTTAAGGCCTCCGACAAACTGTCTACCTTCTATGTGGCCGTGTTCGCCCACGACAAGGACGTGCACAACAACACCCTTACAAAGGAGCTGCTTATCACAATCCCCATTAAAGTAGATATGTACGTGCCTTCTTTCCTGTACGAGGGCGACAAATATGTACCGTCGGTATCCGTCTCTTCCAACAGGACAGAGGAAACCATCGGCCTTCTCTCTGTAATAGGAGATGAGTCCAGGGAAATAACCGTGCCTGGGCGCGGCAGTGTGGGTGCGGAGTTCTCTCCTGTAACCGTAACCTCCCAGGATAGCGGTTCAATGAACCTGAAGGCAATTTTTAAGGGCGAGGGCTACAGTGACGGCGTTTCCTTTGATATCCCCGTGCTTGCAAGGCATCAGACCCTTACCGAGTCTCATTCCGCCGTGTTCACCCCGGATAAAGACCGGGCCGTTTTGCTTGATGCTCTGCGTTCCCGCTTTACCGGCACAACCGCCGTGGGGGTTGTTACAGAAGAAATTTCTATTCTGGATATGGTAAAGAGCCTTCTGGAAGAGCACATTGATACTCCTTCGCAGGAAAATGCTCTCTCTCTTTCCGAGGCCCTTTATGTGCGTAACACTCTGGAGAAACTCTGCCCCGGCAGGGACGTTTACGGCGATATTTCCAAAGAGGTTATTATAGAGAAATTATTCGCCCTTCAGAACGGCGACGGAGGCTTCCCCTGGCTTAAGGGATTCAAGTCCTCTCCTTATATTACAGCAACTGTGCTGGACCGCCTTGCAAGGGTGGGCCTGGAGTCTGCAGAGCAGTGCGCCAAGGCTGTGCTCTACCTGGACGGAATTCAGTTTACCCAGGAAAGGCCCTGGTGGATGGGCGGCCTTAGCAACGAGCAGTACCTGCTTATCCGCTCCCGCTATTCAGGCGTTGCTTTTGAAACTCCCGGAAAGGAGGCATCCAAGCGGTTTACTGCCTTTAAGAAGTTTACAAAATCCTTTCTTACCCCTTCCGGCAAACGCGCCCTGGAAGGCCGCATAATGGAAAAGGCCCGCCGCCTTGCCACGCTTCAGAATCTTGTGGCTACGCCTCAGGGAGTGGCCCTTGCAAAGAAATGGGGTATAAAGACCTCCTCCAAACTGGAAAAATCTCTTAAGGCAGATATCGCTTCGCTGGTAGAATATGCCGTAGACCACAGGGACGGCGGATGCTACTTCCCCAATGCCGTAATGCCCTGGAGAGGCCTGATAGAAAGCGAGGCCTACGCCCATACGCTCCTTGCCGGAGTGCTGTCCGATACCAAGGTGGCCGACGGAGTGCGCCTCTGGCTCATGCTCCAGAAAGAAACCCAGGACTGGGACCTCACTCCCTTCTACGTGTCGGCCCTGGACTGCATTTTGTCCGGAAGCGAGGAACTGCTTGCCACCAAGGTGGTCACCCTTACAAAGACCTATCGCAAGCCTTTGGAGGAAATATCAGCCGCCGGAAACGGAATAACCATCGACACGGAATATTATCTTAGGGCCGATAGTGACGGAACCCTGGTTCCAATAGAGCCGGGCGATACCCTTGGCGTCGGGGCCAGAGTAGTGGTTTATTACAGGATAAGCAGCCTGGAGAACCGCAGTTATGTAAAGATGCGCGTTCCCCGTTATGCTACGCTCCGTCCTGTAGAGCAGCTTTCCGGTCTAGTAGGTTGGGATATTTACAGGGAAGTGCGTTCTACCTGCACAGATTATTACTTTGATGTGCTTGCAGAGAGTAAAACCATCGTGACAGAGGAATTTTTTGTAACCCAAAAGGGAGAGTTCGCAAGCGCTGCTGCAGAGATAGAATCCCTGTACGCTCCGCATTACAGAGCTAATTCTGCCTTTGCCGGATTGATGGTAATTGAATAGTATTAAAAAAATTCAAATAAAATTTGCAGAATAAAAAAACATCTGTATCTTTGCAATCCCTTTTGATAAGGGATGCTCGGGAGCATAGCTCAGTTGGTTTAGAGCATCTGCCTTACAAGCAGAGGGTCGGCGGTTCGACTCCGTCTGCTCCCACAAAAAGCACTGCAATGTCAAAGTTGCGGTGCTTTTAGGCTTTATGAGGCTTCAAAAACAATCTAATATGAAAAAATTATTTACTTTCCTATGTTGCACTGTCATCGGGATGGCCGGCGTAAGTTCTTGTATAGAAGACGAGTACGATCTTGACAAAGATATAGACAAGAGCATTATGCTTAAGAATTTCTCTATGGCCATCAGCGAGACATTCACTTTTAAGATTACCGACATTATTACTCAGAGCTACACCACCGATTCTGACGGAGACTTTACTGTAACCCTTCCTGGCGGGATTTTGGGTTCCTGCTATGTAGACAAGATTTCAAGGGAACTTACGGACAAGTACATTTATTCAAATGCCACCGTGTCTGCCACCATCGTAAACAATCTTCCGGAGCCCTTCACCGCTACCGCCACGGCCTATGACCGCAGCGGCAATCCAATGCCGGAAATTACTGCAACCTGCACTCCGTCGGTAATTCCTACTGGCAGTACACCTGTCAAGGTAGAACTCAAGGCTTCCGGAAACATCCATAATCTGGACGCTGTAAGTCTGGAAATGAAGATGGACAAGAGCACGGTTACCTTTAACAAGAACCAGACGATAGTTATCAAGGATATCGTAATAAGATTCCCTGACGGCGTTGGAAGAAAGGAGGACTAGGTGATGAAAAAGATAGCGGTTACATTAGCAGCGCTTGCAGTTGCAATCTCTGCCCTTGCTCAGGACTTCGAGACAGGATACTTCCTTAAGAGCTATTCCCACGTTTACAGAATGAATCCCGCCCTTAGGCCGGACAAGAGTTTCGTGAGCCTTCCCGTGGTTGGCGGCCTTTCTATGACGGTTGGCGGAAATATAGGCCTGGACAATATTCTCTACCCCCTGGAGAACGGCAAGCTGGGTACCTTCATGCATCCGGAAATCACCACGGATAGGGCTCTGAGCGGTCTTAAATCCACTAACAAGATGACCCTCAGCGGCAATACGAACCTGTTTTCCATGGGCTTTAAAAAAGGCCGTGCCTTTCATACCATAGACGCTTCTATAAGGACAATAAATAACGGCGTTGTACCTTACGAGCTCTTCTCCTTTATGAAAAGAGGACTTGAGGACGGCCGCCTTGACATTCCGGACATTAATTTTGGAAGCAGCATCTTTTTGGAGGTTGCCTACGGACTAAGCCTCCAGGTTTCCGAAGGCCTTACCATAGGTGCCAGAGTCAAGTACCTGGCCGGTATGGAAAACAGTTTCCTTAAGGCAAAGAACCTTTCTGTTACCGAAAGCAACGGCTTTTGGTCCGTTAGTGGCGACGCAGAGCTTTCAATGGCCCTTGACGGCGCAGAGATAGAGTTTCGTGAGGCCCCGGGACAGCCCTCGGACATTATAGATAACATTGACCTGGACGACATGAAGCTCTTTGCCGGTCACGGTATGGCCGTTGATTTGGGCTTTGATTATAAGGTGAGTCCTTCTTTCAGAGTGTCGGCCTCTATCACAGACCTTGGCGGCATAAGCTGGCAGAACGATATTATGGGAAAGACAACAGGGGGGACCTGGGAGTACAACCCGGACAGCGAGGAGCCTCTTGAAGACCTTGCAAACCTTCTGGAACTTCACTCGGTCAATCCCAAGAATGAGTTCAGGACCCTTGATGCCACGGCCCGTCTTGGTGCGAAATGGGATTTTACCAAGAGCCTGTCCTTTGGCGTTCTTGGAAAACACCGCTTTGGAATGATATCGCTCTCTGAGCTGCGCGGCTCTGCCAACCTTAAGCTCCTGGGCGTTCTTTCACTGACCGGCAGCCTTGCCGTGAACGATTTTGGAGTTTGCTACGGCGGAGCTCTGCTTCTGGACTGCAAGGTGTTCACTCTCTACTTTGGAATGGACAGCGTTCCCACAAAGGTTACCCCTCAGTATATTCCGGTGAGCGCAGGAACAGTTGCGATGAGCGGAGGACTTAATATAACTTTCTAAAAAGCCTGGTATGGCAGAGTTTAAAAAGGCACTGAACAAGATAATACCATCCCAAAGGAGATATACAGACCCTTTGCGCACTCTTGCCTGGGGTACTGACGCCGGATTTTACAGGATGCTCCCAAAAGTGGTAGTGCGCTCTGCCTCAGAGAAAGAAGTCTCCCGGATTCTTGCGGCTGCAAATGCATCCGGCACTGCCGTAACATTCAGGGCCGCCGGAACCAGTCTTTCCGGCCAGGCCATAAGCGACTCGGTGCTTCTTGTGGCGGGCAAAAACTGGGAGAAATACCAGTATAACCCCCAGGACTGTTCCATCACCCTTGAGCCCGGAATAGTAGGTGCCAGGGTAGATGCCATCCTGGCCAAGTACGGAAGGGTTTTTGGGCCCGATCCGGCCTCCAAGGGCAGTTGTATGGTTGGCGGAATAGTAATGAACAACGCCTCCGGAATGAGTTGCGGCACCCATGCCAACAGCGACAGGATGCTGCTTAGCGCAAGGATGGTTTTGGCCGATGGTACCATTCTGGACACCGGAGATGCCGCCAGCCGCCAGGCCTTCAGGGATGCTAAGCCGGAGTTTATCCGTGCCATAGAAGAACTAAGGGACCGGGTCTGTGCAGACAAGGAACTAAACGAACGCATTCGCCACAAATATTCCATAAAGAATGTTACGGGTCTTAACATACGCCCTTTCGTTGCGTATGAAGACCCGTTTGATATAATAGCCCATCTCCTCGTAGGGTCGGAGGGCACGCTGGCCTTTCTTTCCAGAGTAACTATGGCAACCCTGCCCGTGGCCCCGTTCAAGGCCTGCGCCATGATTTACTTCAGGACCATACAGGAAGCGGCCTCTGCCGTGGTGGCCATGAAGAAGCTATGCGTAAGCGCCGCAGAGCTGCTGGACTATCGCTCCCTTGCGTCCGTAAATGACCCCCACCTTACCCCGGACACTCCGGACCTTACGGCTGTTCTTACAGAAGTGCGCGCAGAAACCGCTGAACTTTTGGAAAAATACAAGGCTGATGTTTCCGAGGCCCTGAGGCCCTTCGGCGCAGAGGTCAATTTTACGTCGGACCCTGCCCAAAGCGCAAAATACTGGGCCCTCAGGTCCGGTATCTTCCCTACGGTAGGCGGAATGCGCCGCCCGGGAACCACCTGCCTCATAGAAGACGTAGCCTTCCATATAGAGGATTTGCCTCAGGCAACGGCAGACCTGTCTGCCCTTCTGGATAAACACGGGTACGACGATTCCTGTATCTACGGTCACGCCCTTGAAGGGAATTTCCATTTTATAATAAACCAATCCTTTGCTTCCCGGGCCGATGTTGCCCGTTACGAGTCTATGATTCGCGAGGTGGCCTCGCTGGTAGTAGGGAAGTACGACGGCTCCCTTAAGGCAGAGCACGGCACGGGTCGCAATATGGCCCCGTTCGTAGAGTACGAGTGGGGAGAGAAGGCCTTTGACATCATGAAAAAAGTCAAGGCCCTGTTCGACCCTACGGGAATACTTAATCCGGGAGTTATTTTTAACGATGACCCCGACTGCTTCGTGAAGAACTTCAAGGCTCTGCCGGTTCTGGATTATCCCGGCTTTGACAAATGTATAGAGTGCGGATTCTGCGAGGTTAACTGCGTTTCTTGCGGTCTCTCCCTTTCTTCCAGGACAAGGATAGTCCTGCAAAGAGAGATAGCTGCCCTGAAGGCATCGGGAGAGGACCCTGCCAGGCTTAAGGCCCTTGAGAAACTCTATGTTTACTACGGAGAAAAGACCTGCGCCGGAGATTCCCTCTGTTCCACGTCCTGCCCTATGGGCATTAACGTAGCCGACCTTACTCATAAGATAAGAAGTGAGGCCCGCCCCGCCGGAAGCCTGGCCCACAGGGGCGGCGAGTTTGCTGCAGACCATCTCTCTCTTGTAAAGAAAGGAGTCAGGGGTGCGCTTAGGGCGGCCTCCATTACCAGCAATGTAATTGGCGGACCGGCCCTTGGGGTCATCTGCAAGGGCCTGCATAAAGGTATAAAACTGCCGCTTTGGACACCATCCTCCCCAAAAGCCTTCAAACTCAGGGATAAGGAGGTGAGGGACCAGGCACCATCGGCCCAAAAAGTTGTTTATTTCCCCTCCTGCCTAAACCAGACAATGGGTGTACAGGCCAAAAAGAGCCCTGTCAAAACTCCGCTGCCCCTTGAAATGACCGCCCTTTTGCAAAAGGCCGGCTACCAGGTTATTTTCCCCCGCGACAGGGATAATCTCTGCTGCGGTACAATATGGGAGAGCAAGGGTATGCCTGATATTGCAGACCTCAAGACCGCCCAGCTGGAAGAGGCTCTGTGGGAGGCGTCGGAGCAGGGGAAATATCCTGTGCTCTGCGACCAGAGTCCCTGCCTTCACAGGATGAAGAGCAAGATAAGCCGTCTGAGGCTCTACGAGCCGGCAGAATTTATCTACGACTTCCTTGTGTCCAGGCTTAAGTTCGTGCGCAAGGAGCCCAAGGTGGCCGTGCACGTTACCTGTTCTACCAGGCTTATGGGAGTAAGAGATAAAATGGTAGAACTTGCCCGCCTGTGCGCAGACGAGGTGGTGCTGCCTTCCGGAGTTGGGTGCTGCGGCTTTGCTGGCGACAAGGGTATGACTACTCCCGAGCTTAACGCCTATGCCCTGCGTCATCTTAAGGAAGAGGTGGCCGGAGTGGACAGGGGCTATTCCAACAGCCGTACCTGCGAGATTGGACTTTCTTCGCATTCCGGTATACCTTATGTATCCATTGCCTATCTTGTTAATGCTTGTACAGAAAAACTGAATATCGATAAAAACGAATAAAACTATGCCAAACATCTCTCTTCGCGGAGCCCAGATGCCCGCATCCCCAATCCGTAAACTTGTTCCTTATGCCGACGCTGCAAAAAAGCGCGGAACAAAGGTATTCCATCTTAATATAGGCCAGCCGGACCTTCCCACTCCTCAGAAGGCTCTGGATGCCCTTAAGCACATAGACAGAAAGACATTGGAGTACACTCATTCCCAGGGACTTCTCTCTCTTAGGGAGAAGCTGGTGGGCTATTATTCGAAGTTCGGGATAAACCTTGGGGCCGATGAGATTATGGTTACCTGCGGTGGTTCCGAGGCCCTGCTTTTTGCTTTCCTGGCCTGCCTTAACCCCGGCGATGAACTTATTATGGTAGAACCTGGTTACGCCAACTACCTTGGATTCGCCGTTACTGCCGGCATCAAGGTAAAGACTGTTACCTCCAGGATAGAGGATGGTTTTGCACTGCCTTCGGCAGAGGACTTCGAGAAAGCCATCACCCCTGCCACAAAGGCCATTCTTATCTGCAATCCTAACAATCCCACAGGCTATCTTTACAGCGACGAGGAACTCTTCCGCCTCAGGGATATAGTTAAAAAGCACAATCTCTTCCTGCTTGCAGACGAGGTTTACCGCGAGTTTGTCTACAACGGCAAGCCCTACCGCAGCGCCCTTACCCTTGAGGGAATAGAGGAGAATGTAGTGGTTGTGGATTCTGTTTCCAAGAGATATTCAGAGTGCGGCGTGCGTGTGGGTATGTTGGTGACTCACAATAAGGAAGTGCTTTCTACCGTAATGAAGTTTGCCCAGAGCCGTCTTTGCCCTCCTCTCCTTGGCCAGATTATTGCAGAGGAATCCATAGAGGGAACAGAAGACTACTCCAAGGAGTGCTTTGACGAGTACAAGGCCCGCCGGGACTTCTTTATCGATGGTCTTAACAAGATTCCCGGAGTATTCAGCCCCAAGCCGGAGGGCGCCTTCTACACGGTGGTAAGTCTTCCGGTAGATGATGCAGAGAATTTCTGCAAGTGGTGCCTTACGGACTTTAGTTACGACGGCTGCACAGTGATGATGGCTCCCGCAGCCGGTTTTTATGGAGACCGTACCATAGGGCAGCGTCAGGTCCGAATGGCCTATGTTCTTTGCATAGAGGACCTTGCAAAGGCTCTTAATGTGCTGGAAGAGGCTATTAAAGTTTATAACGCAAGATAATATGACAGATACGCTATATCGCCGTAAAATTGTTAACACCCTTGAAGCCTTCTCTTCGCTTTGCGAAAGGGAAGGCTTTCGTTGGTTTATGGCCTTTGGCAGTGCCATCGGAGCCGTGCGTCACGGTGGCATTATCCCCTGGGACGACGATGTAGACGTATATATGCCAAGGGAGGACTTCAACAAACTTCTGGCCGCCAAGGTTCCGGAAGGCTTCGAGGTCCTTACCTACAGAACCACCCCCGGCCTGCCTTTTTCCTACGCAAAGTTCTCTGACACCACCTCTACTATCTGGGAAATGAAAAAGTATCCTTTTGTAACAGGGACCTTCGTAGATGTTTTCCCTCTTGACAGTGTGCCCTCCGATAAGGCGCAGGCCTATAGAAAAGTATTTTCCAAGAGGCTCTATGCCTATAAGAAGGGAATAAGGCGAACAGATTTTTCTTCCTGGGCGGCCTCCGGCCTTCACGACAAGCTGGTTGCCATTCGGGATATCTTCTGGTACAGACCGCTTAAGCGCCTCAACATGGCGCGTTTAAAGACTCTGGAAGAGAAACTATCGACCCAAAGCGGAGATAAATACATTGTATACGATAATATCTATTCCGATGCCAAGGTTCTCTACGACAAGGAGTTATTCTCCGGAGTGCAGGTTGCCGATTTCGAAGGGCTCAAAGTTCCTCTGCCCAGCGGCAATGACGCCCTTCTTACCCAGATTTACGGGGATTATATGACTCCTCCTCCGGAGGACAAGCGGACTTCCGGTCACCAATCCTATTATATCAATGTGGAAGAACGCTATTCGGTGGGCGAGGTTAGGAAACTTAAAAAGGAAGCCGCGAAATGAGAATCTTGTTTTTTTCCAATAATCCGGCAGACTACTACAATGATACCCTTGGCACAGGGTATCACGGCGTGGGATGGGTAACTTCCCTCTTAGCCCTTGTCAAAGACTGCGGCAACATAGGATTTTGTTTTTTCTCAGGTTCCCGGGACGATACTTACGCTGCCGTAGGCGGAGTAGAGTACTTCCCGGTTTATAACCCTTACGAGTGCCGCCGCGGCAGAATAAAAAAACTGCTTCCCGGTGGCTTTTCAAGGGAGGATCGCTACCTTATACCCAGGTTCCTGGAGGTTATTGACAGGTTCTGCCCGGATGTAATCGTGGTATTTGGAAGCGAGCGTTCCTTTGGGCTGGTGGCAACAAAGACGGATATTCCTGTAATATTGCACATTCAGGGGCTTATCGGCCCTTGCTACCGGGGGTATTTCCCTCCCGGAGCGTCCATGATAAAATATATTTTGGATGCCGGCGGTTTCACCAAGGCCCTCACCAGGTTTTATAAAATGCGTAATTTGCGACACGCGGCTAAGCGGGAGGCGGCAATTCTTGGCAGCATCCGGAATTTTTTATGCCGCACTGCCTGGGATAAGGCCATGGTTGCAGAGGCCAACCCATCGGCCCGCATTTTCCACTGCGACGAGGTCCTGCGCCCTCAGTTTTACTCCGCCGCTCCATGGAAACCATCGACCACTGACAAACCAGTGTTTGTAACCACTATATCCGAACCTCCCTACAAAGGGATGGATGTTATTTTAAGGGCAGGGGCGATACTTTCCTCAAAGGGTTTCCCTTTTGACTGGAAGGTCTATGGCAACGTAGAACCCCGCTTTTTTGAAAAACTTACCGGCATTACCTGCCGGGATGCCGGCATAACTATTTGCGGACCCGCGCCTGCGGAAGAAATAGCGCGAGCCCTTTGCGAATGCACGGCCTACATACACCCCTCTTATATAGATAATAGCCCCAATAGCGTGTGCGAGGCTCAAATTATCGGTGCACCGGTCATTGCGACCCGCACAGGGGGCATACCGTCTCTTATAGAGGAAGGGGCTACCGGAATGCTATTCCCCACCGGGGATGCCGAAGCCCTTGCGGAACTGATGCGCAAAGACCTTTCCGCCCTGTCTGCCGCAGAGAGGGAGAAGGCACTTATACGTCACGACAAGAATAACATTAAAACTACTTTTATCACTTATCTTAATTCTTTAAAACGCAACTGACGTTTTTTTTACACCTTTTACTTAAAATGTTTTAATTTTTTTTGGTAAACCACAGTCCTTAGTTACGACATATATTCATGCAATGTTTATGTAGTACTAAGGTAAACCATGAATCAAGACATTTTAGAGCGCTACTTCCGTGGCCGGACCAGCGAAGAGGAAAACAGGCAGATTGGGGCCTGGCTACTTTCCGGGCCTGATGCCATGAAGGAATTCGGCAAGGTGAAATTCATCTCCGAAGGAATCACTCTTTATGGGCACAGGGACTCGGAGCTTTCCGGTAAAGCCGCATTCGTCCTTAAAACGCGCAGAATATTAAGATGGGCCGCAGCCGCAGCCTGCCTTATCCTGCTCTTGGCCGGGACTGTTTTTCTGGTAAGGTACAGGACTATAGAAGAATTGTCTTCCGAGATGATATCCTTCCAGACTGCACCGGGACAGAAAGTAGACATTACCCTTGCCGACGGAAGTACGGTATCGCTTAATTCCTGCTCCAGGATAGAATATCCTGTCACCTTCAGAGGCAGAGAAAGACACGTTTCGCTGCACGGCGAGGCGTTGTTCAGAGTTAAACAGGATAAGGAGCGTACTTTCATTG
This sequence comes from uncultured Bacteroidia bacterium, assembly GCA_902774045.1. Classification (GTDB taxonomy): domain Bacteria; phylum Bacteroidota; class Bacteroidia; order Bacteroidales; family UBA932; genus Cryptobacteroides. The sequence goes on from CACYGW010000005.1 coordinate 36,098, forward strand.
TCTCTACTTTTGCCGCCGACCTGGAGGTTAAGGGAACTACGTTCGGCGTGAACGCAGACGAGGAAGAGCAGTACTTTTCTACTACGCTTCTGGAGGGAAGCGTAATGGTTACCAACCTGGCAGACCCTACGGATGTGCACCTAATGCATCCCAGTGACGTGCTTACGCTCACAGACGGGAAACTCTGCCGTTCTGTGCTAACGGATTACACCCCGCTTTTGTGGACGGAGGGCCTGGTTAATCTTGAGGCAAAGGATTTTACTTCACTTATGAAAAAATTCGAGAAGGCGTACGGTGTACAGATTGTAAGCCGTGCCAACCCGTCTATCCAGGGGCTGAGTGGAGAACTGCGTATATCGGAAGGGATAGAACACGCACTTAAGGTGCTTCAGCACGTAGTGGATTTCCGCTACGAGGTTTATGGAAGCATTATAATAATAAAGGAATAACACTAAATACCATAACTAACAAACAAAAACATGAAGAAAACAGTACTATGCCAATTTTATTTGGTGCTGTTGATGCTTTTTCTTGGAACCGGCCAGCTCCGGGCTCAGGAAGAGCTTGTTTCTTTAGACCTTAACCAGGCTCCTCTGGAAACAGCTATCCAAAGCATCAAGCGGCAGACAAGCTACCTGTTTGTCAACATGAATGTGGATACGCAGCAGAAAATCTCTGTGCATATCCAAAACAAACGGCTGGCCGAGGCTCTTGACGCCTTGTTCACGCCCGCACGTGTTGACTATAAGATTGAAGGGATGACCATCATCATCGCCCCCAAACCTGCAGAGCAGGACCAGGCACCCATTGTCCTTCGCGGACGTATCCTGGATGCAGCCGGAGAGCCGGTAGTAGGCTCTGCCGTGATGATACAGGGAACGAGGATCGGTGGAAGCACCGACTTTGACGGAAATTTTGAGTTTTCGGTTCCCGCCGGCTACGAGAAAGCCAGTCTGGAGATAATTTCTCTTGGCTACGCTACAGCCGTGGTTCCCCTGGACGGAAGGACCAGTTATCTTGTAACTCTTGAAGAAGAGACCACTATGCTTCAGGGAACCGTTGTGACGGCTCTCGGTATACGCAGGTCACAGAAAGCACTTTCTTACAATGTTCAGGAGGTAAAAAGCGACGCTATTCTGGCAAATAAGGACGCTAACTTCATCAACTCCCTTAGCGGTAAGGTTGCCGGCCTTGTGATTAATGCTTCATCTGCCGGAGTCGGCGGTGCTACAAAGGCTGTGATCCGTGGTTCCAAATCAATCAACAAGACCTCCAATGCCTTGTATGTGATAGACGGTGTACCCGTATATACTCTTAACAGGAGTGCCAGTACGGGATTCGGCTCAAGCGGCTACACAGACCCCATCGCCGATATCAACCCTGAAGACATCGAATCAATGTCTGTACTTACCGGTGCGGCAGCCGCTGCCTTGTACGGACAGGAAGCAGCCAACGGCGCCATCGTCATTACCACAAAGAAAGGTGCCAGAGGCATAACTACCCTTACCATCGCCTCCAACACAGAAATAACCAACGTTACCTTTCTGCCCAAGTTTCAGAACAGGTACGGTACCGGGGATTATCTGTCGGACGAGGGCTCTTCCGTGTATAGCTGGGGACGCAGGCTAAACGACCTCTCCTATATGGGATATGACCCTAGGAGCGATTATTTCAAAACAGGCATTACCACAACGGAGAGCATAGCTTTCTCTACGGGAACAGACAAGAATCAGACATATTTTTCCGTAGCTGCCATCAATGCAGACGGTGTGGTCCCCAACAATGCTTATAACAGATATAACTTTTCTGCACGCAATACTGCCGTTTTCCTTGACGACAAGATGACGCTTGACGTCTCTTTCCAGTACATCAGGCAGAACGACCGCAATATGATTAATCAGGGTTTGTACAACAATCCTCTGGTGAGTGCCTATCTCTTCCCCAGAGGCGACTCCTGGGAGGATGTCTCTATGTATGAGCGCTGGAACAGCGAGCGTCAGATTTACACGCAGTACTGGCCCTCCGGAGATGGGGGAATAGTAATGCAGAATCCTTACTGGATTAACTACCGCGACCTTCGCACAAACAAGAAAGACCGCTATATGGCTTCCTCCAGCCTTTCCTGGAGGGTATTGGACTGGATGACACTAAGCGGCCGCGTGCGTATAGACAACAGTACTAACAAGTACGAAGAGCGTTACTACGCAACCACAAACAACCTTCTTACCGGCGGTTCAGACAAAGGCTATTACTCCCTTACCAATATCCAGGACCGACAGACCTATGCCGATGCTATGATGGACATTCACAGGTCTCTTGGCCAGGACTGGAACCTTCAGGCTAACATTGGAGGTATCATAGTGGATAACATCAGCGAGTCTGCTTCTGTAGGCGGAGGTATAGGTAACGGCACCATCGGCGTAGAAAACATTCCAAATGTTTTCAATGTGTTTGCAATCGGTGCACCGTCCAACTCGCAGGATGGTTATCACGACCAGACCCAGAGTGTATTCGCCTCTGTTGAGGTGGGCTACAAGGGTGCCTGGTATCTTACCCTGACTGCCAGAAATGACTGGGATTCCAGACTCTTCGGCCCCGGAAGTACAAAGAGTTCATTCTTCTATCCTTCCATTGGTTTTTCCGGAGTTCTTTCCCAGGCTTTTGCACTTCCCAAGTTCATAGAGTTCCTGAAAATCCGCGGTTCCTATGCTCAGGTTGGTGCTTCCTACCAGCGCTGGATATCAAATCCTATCCACGGATGGGATAACAGCCAGCAGGCGTGGATAACCCAGACCGCCTATCCGGTGGCCAACCTTAAGCCGGAGATGACCCGTTCCTGGGAGGTAGGGTTACAGGCAGGTCTGGGCGGTGGATTCAGCATAGACCTCTCCTGGTATCTTACCAATACAAAGGACCAGACCTTCAACCCGGGAATTTCTTCGGGCTCCGGTTATTCCGATATTTACATTCAGTCCGGTAACGTACGCAATACCGGTCTGGAACTGGCAGCAGGATTCACCCATACCTGGGGTAAGTTTACATGGAACACTAATTACACCTTCTCTGCCAACAGGAACAAGATTATTTCTCTTGCAGACAACGTGACCAATCCTGTAACCGGAGAGAAGTTCAGTGTATCCCGTCTTAATATGGGCGGCCTTGGAAATGCCAGGTTCGTTCTTATGGAGGGCGGTACTCTGGGCGACATCTACTCCCGTGCAGACCTCAAGAGGGACAGTAACAATAACATATATATAAACGAAAACGGAATCATCTCCACAGAGGCCTTTACCTCTTTCGATGATTACATCAAACTTGGCAGCGTACTTCCCAAGGCTAATATGGGTTGGCGCAACGAGTTCAAGTATGGCAACGTCTCCTTGGCCGCAATGATTCAGGCCCGTCTGGGCGGTATTGTATTCTCCCGCACCCAGGCAATGCTGGACCGTTTTGGAGTATCCGAGGCCTCGGCAGCAGCCCGCGACAACGGATACGTTGTAGTTAACGGATCGGACTGTATAGACCCTAATATGTGGTACACTGCCATAGGCGGCGGTGATACTGTGCCCCAGTACTATGTTTACGATGCAACCAATGTCCGCCTTAGCGAGGTTGCCATCGGTTACACCATTCCCAAAAAGTACCTTTGGAATTTGTTCGACCTCACCCTTCAGGCCGTTGGACGCAACCTGCTTATGATTTACTGCAAGGCTCCGTTCGACCCTGAATCAACGGCAACAACCACCGACAACTACTATCAGGGAATAGACTACTTTATGATGCCCGGAACCAGAAACGTAGGTTTCAATGTACGTCTTAATTTCTAAGGAGGGACACTGATGAAAAAGAATATACTTATATCTTTGGCAGCTTCCTGCCTGGTGCTGGTCTCTTCCTGCACCAAGAATTTCGAGCAGTATAACACTGACCCTAACGGAGTTACCAACGAGGAAATGCTTCGCGACGGATATGCGCTGCGTGCGGCTCTTACCGGAATGGCAAGCGCGGTAATTTCTACTGATGTGAACACCACTCAGTTTACGGAATGCCTTCTCGGCGGTCCCATGGCTGGTTATCTTTCAGACTCCAACCAGGGCTTCCGCAATACCATTTCCAATTATAACCCTACCGACAACTGGACCAACGTGCTTTTGTCCAGCAGCCGTATAATCCCTACGTTCTATTCCAACTACGGAGACCTTTCCAATATGACGGAAGATCCCATTCTCCTGTCTATAGCCAAGGTTCTTAAAGTAGCGGTTCTGCACCGTGTTGCCGACACTTACGGCCCTATTCCTTACAGCCAGATTGGTCTAGGCGGTAAGATTCAGGTGCCTTACGACAGCCAGGAGCAGGCCTATAAGAATATGATATCCGACCTTAGCGAGGCTATTGAGGTACTGTCGGCCAACAGGGCTGTAAACATCAACCCTACTGCCGATATAGTATTTGACGGAAGCGTAGAGAAATGGGCAAAATTTGCCAATTCGCTCAAGCTCCGCCTGGCGCTCAGAATTTCTTATGCCGATCCTGCCGCAGCCCGCGAGGCCGCCGAGGAAGTGGCCCGGGACGCCGTGGGCCCCATGAGCTCAAATGCCGACAATGCAACCTACAAGAACTTCAGTGCCAACGCCAAGAACCCGTTCTACGTGGTTCAGGTAGAGTATAACGGCGGAGACTCAATGGTTGCAGCCGACATAGTGGCTTATATGAACGGTTATTCAGACCCAAGAAGGGCCGCCTACTTTAATCCTTCAGAGTTCGAAGGCTTCGAGTACGTAGGACTCCGTCACGGTATTGAAATGCCGGCAAACGATGTAATGCACATGTTCTCTACTGTTAACATTTCAATGGACAGCCCGTTCGTATGGATGAATGCGGCCGAGGTGGCCTTCCTTAAGGCAGAGGCCGTGGCTGTGTTTGGCTTTGATATGGGCGGCACAGCAAAGGAATTCTACGAGGAAGGCATCCGCCTTTCATTTGCCCAGTGGGGTGTTGGCGGAGCAGATGACTATATTTCCGATGCTACCAGCAAGCCCGAGGTTTATACGGATCCTACCGGAAGCAACAGTTACGGCGGCTCTCTGTCCGATATAACTGTGGCCTGGGACGAGGGCGCCACCGTTGAAAGGAAGCAGGAGAAAATCATGATTCAGAAGTGGATTGCCAACTGGCTTATAGGAAACGAAAGCTGGGCCGACATCCGCCGTACCGGCTATCCTCACATCCTTCCCGCTACCGATGAGGGTAACAAGTCCAACGGCCTTGTAGATTCCCAGTTCGGCGCCAGAAGAATGAAGTATCCCGCTGACGAATATGTAAATAATGCAGAGAATATCAGGTCTGCTGTAGAAAAACTCGGAGGCCCCGACGAAATGTCTACTCGTACCTGGTTCGACTGTAAAAACTTTTAGGAGGACCGGTTATGAAATCTATAATTAAATATATGTGCATAGCTTCGGCAATGGTTCTTTCTTTTGCCGCCTGTGACAAATGGACAGAAACCGAGGCCGTATCGGTAGTGTATCCTACCATTAAGGATAAGTATCCTGCGCTATACGAGCAGTACCTTCAGGGTTTGCGCACTTACAGGGGTACCGACCATCATGTGATGATTGCCAAGTTCGACAATAAGAGCGGAGTGCTCCAGGGCCGCGCCGACCATCTTAACTGTCTGCCGGACAGCATAGATTACGTTATCCTTAACAATGCCGCCGATATTTCTTCCCAGATAGCAGAAGAAATAGAAGAAATCCGCCTGGAGAAGGGAATGAAAACCCTTATGAATGTAAGTTATCCCGCCCTTGAGGCAGAATATCTTGCAATGATCGCCGAAGAGGAACAGGCTCAGGACACGGTAGTGAATACCCAGGAGCGTTTCGTGGGCTGGATGGCAGAGAATGTTGCCAAGACCGTGGCTCTTTGCGACGCCAACAAACTGGACGGAATCAATGTCATTTTTACGGGAATTAATCCCAATTCTATGACTGAGGACGAGCTGGCCCTGGAAGAGGAGAGGCAGAAAAGCTTCTTTGCCGCGGTGAATTCCTGGATAAATAAACATCCGGACGCAGTCCTGTTCTTTGAGGGAGTGCCCAGAAACGTGATTTACGAAACCACTGTGGTTGAATCTGCCAAGTACATAATTGCCCAGGCAGAATCTGTGAATAACATTCACGGCCTGTCCTACGCAGTAGAGCAGCTTATTGCCGAGGGCGTTCCTACAGACAGGTTTGTAATAGGCGTTACGGCAATAGACATAACAGATCCCACCAACCTTAACGGTTACTTTGGCGACAGCAATGCCATTCTTGGCGCCGCCTTGTGGGCGATAGATGCTGCCGATTACTACAATAAAGCCGGTGTTTGCGTAAACCACGCCCAGTTCGACTATTACAATGTAGGCAATGTTTATCAGAACATAAGGAAGGCGATATCTACTATGAATCCTTCACCAGTAAAATAAGGAGAAAAAATGAAAAAGTTAAAATATGCAATAATCGCCCTTGCCGGCCTGCTGCTCTTTGGCTGCCAGACCGAGAAAGATGCGATGGAGGAGCAGCACTTCTCCAATAAGTTGTATATCAATATCGGAAGTGCTTTCGAGGAAATACTTGTGAAGCCCGGCGCCCCGGCTATCTACAGAACTCTGTCCATGGCAACGGCAAAGCCGGTAGATAAGGCCATAAGCGGTACTTTCGTAGCAGATATCAGCTATGTTAAAGATTATAAGAAAATATACGACAGTCCGGACGCCCAGATTCTCCCTCAGGAGCTTTGCGCCATAGAGAATCCTACCGTAACCATCGCCCCCGGGGCAAATGTATCCGAGTCTGTCTCTATCAGTTTTGATGGTCTGTCCGATCTTGACAGAAGGACAGTTTACGTTATGCCGATAGTTCTCAAGAATATAACCGACATCAACGTGATCACGCCCAAGACCGTTGTCTATTACGTCTTCAAGGGGGCAGCCCTTATAAATGTAGTATGTAATATGACAGAGAACCGCGCCGGCGTCCAGGAGTGGGCAACCCCCGATAAATTCCGGCGTATGGGAAAATTCACCTGCGAGGCTCTTGTGCGTCAGAACCAGGCCGGAAGACTTATTTCTTCCGTAATGGGTAACGAGGGGCACTTCCTTCTTAGATTCGGAGATGCCGGAGTTCCTGACAACCAGCTCCAGATTGCCAGCTCTATCAACCTTACCAACTCCAATATGCAGGTACAGCTTGGAAAATGGACCCACATCGCCTGTGTGTTCGATTCTGGCTATATAACTGTGTATTTTGACGGACGCAAGGTGCTTGACAGAGGCTACTGTGGTCGTACATACGTTACCTGGGACGCTTATGGCACCGATATGGGCGAGGTTGAAGACCGTTACTTCTGGCTTGGCTACTCTTATGCTGGCGACCGTTATCTTGACGGAGATCTGTCAGAAGTCCGTATCTGGGATTACTGCCTTACACAGGATGAAATCAACGCTCCAAACCACTTCTATACCGTGGATCCTTTGTCAGAAGGACTCATTGCCTATTGGAAGATGGATGACGGCGGCGGTACTACACTTAAAGATTCCAGCCCCAACGGCAATGATCTTACTCTTGATATGGCTACTAAGTGGCCTAAAGTAAGTCTTCCCGAAGATTAAAAACGCTAGAAGAAATGATTATGAAAAAGATAATGTTTTTTGCGAGCTTCCTCTGCCTTGGCGTCTGGTTCACCGGTTGCACCGATGACATAGTGATAGACAATGTGGATGCAGAAGCCTATGGAAATGTACAGAACACCATAGTATCCATCAAGGACGGAAAGACTATGAAGAGCGAGGTTATCGTAGATATGTATGCCGATACTTCCATGAACAGCATCGTGGCAGTGCTTAGTAAAGCCGGAGATTCCGCCACCGAGGTAAAGGTTGAGTACGATGCCCTCTATGCAGAGGAATATAACGCCGCTCACGGTACCTCCTTCAATCTTTATCCTCAGGAGAAGGTTGGAATGGCAGGTGACGGCAGTATTACGGTGCCTGCCGGGGCTATTAAATCCCCCGGTATTGCACTTACCCTGCAGCCTTTTGACGACACCCTGGAAGAAACATACATCCTTCCCGTCAAGGTAACTGCAACGTCCGGTTCTGCTGCTGTTTCAGAGACCTCCCATCTTGTATATCTTGTTAAGAACCGCTCCGGCCAGAGCCGCCCGCGTCATGCAGACAAGAAAGTTATTGTGTGGATAGAGGTTAACAACACCAATCCTCTTAATATGCTGCAGTTCGAGGACGAAGAAGGCAATCTTCTCATAGATTATGTGGTGCTATTTGCCTACAATATCAATTACAACAGGGAGAAAGGAGAGATATATGTCTTCTCCAACCCTCAGTGTCAGTATGTACTGGATCATTACGATGAGATGATAAAGCCTCTGCGCGACAGGGGAATCAAGGTTATCATAAGCATACTTGGTAACCACGACGAGTCCGGACTTGCCCAGCTCAGCGACCTTGGAGCCCGTGAATTTGCCCAGAAGGTTGCTGCTATGTGCAACAGCTACGGGTTCGACGGCGTAAACTTTGACGACGAATATTCCAACAGCCCTGATTTGTCCAACCCTCTGTTTACCAGAAGGTCCTATGCCGCAGGCAACCGCCTCTACTATGAGACAAAGAAACTTCTCCCGGACAAGGAGATGGTTTCTTATCAGTATGGTGCTGCCGTTGGCAATGCCCCTGTGGACGGAGTGGATCCTTCAGAGTATATGGACATCTTTAACGGAGACTATGGCTACGCTGCCGAACCTTACGGCAACTCCACACTGTCTATGTGTTCTTATCAGTCCAGTGAGTTTGCCCAGTGGAGATATATCCCTACCGAATCGACGGTTTTAAAATTTGTAAACTCCGACTATGGTTTCTGGATGGTATTTTCTCTTTGGAACAACCAGGGCGTCAAGCGAGACTGGGATGCCATGAATGTCCTTTCCGAGGGTATGCACGGCGTATCCCTCAAGAAACCGGAGTACTACTATCCCGAGACCAAGTCTTTTGCAACTAACCCTATTACCTGGTAAAAAACAGAAGCCATGAAGAATATATTTAAATATATGATGGCGATAGTGGCCTTTGCCGCTGTCGTGTCCTGTAGCGAGGAAGAAATCTTAGGGTCCAAGGATAGGGATGGATACTTCCTTAACAAGCGCTCGCTTTCCCTTGTCAGGGGAAGTACAGAAAATCTCCTCCTTACCATAATCCCCAAGACGGATGCTTCTTACGTAGTCTGGGAGTCGGAAGACACCCTGGTAGCTACCGTAAGCCAGGAAGGAATTGTTACCGCAGTAGGTGGGGGAGAAACCGTTATCCACGTCAAAATCAATCAGGTGGTGATAGACTGCACGGTGGAGGTTACTTCTCCCTTGACATCGGTAACGCTTAGCCAGCACGACGTAGAACTGGATAAAGGCGAAACCTTCCGGCTTAGCTATGAAGTGGGGCCGGATGATATCAACGTTCCCGTAGAGGTTTTATGGTCGTCGTCGGCCGACAGTGTCCTTACCGTTTCACAGGATGGCGTTGTCTCGGCTCTCCTTGGCGGTCACGCGGCGGTAGTGATAAAGGCTAACGACGTAACCGACGTCTGCAACTTCTTTATCCACTGCTATCCTACCGGCATTCAGATTCCGGAGGAGGATGCCGAGATTATGGTTGGGGATACCGCACGGTTCACCTATAAAATTCTGCCTGCAGACAATACCGAGGAGCTTGAAGTGACCTGGTCTGTAGTGGACGGGGACGTTGCCTCTGTAGACCAGAACGGCGTAGTTGTCGGTAAAAAGCCGGGAGAAACAAAGGTTATAGTTACGGCCGGAGACTTTACGGCAGAAAAGAAGGTTACCGTTAAGAGGGCGCGGGTAACTATAATTCCCACTTCGGCAGAAAGTGTGACTGACGGTTTGGCCACCCTCTCTTTCTCCTCTGGCGTGTTCTATTATAGTCAGACCTATGGAATGTATATGGATAATGGCGATTCGTTTACCGTATCGGTTCCCGAGGGCTTCAAACTCACCGGCATAAATATAGGCTTGACCTATGTATACGGGTACTTTAAAGTAAATACGGGTAGGGTTGTAATGATGGATCTCAGCAAATCGCTGTGGGCACCCACCTCCGATACCAATAGCGTTACTTTCACTGCTACAGACCTCATCCTTGCAGATGAGTGGGAGATAACGTACGAATAACAATTTTCGTTTCAATGTCGTCAGGTGCCGGCAATCCGGCAGCGGCCAGTGAGCCGGCACCTTTTTAAAATATATGGAACCGGCACATCCGGTAATATCGCTCTCTGACTTTACGGCCTTGTACGAGCAGTACAGCGGTCGCTTCACCGACATTGCCTTCTCCTATCTTCAGGACAGGAGGGAGGCAGAGGATGTCGTGTCGGAAAGCTTCATTGCTTTCTGGAATCAGAGAAATCAGGAACCTCTTCCTGAGAAGCTGCCTGCATATATTTTAGGAATTGTAAAATACAAGTGCCTTGATGTCCTGCGCTCGAGACAAAGCCGGCAGAAGAGGACAATGAATATCTATACCCAGGCCTGTCTGGACGCCCAGATAAGGCTGCTTGAGAATGATTCCCTTACGGGAAAACTGTTCGAGGACGAGATATCGGAGATATTCCAGCGGGAGATGGAACGTATGCCAAGGCTTACCTCCCACGTATTCTACGCCTCCCGAGTAGAGGGCAAGACGTATAAGGAAATAGCCTCATCTCTTGGGATTCCCGTAAGAACGGTTACCCGTGAGATACAAAACGCCTTGTCGATTCTTCGCAAATCGCTCAAGGATTACCTTTTGTGATAGTTGATTTTTCTATTTTCTGGCGGCGCGCCTTTCACGGCGGGACTTTCTAAGTGAGGATGCACTTTCTACAAGCATTTGGTCGGCAAGTATGCCGCGCGCTGCAAGCACGTCAAGAATGACGCATACAAGCGGGAATACGGCCTTTAGCCGGAAAATATAAACTTCCTGACCTATAGAGAAAAAGTCCTTGGCTATCCAGGCTTGGAGGGCCAGGGTTACTATTGTAAGAAGGGCGGTTGTCCTAAACTGGAAAACCAGGAATCTTGGGGTTGATATTGCCAGTATGCTAAGCAGCAGAATGACTATCAGCAGTATCAGCTGAGCTATGCTGTCCGTGAATTTAATGGCGTCCAGTACGTCACCATCGGCATTGAATGCTATGGCCTCGTAAGAGAAAAACAAGATTATTGTAAGTATGGTCGATATTGCCAGATATAGGGTTTGAGCTCTTTGCCACATAGTCTTATTCTTTTGTTTTCGTTTGCAAAAATAGAAAATATCGGCCTAAAAATAGAAAAATAATCTTATATTTGCTTCCTAATATCGTCATATTTATGAGAATAGCTGAATCTGAACTTATAATAAATCCGGACGGCTCTGCGTTCCATATTCACATCCGCCCGGAAGAACTGGCAGACACTGTAATCCTTGTAGGAGACCCCGGCCGTGTAGATATGGCTTCAGAGTTCCTTACGGATATAGAATTCCGCCACGCCTCGCGTGAGTTTGTTTCCGTTACCGGAAAGTACAATGGCAAACGCGTAACGGTGCTTTCTACAGGAATAGGCACGGACAATATCGATATTGTAATGAATGAGCTGGACGCCCTGGCAAATATAGATTTCACTACCCGCGAGGTTAAGCCGGAGCACAGAACTCTTACTGTTCTTAGGATTGGCACCTGCGGCGCCATCCAGCCGGACATTCCCATTGGCTCCTGCGTTTTCTCCCACATTTCCGTAGGGTGCGACGGCCTTCTTAACTGGTACGCTAATCGCGAAGAGGTTACTATAGAGCCTATGGAAGAGGCCTTCAAGAAGCACGTGGGCTGGAACAAGTATCTTCCTTCTCCTTACTTTGTAAGGGCCAGCCAGAAGCTTATAGACAGGTTTAAGAACGATACTGTCAAGGGCGTTACAATCTGCGCATCCGGCTTCTACGGTCCTCAGGGCCGCGTTCTTCGTATGCCGTTGGCTATGCCCGATATGGTTTCCAAGTTTGAGTCTTTCCGCTATGAGGATTATCGCATCACCAACTTCGAGATGGAAGGCTCTGCTCTTGCAGGCATCTGCAAGCATCTTGGACACGACGCCGGAACGGTTTGCTGCGTAATTGCCAACAGGCATCTCAAGAGCAGCAATCCTGACTATAAGGCCCTGGTGCGCAATCTTGTAAAATTGGCGCTTGACAGGCTTACAGAGTAATTTTTTTACCGATTAAAAGAGAATAATGGAATTAAAAGTCTCGGATAACCTTAACGGGATAATTAGTTATGCCCGTGAGGAGGCTATGCGCACCGGCAGCTACGGTATAGGTCCCGACCACCTTCTGCTTGGTATCATCCGCCACAAAGAAAACGATGCCGCTACAGCTCTTTCGTCTATGGACGTGGATTTGCAGCAGCTTAAGTCGTTTATAGACAGCAGGGTGTTTACAAATGAGCGCATTCCTTATTCCGAGCTGGAAAATATTACTTTTTCCCGTGCTGCGCAGAACGTACTGAGCCTCACCATTCTTGAGGCAACCAGGCTTCGCAGCCCGGAGGCCGATGCCATCCATCTACTGCTTGCCCTGTGCAGGACAACGGGCAGCTACGGGCAGTCTTTCCTGCGCAGCGTGGGAGTAGACTACGGCCGCATTCTGGTGTGGATGTCAGAGAACGGCCTGTCGCCTCAAATGCCGCAGAGGCCAGGAAACGATCGGCCCCAGGAAAGAGAGGATGAGGCCGATGGTGAAGATTCCCCCGTTGGGGAAGGTGCCCCCAAAGGTTCTGCGGTGGATGAGTTTGGCTACGATCTTACAAAAGCCGCGCGCGAGGGGAAACTAGACCCTGTGGTTGGCCGGGAGGATGAGATTTCCAGGGTGATAGAGATTCTTGGCCGCCGTAAGAAAAATAACCCTATGCTTATAGGGGAGCCGGGAGTGGGCAAGAGCGCCATAGTAGAGGGAATCGCCCTTAAAATCGCCTCCGGCGAAATATCGCCTTCCCTGGCAAAAAAACGCATTATCTCGCTTGATATAGCTTCCGTAGTGGCTGGAACCAAGTACCGCGGTGACTTTGAAAAGCGCGTTAAAAATATAATCGAAGCTGCTTCTTCGGACCCGGAACTGATTCTCTTTATAGACGAGTTCCATACAATCGTGGGCGCCGGCGGGGCCCAGGGCAGTCTGGATGCCGCAAATATGCTTAAGCCTGCGCTTGCCCGCGGGGAAATCCAGTGCATAGGCGCTACTACCGTAGATGAATTTACCAAGATTGTAGAGAAGGACGGCGCCCTTGACCGCCGTTTCCAGAAAATTCTTGTGGTGGCTCCGGACGTGCCCCAGTCCATTGCTATTCTGGAAAGGCTCAAGCCCAACTACGAGCAGTTCCACGGAGTTGTTTATTCAGAGGACGCCATTTCTGCCTGCGTAAAGCTTACGGACAGGTATATAAGCGACAAGTCCCTTCCGGACAAGGCCATAGATGCCCTTGACGAGGCCGGCTCCATGGTAAGGCTAACCTCCGGTGGCCGCCGCGGCCGCTCCAATGTAGTAAGCGCAGACGATGTGGCTACCGTGGTGTCCAAAATGACAGGTATCCCTGTAAATAAGGTTGCAGAGAGTGAGGCCGGGCGCATACTAAAGATGAAAGACCGCCTGCAGGCTAAAATCATAGGTCAGGACGCGGCGATAGATACCGTTGTAAGCGCTATCAGGCGCAACAGGTCCGGTCTTAAAGATCCCGGACGCCCCATAGGCTCCTTCCTTTTCTTCGGGCCCACCGGAGTTGGCAAGACCCGTCTTGCAAAGTGCCTTGCAGAACTGCTCTTTGACTCGGAAGAGAACATAGTCCGCCTGGATATGAGCGAGTATATGGAGAAGTTCTCCGTATCCCGCCTCATTGGCGCTCCTCCCGGATATGTGGGCTACGAGGATGGCGGGCAGCTTAGCGAGAGAGTGCGCCGCAAGCCCTACTGCGTAGTGCTTCTGGACGAGATAGAAAAGGCCCATCCCGATGTTTACAACATCCTGCTTCAGGTCCTGGACGACGGGCGCCTTACAGACAGCGAGGGCCGCACCGTGAACTTCAAGAATACCATTGTCATAATGACTTCCAACGTGGGCAGCCGCGACCTTGAGGCATACGGCAGCGGAATTGGCTTTGCTACTGCCGGAAGGGATGTGGAGAAGAACCGCGAGAAGGTGTTGGAAAAGGCTATAAAAACTGCCTTCCCTCCGGAGTTCATAGGCCGCGTGGACGAGAAGGTTTACTTTAACAACCTTACCAGGGAAGATATAGAAAGAATCATTGACATAGAACTCAAGGGACTCCGCTCCAGAGTTCAGGAGGCCGGATACGAGCTGCGTGTTACCGATGCCGCCAGGCGTTTTGTGGCCGATGCCGGCTTTGACCCCGCCTTTGGCGCACGCCCCCTCAAGAGAGCTATTTCCAAGTACATAGAAGACCCTGTTTCTGAATTCATAATCACGGACAGTATGCTAAGCCGTGCCAAGAAGGGCGATGCTGTGCGTACCATACGCGTCGGGCTTACCAGGGACAAGGAAAACACAGCGGTTTCTCTGGCATAATCTTCTTACAGAAATTTCACTGATTCTGGGCCTTGATATCGCTTATCTCCAGGCCCAGGTCGCTCATCATACCTATAAGGGTTTCAACTGCCTGTGAATTTGTTATTATGCTGCCAAGAGCGGCGCTTATTGTAAGTTCTGTATTCATAGTTCTTCTCTTTTTTTGCAAAGATACCCCCATATTGTGCCAAACTATTTCACATTTAAAAAATAATTGAAATTTTTTAGAAAATACTTGGTTTATTTAAATTGTAACTTTCCGTAAAAAATTCTATCTTTGTATGTTAAAGACTAAATAGAAGAAATAAAGACAAATATGGATATTGAAGAGAAGAAAACCGGTATTATAGAGCAGGTGAACATAGACCAGGAAATGCGCAGCGCTTACATTGACTATTCAATGTCTGTGATTGTTTCCAGAGCGCTTCCTGATGCCCGTGACGGTCTTAAGCCGGTTCAGAGGCGTGTCCTTTTTGGAATGGACGGGCTTGGCCTTGGTTATTCCGGACAAACAAAGAAATCTGCCAGAATCGTGGGTGAGGTTCTGGGTAAATTCCACCCACACGGAGACTCCAGTGTTTACGATGCAATGTCAAGGCTGGCTCAGCCTTGGAACCAGAGATACCCACTGGTGTTCGGCCAGGGTAACTTTGGTTCAATGGACGGTGACTCTGTTGCAGCTATGCGCTACACGGAGGCAAAGCTGGAGAAGCTCACGGAAGAGGTTCTTGCAGACATAGATAAAAATACCGTAGATTTCCAGTTGAACTTTGACGATACCATAGAAGAGCCCACCGTTCTTCCTACAAAGGCTCCGTTGCTTTTGCTCAACGGTTCCTCCGGTATCGCCGTGGGTATGGCCACGAATATGGCACCCCATAACCTTGGAGAGGTTTGCGACGCTATCTGTGCATACATAGATAACCCGGACATAGATACAGAAGGGCTCATGCATCACCTCAAGGGCCCGGATTTCCCTACAGGCGGCATTATTCAGGGCACCCAGGGTATCCGTGAGGCTTACGAGACCGGCAGGGGCCGCGTGGTTGTAAGGGCCAAGACAGAGATAGAAGTTGCAGACAACGGCCGCGAAACCATCGTCGTAACCGAGATTCCCTACATGGTAAACAAGAAAGACATGATAGAGAAGATTGGCCAGATGGTAGAGGACAAGAGAATAGAGGGCATAACCTATATCAACGACGAGTCTTCCCGTGAGGGTATCCGTGTTGTCATCAGGGTTAAGCAGGGCTCCAACTCCAACGTGGTGCTCAATACCCTGTTCAAATACACAGCTCTTCAGTCCAGCTTTGCCATAAACAATGTTGCTCTGGTCAAGGGCCGTCCCATGACAATGAACCTCAAGGATATGCTCAGGACCTTCGTGGACTTCCGCCACGAGGTTGTTCTCCGCCGCACCCGCTTTGACCTTGAAAAAGCCCAGAAGCGCGCCCATATCCTGGAAGGCCTTCTCAAAGCCATAGATGTAATTGACGAGATCATAAGGATAATAAGGGCATCGGGCAGCGTAGATGAGGCTAAGGAAGAACTTATGAAGACCTTCGGCTTTACGGAGGTGCAGGCAACGGCAATCGTGGAAATGAGGCTGCGTCAGCTTACCGGCCTGGAGCGTGAGAAACTTCAGGCAGAGTATGACGAGCTTGAAAAATTCATTGCCTACTGCAACGAGGTTCTTTCCAACGAGTCCATGCAGATGGACATCATCAAGAACGAGACCCTTGAACTCAAGGCCAAATACGGTGACAAGCGCCGCACGGAGATTACCCTCAGTGCAGACGAGTTTAATCCGGAGGACTTCTATGCAGACGAAGACGTGGTTATTACCATATCTCACTTCGGATACATCAAGCGCACTCCTCTTACAGAGTTCCGTACCCAGAACCGTGGCGGAGTTGGCATAAAAGGCAGCGCTACCAAGGATGAGGACTTCATAGAGCACGTTTACGTAGCAAATATGCACAGCACCTTGCTGCTCTTCACGGAGCAGGGCCTCTTCTACGGGCTTAAGGTTTACGAGATTCCGGAGGGTTCCCGCACTTCCAAGGGCAGGGCTATCCAGAACATTCTCAACCTGTCTACAGACAACAAGGTTCAGGCTTACCTGAATATTCCTACAATGAAGGATGAGGAGTTCCTGGCAAGCCACTACATTGTTCTCGCAACCAAGAGAGGAACCATAAAGAAGACTCTTCTGGAGAAGTACCGCAACTATCGTCGCAACGGAGACGGAGTGCGCGGAATCATTATTCACGAGGGTGATGAACTCATAGGCGCAGAACTCACGGACGGCAAAGATCAGTTGCTGATTGCAGCCCGCAACGGACGTTGCGTACGCTTCAAAGAAGAGGATGCAAGACCTCTTGGCAGAACCTCTGCCGGAGTGCGTGGCATTAATATTGATAATGACGATGAAGTCATAGGTATGATCAAGTTCTCTCCCGAGGCTCCGGACGTAGACAATCACACCGTTCTAGTTGTAAGCGAAAACGGCTTTGGAAAGCGTACAGGAGTTGATGAATACAGAATCACGGCCCGTGGAGGAAAGGGAGTAAAGACACTTAACATTACCGACAAGACCGGAAAGGTCGTGGCCATTAAGAATGTTACTCCGGACAACGACCTTATGATTATTAACCAGAGCGGACTTACTATAAGGATGTCTGTCAATGATATCCGCGAAGCCGGAAGGGCAACACAGGGAGTTAAGCTCATAAACCTCAAGGAGGGCGACACGATTGCAGCGGTTTCTGCAGTGGCCGGAGCTTCCGAGGAGGAACCCAAAACGGAATAGTAACACATAACAATAATTCTTATGAAAAAGATTCTTTTAGTGCTGGCTCTCGTAGCCACCGTACAGATTGCACAGGCTCAGAAGCACGATGCAGCCAAGAAGGCTGTAGAGGCTGCAGAACTTGCTGCTCAGAACCCCAAGAAGGCAGCTAAGAGCGCAACCTGGCTAAAACTTGCAGAGGCTTACGTTAAAGCTTATGACGTTCCTGCCGGAAACCTTTGGATAGGTGCATCCCAGACTGACCTCATGCTTATTTTGGGTAACCAGAAGCCTGTAAGCCAGGAAGAAGTAACCATCGGCCCCGAGACTTACACAAAACTTGTTTATGATGACAAGGATGTTTACCTAAGCGCAAACGGCACCGTAGCCTTCTTTACCGTTACCAAACCCGTTGTAGAGAATGCTCTTGAAAAAGCTGTTGCTGCTTATACAAAGGCATACGAGCTTGAGCCCAAGAAAGAAAAGGAAATAGCAGCAGCCATTTCCAATATCGCTGCAAAGATTAACACAGAGGCCGTAGGTTTCTACAATCTTGGAGACTTTGCCGCCGCAAGCGAGTCCTTTGAGAGAGCTTCTATCGCCAGCGAGACAGCTCCTCTTGCACAGATAGACACCAATGCAGTTTACAATGCCGGTCTAGTTGCCCTTCAGGCACAGAATTACGACAGGGCAGAGATATTCTACAAGAAGTGCTACGACATAGGCTATTATTCTGACAATGGCGACGTATTCAACCGTCTTGCAGAAATCAACCTCCATCAGGGCGACACTCTTGCTGCTAAGGGTTTCCTCACAGAGGGCTTCGAGAAGTATCCTGAGAGCCAGGGTATCCTGATTGGCCTCATCAACTTTTACATTGGTTCCGGCGACGATCCCAAACAGCTCTTCCAGCTCATAGACGCTGCCAAGCACAACGAGCCCAACAACCCTTCACTTTATTATGTAGAGGGTAACTGCTACCTCCAGCTTGGCGACATCGAGAATGCATCAAAGGCTTACGACGCAGCTGCAACAATAGATCCTAACTACGAGTATGGTTATATCGGAAAGGGAATCATGTATTACGATATGGCCGTTGAGGCTCAGAAGAAAATGATGAGCGACATTATCTCCGATGCAGAGTACAACGAGCTCCAGAAAGTATTCGAGACCTCCCTGCGCAATTGTATAGAGCCTTTCGAGATTGCTTTCAATCTCACAAAAAATGACTCTATCAAGCCTACTCTTGCAGAGTATCTTAAGAACGCATACTTCCGCTTCCGTGACGAGACTCCGGAGAACCTTGAGAAGTATCAGTTCTATGACAAGTTCGCAAAGGGTGAGTAATTGCCCGGAGCTATAAAAAGAAAGGATCGGCCTAAAGACCGGTCCTTTTTTATTGTTTCTGTTTATTGTCGAAGGCCTTGACAATCTTTCCCACAAGGGGGTGCCTTACGATATCATTGTTGTTAAAGATAATAGTAGAGATGCCCTTTATATCCTTGAGAAGATTAATGCCCTTGAGCAGGCCGGAGTCTTCTTTGTTGGGAAGGTCTACCTGGCTGGCATCGCCCGTGACAATGAATTTGGCATCGGGCCCCATACGGGTAAGGAACATCTTAAGCTGGCCCATATTTGTATTCTGAGCCTCGTCCAGAATTACGCAGGCCCTGTCCAGGGTCCTTCCTCTCATATAGGCCAGAGGCGCAATCTGTATGGTGCCGTCAGACATAAACTCCTGCAGTCGCTTGCTGGGAATCATATCTCCAAGAGCATCGTATAGCGGCTGAAGATAAGGGTCAAGCTTGTCCTTGAGGTCTCCCGGCAGGAAGCCCAGCCTCTCGCCGGCCTCCACGGCAGGACGGGTGAGTATTATTCTTTTTATTTCCCTGTTCTTGAGGGCCCTTACGGCAAGAGCGATGGCTACGTAGGTTTTGCCGGTTCCCGCAGGACCAAGGGCAAAGATAAGGTCGCTTTCAAAATAAGCCTTCACCATCTCCTGCTGGGTTTTTCCGCGCGCCCTGATAGGCTTTCCGTCGGTGCCATGAACAATTATGGCATCCCCGCTAAGACGGAACTTCTCAGGAGAGTTTTCTCCGTCGAACAAAGCCTCAATATCGTAAACTGTAATGTTCAGCTTACGCTTTCGCATTTCCAGCAGCTCCGCAAAACGGATATTGAACTCCTCTATCTGGCTGGAACGCCCCTCCAGCATAAGTTCGCTCCCGCGAGAAACAACCTTGAGTCCGGGAAAATAAGTGCAGAATTCCTCCAGCAACTTATTCCCAACGCCGAACACCGCAACCGGATCAACCCCTTCAAGGGTAATTTTATGCTTCATATCTAGTCTTTTCCTATTCCTGTTTTTGTCTTAACCCTTCGCATGGTAGCCATCATATTATCGTAATCTTTACCGTTAAGCCAAAGGTCTCTCTTGCCCTCGCGCTCCCGCACGATAACCGTCTTGTAGGTGTTTTCCAGCAGCATACCCGGCAGTGTGCACCACAGGAACTCCAGGTGAAGCGACTCCAGGGTAACCTGTCCCGGGAAAAACCTGGACAAAGTAACCGTGGCGGCAAGTTCCAGGCGGGAATTCTCTATGCTCATATTTGATACGGCATTTCCAAGAGAATAAATAACCGGCACCCTGCGGCCGTCGGCTGTCTTTATTATACAGGTATCCTGCACTACGTGCGGATGGCTTCCTATTATAAGATCTACCCCTTCGTCGGCCAGCCACCTGGCCATTTTCTCCTGGGAATCACTGTGATTAAGGTCGTACTCTACACCCCAATGGGGGAGGGCAATGATATAGTCTGCGCCGGCGTTTTGTGCCCTTTTAAGCAGGACGGAAACATCCTCCTTTTTCATAAGCTGAAGCCTGGCACCGGTAGAAGGGTCTGGAAGCCCCTTGTTGCTCCCGTAGGTAAAATTAAGCAGCGCAATCCTGGCCCCTTTTACCTTAAGAATCAGCGGATTCACCATACTGTCCGGAATTTCCTTAATGGTGCCCCCGGTAAACTTAACGCCTTCCATGCCGGCATAATACTTAAGCGTGCGGATGAACCCTTTGGTCCCCATATCCATAGTATGATTGTTGGCCGTAAGGAAGACATCGGTCCCAAGGCTTGCAACGTAATCTGCGTAATTATCAGGAGAAGAAAAGGCTGGATAACCGGAATAAGGCTCTCCCGCCAGGGTGGTTTCCATATTTGCCACGGCAACATCGGCCTCACTGAAAAGAGGCTTCAGATCTTCCAGGAACGGCCCGTACTCCTTGTCTATCTGCTTGGCGTGTAGCATAACGTCCCCTATGAACACAAGCTTAATCTCGTCGTGGGGGAGCACCGGAGGATAAATCTCCGTAAGACTGTGCATATAATAGCTGTCCGGAAGGAGCCTCTGCGCCGCTGCTCCGGAGGGCCAAAGAAGGCTCCCGGACAGAATAACGCTCAGAAAAAACAATTTGGCCCTTTCTTTGTCCATAGCGCGTCAAAGATAGGCATTTTCTCAAAAACCATACACCAATAATATCAAAAAATCAAAGTGTTTTATTAATTTTGCAGATTGTGTTAATTTGCCCGGAATATGAGTAAAAGCATAACATATTTTATTAGGCCGATGGTGCAGTTCCTGCTTCTTGGAACAGTGATTTTGTTCCAGAGCTGCGATGCCTTCCGTTCACTGGCTGGCAGACCCACATCGGAGGAAATAGCACAGAAAAAAGAGATTATCTTAAGGGAAAAAGCCCTTGAAAAGCAAAGGCTGGATTCCCTGGCCGCGGTAAAGAAGGCCAAGGCAGATTCCACGGCGGCCGCAGACTCCATAGCCGTCAAAAAAATCAATCTCATCGCCCCCGCGGCCCTTGGCGGCATTGCCGGTGAGGGCATAGATTTCAAATACTGCGTGGTCATTGGCGCATTCGGCAGCGAAACCAACGTAAAATCTGCGCTGCGCAAGGCAGAAGAAGCCGGTTACAAGACCGCGGTCATTCCTTTCAAGAGAGGACTCTCGGCAGTGGGCGTATGCCCCACGGACATCCTGGCAGAGGTTTACAATGCTTACGTGCAGCTTAGGACAGAGCCCTTCTGCCCAGCAGAAGCCTGGATTCTGGTAAACGAGTAAGAGAACAGTTATGAGAGCAAAGAGATTTTACACAGTGCTGGCCCTGCTTTTTGCAGCAGGCTATGCAGCATCGGCCCAATACGT
Organism: uncultured Bacteroidia bacterium; assembly: GCA_902774045.1. Taxonomy (GTDB): domain Bacteria; phylum Bacteroidota; class Bacteroidia; order Bacteroidales; family UBA932; genus Cryptobacteroides. Next base: position 57,748 of record CACYGW010000005.1, read on the forward strand.
ATCCGGCTACTCGGACCTTTACGACAGCGAGACCGCATCGGCCCTCCGTTCCCATATAGAATTATTCACCTGTTATGATTTCCAGGGCAGGAAGGCTGGGTCCGATGGTGAAAAGGCGTCGGCCGAGTATATTTTTTCTACCCTTGAGAACTACGGCGTTACTATGCTTACCCCCAAGGAAGGAGAACAGTTCGGCATAGCCAGAGAGGGGGGCGATACCCTCCAATCCCGAAATGTCTACGGAGTGGTTCAGGGCTACGACAAGAAACTATCGAACCGATATATAGTAATAGGTGCCCGGATTGATAATCTCGGGGCCGATTCCGTTACCGTGAACTCGGAGGTGCGCCCCCGAATCTACTACGGTGCCAACGGCAATGCGTCGGGTCTTGCAATGATGCTGGAACTGGCAAAACAGGTGTCGGTCAATTCCTTCCTCTTCCGCCGGTCTATAATTTTTATAGCCCTGGGCGCCTCGCAGGAGTCCTACGCCGGGGCCTGGTACTTCCTTAACCGTTCATTCTCCGAGAAAAACAACATAGACGCGATGATTAACCTGGATATGCTTGGCAGCGGCTCTTCGTCCTTCCAGGCCTACACGGGCTCCAACGAGGATATGAACAAGATTCTGGCGCTGGCATCGGAGCAGTTGCAGCCAGTTCTGCCGGCCCTAAGCACCACTGAGACCTACCCGTCGGACCACAGGGCCTTCTATGGCGCCGACATCCCCTTTGTGGCTTTTTCTACTGGCCGGTATGCCGAGCACGATACCGACAGGGACGTGATTGATATTTTGGATTTCGGGTCGATGGAGCGGGAAATCGAGTACCTGTTTAACTTCACCCGTACACTTTGCAACGTTGAGGTGGCCCCCCGCCTGCACAAGACGGTAGATAATACCCGCGAAGACAATGACATCTATGCCTGGTACGATTGTGAAGTGAAACCCACCTTCCTTGGCCGGTCAGACCCTCGCTTCTTCCTGGAAAAATGGGTCTATCAATATATAAAATACCCTCAGGAGGCAGTGGAGAAGGGAATTCAGGGCAGAGTTTCGGTAGAATTCATAGTAGAAAAGGACGGAACCATTTCAAGCGTAGAGGTGACCAAGAGTGTGCACGAGCTTTTGGACAAAGAGGCTGTAAGGGTTGTGAGCGCATCTCCCAAGTGGAAGCCCGCAAGGGTAAGGGGCAAGGTTGTAAGGGCGTCCTTCTCTATCCCCATAGAGTTCAGACTTGAAAAGAGTGGAAAAATAAGTTTCGGAATAAAGAAATAAACATATAATGGACTACAATTTTAGAGAAATCGAGAAAAAGTGGCAGCGCCAGTGGGCAGAGAAAAAAGTCTTCAAGACAGAAGTCTCTGCGGACAAGCCCAAGTTTTATGTACTTGATATGTTCCCTTATCCATCGGGAGCGGGCCTTCACGTAGGACATCCCCTTGGATATATAGCCAGCGACATAGTGGCAAGGTACAAGAGGCTCAAGGGCTTCAACGTGCTTCATCCTATGGGATACGACGCTTTTGGCCTTCCGGCAGAGCAGTATGCCATAAAGACAGGGCAGCATCCCGGTATAACTACAAAGCAGAATGTAGACCGCTATCGCAGCCAGATGGACAAGATTGGCTTCTCTTATGACTGGGACCGCGAATTCCGCACCTGCGACCCTGACTACTATAAATGGACCCAGTGGGCCTTCCTCAAGATGTTCGGGAGCTACTACTGCACAAAGTGCGGCAAGGCCCTGCCCATAGAGGAACTGGAGGCTCATTTTGCCAAGAATGGCAGCAAGGACTGCAACGCAGCCTGCACGGAGGAACTTTCCTTTACCGCTCAGGAATGGAATTCCTGGGACGAGGCCAGGAAGAGCGAGGTCCTTATGAACTACAGAATAGCCTACCGCGGAAAGACTTCCGTAAACTGGTGCCCGGAACTGGGTACCGTGCTGGCTAATGACGAGGTCAAGGACGGACTCTCCGTAAGGGGTGGCTTCCCCGTAGTCCAGAAGAAGATGGACCAGTGGCTGCTAAGGGTATCGGCCTACGCTGAAAGGCTTCTTGACAGCCTTGATTCCCTGGACTGGACAGATTCCCTTAAAGAAATGCAGCGCAACTGGATTGGTCGTTCCTCTGGAACAGAGGTGGTGTTCAAGGTTATTACCGGCGACAGGGAAAGAGACGTAACCATCTTTACCACAAGGGCAGACACCATGTTCGGAGTTACCTTCATGGTTCTTGCCCCGGAGAGCGAACTGGCCCTGGAACTTACAACCCCTACCAAGATGGCAGAGGTTCAGGAGTATCTCTCCTATGTACAGAAGAAGACAGAACGTGAAAGAATATCGGACACAAAGACCGTAACAGGCGTATTCTCCGGCTCTTACGGAATTAATCCTCTTACGGGAGAGAAGGTTCCTGTGTGGATTTCAGAGTACGTGCTTGCAAGTTACGGAACCGGAGCCATTATGGCAGTGCCGGCTCACGACAGCAGGGACTATGCCTTTGCCAGGAAGTTCGATCTTCCCATAGTGCCCATCATAGAGGGCTGCGACGTTTCTGAGCAGAGCTTCGACGCCAAGGAAGGCAAGATGTGCAACTCCGGCTTCATGAACGGAATGGACGTCAAGGATGCAATAGAGGCTGCCAAAGATTATGTAGAGGCTCATCATCTGGGAAGGCGCAAGGTTAACTATCGCCTACGCGATGCCATCTTCTCCCGCCAGAGATACTGGGGCGAGCCTTTCCCCGTCTGCTTTGACGGCGACATCGCCATACCCCTTCCGGATGAAGCCCTTCCTCTGGAACTCCCTGAAATAGAAGAATTCAAACCTACGGAGACCGGCGAACCTCCGCTTTCGCGTGCAAAGGACTGGACCTGGGAAGGAAAGCCCCTGGAGACAAGCACGATGCCCGGCTTTGCGGGCTCCAGCGCCTATTATCTAAGGTATATGGACCCTCACAACTCTCAGGCTCTGGTTAGCAAGGAGGCAAACGAGTACTGGCGCAACGTAGACCTTTACGTGGGAGGTACGGAGCACGCCACAGGCCACCTTATCTATTCCCGTTTCTGGAACAAGTTCCTGTACGATCTGGGCTATGTCTGCGAGGACGAGCCTTTCCGCAAACTTGTAAATCAGGGAATGATTCAGGGCCGCTCCAGTTTCGTGTACAGAGTAGTGGGTACAAATCAGTTTGTATCTTCTGAACTTAAGGAGCAGTATCAGACACAGGAGCTGCACGTAGATATAAGCATGGTTCGCAACGACAGACTTGACAAGGATGCCTTCCGCAAGTGGAGTCCCGAGTATGCAGACGCCCAGTTTATCCCGGCCGATGGTGACTATATCTGCGGCAGTGCAGTAGAGAAGATGAGCAAGTCTATGTACAACGTAGTTAATCCGGACCAGATCTGCGAGGACTACGGCGCCGATACCCTGCGTCTTTACGAGATGTTCCTTGGCCCTCTGGAGCAGAGCAAGCCTTGGGATACCAAGGGAATAGACGGCGTTCACCGCTTCCTGCGCAAGTTCTGGAAGCTCTTCTACGAGGGAGATACCTTCCTGGTACAGGATGAAGAAGCAACCCCTCAGGAACTCAAGGTGCTCCATAAACTCATAGCAAAGGAGGAGTCTGATATCGATACCTTCTCCTTCAACACCACCATAAGCGCGTTTATGATTGCGGTTAACGAGCTCACGGACCTTGGCTGCCACAAGAAAGCCATTCTTGAGCCTCTTGCCGTAATGCTGAGCCCCTTCGCCCCGCATATCGCAGAGGAACTCTGGCATGCTCTGGGACATCAGGATACTGTTACCTATGCCAGCTTCCCCGAGTATGTGCAGGCTTATACCGTAGAGGACACCGCCACCTATGCGGTTTCCTTCAACGGCAAGACCCGCTTTACCGTAGATCTTTCAAAGAGCCTTGCTCCCGCAGAGGTAGAGGCGCACGTGAGGGCACTGCCGCAGACAGAGAAATATGTGGGAGAGGGCAGTATCGTCAAGGTAATCGTAGTCCCCGGAAAAATAGTAAACATAGTAGTCAAATAAATGGATAAGGGTAAAATATCCACTTTAATCTGGGATTACGTGTTGATGACCTTTGGCTGCGTCATCTTCTGTATGTCCTGGGAGAGCTTTCTTATCCCCAATCAGATAGCCAGCGGCGGTCTTACCGGTATCTGTACCGTGATTCAGTATGCAACCGGGTTCCCCGTGTCGGTGTCTTACGTTTTGCTTAACGTAATATTGCTTGCAATCGGTTTCCTGATAATAGGAAACGGATTCGGGCTGAAGACTATCTACTGTATAGCCCTTACAACGGTGCTTTTTGCCATTCTGCCCAATTTCGACTTCCTTAAGTCTGTGGAAGGTAATCCTTTGTATATCAGCGATAAAGTGCTTATACCTATAATAGGCGGGCTTATCGAAGCTATCGGCATAAGTTTTATCTTTAAAAGAGGAGGAAGTACCGGAGGTACTGACGTGGTGGCCCTGATCTTTGGGAAGTTCTGGCCCGTGTCGCCCGGAAAAGTGTATATGTGCCTTGATGTTTTCATCATCGCTTCCATCCTCCTTGTCCCCGGAACATCGGTTCAGGATATGGTATACGGCTATATAGCGATGCTTTCCTTTACACTGTTCCTGGATTTCCTTCTTCTTGGCAGCAAGGCTACCGTGCAGGTGCTGGTGTTCTCCAAGAAGTTCAAGGAGATAGCGGACGAGATTACTATTAATCTTAACCGTGGCGTAACCGCCCTTGAGGCTGTGGGCTGGTACACCCAGAAGACAAGCAAGGTGCTTATAATAATGGTCCGCAAGACTCAGCTTTCTACCATAACAAAAGCTATAAAGAAAATAGACCCTAACGCGTTTGTAAGCGTTTCTTCTGCCAGCGCCGTGTACGGCGAGGGCTTCGAAGAGATGAAAACAGGTATAGAACTTAAAAAGAAGAAAAATGAGCAGCCCGTTCAAAACTAGTTTCTTTACCACCCTTAAGGAGTACATCCTTGTTGCCTTGGGAATCACTCTCTACGTTACAGGATGGGTAATCTTCCTCATCCCCAACAATCTTGTGGGTGGCGGAGTCACCGGTATAGGTACCATCATCCAGTATGCAACCGGGTTCAATGTAGGTTACAGTTTCTTCATCATAAACGGCATCCTCCTGGTGATTGCCTTCTTTGTGATGGGCTCCGGTTTCGGAGGTAAAACCATTATGGCGATAATTATTGCCTCTGTTGGCCTGCGGGTGCTGCCCGGCCTTGTTCCGGAAAGCATCTCCCAGTCTCTCGCAATAGATAACGGTAAACTGCTAAGCACCATAATAGGTGCCATTATGTCCGGCATAGGCATAGGAATGTCAATGTCCCAGGGGGGCAGCACCGGAGGCACGGACATTATTGCACTGATGGTAAACAAGTATAAGAACATATCGCCCGGACGTATGATTCTGCTTATAGACGTGGTTATCATCGTATCTTCATTCTTTGTCCCGTCTTATAAGGTCGATGGTTCCCTGGTTCCGTGGACTGACAAGTTTACCGGTGTTATCTACGGTCTTATCCTTGTGACGGTATGCGGCAATGTGGTAGATATTTACCTGTCCGGTACCAAACAGTCCGTGCAGCTTTTTATATTCTCCCACAAGTATGAAGAAATTGCAGACTGCATCACAAAAAATCTTCACCGCGGAGTTACAGTTCTTCCCGCAAAGGGCTGGTATACAAAGGAGGAGAGTCACGTTCTTATGATAATGACCCGCAAGACAGACCTTAACCTTGTACTTAGGTATATTAAGTCCATCGATCCCAATGCTTTCCTGTCCGTCGCCTCCATATCGGGAGTGTATGGTAATGGATTCGAGGCCATTAAATCCAAGCCTAAAAAAGTGACTTTGGACTAAAAATTTAAAGATTTATCAATTTTTATCTAAAGATTTAACAATACCTGCGTTTGTTTTATTGACAGACGCAGGTTTCTTTTTATTTTTACCTGAAAAAACATAAAGAATTGTGAATTATTATTTTAGATTCAGTGTCGTCCCTTTGTGTTCGATTTTGCTGTCTTCCATTCCGGCAATTTTTTCAGGAGGTTTTTCTTTTCTATGGGCTATAGGGTCGCTTGCTTTGGGCGGAGCCATTCTTCTGATCTGGGAGGAAAAAAATATCCCCGCCTTGCTTTCCAAAACCCTTGTTGCCGTGCAACTGGTCATAATGTTTCTGGCCGCTGCGGTCAGGGACCCGGCGCCCGGAGTCTGCTGGACCCCGAAGATTCTGCTTTACAGCCTTGGGACCTGCGTGCCGGTGTGCATTACGCTGGTTGTTTTTGCCATTCTCCGGTGCCGGGACAACTCCTTTATGGCTGGCTATTATCCCGCAGCCTGCTTTATGAGGGAAATGACAGTCTATATCTTTGTCATCTTCCTGCTTACCCTCTTTCTTGGAGAGTGCTCCTTGTTTGGGGCGGGGCAGGGGCTCCGGTTGTGTCTGGGGCTTGTCTTTATGCTTTTGGCCGTTTTGGTCTTCCTTATATTGACCATCAGGTTCTCCCTTTCGTACGAGGCCGTAGTTACCGGGCGGGAAACGGAAATCCCAAGCGAGCAGGAAATACAGCTCTTTCACAAGATAGAAAAACTCTTCGACGAGGAACGTCCTTTCCTTATGTACAATTATTCCATAGACGATATCGCCCGGGCCCTGTGTTCTAACAGGGGCTATATATCCAGATGCGTGAACTCCTGCGCCGGGGTTAGCGTGCCTCGCCTTGTAAACAGTTACAGGATAAGGTACGCAATGGAACTATATAATTCCAATTTGAATCTGAAGGTGGCAGAAATTGCCTCTATGTCCGGGTTTGGCACTGCGGCTTCCTTTGCCGCTGCCTTTAAAATAGAAACTAAGATGAATCCGGGCGACTGGTGCCGCGAACGGCGGGAGTTCATTATTGGGAAGAGGCAGAGAAGAAGGCGTCAACACCCTTCCAGTTATGAGGAACAGGAGCCAGAACAGTAATTTCTTCTTTTGTGACCGGGTGGGGGAGGGTAATCATCCAGGCGTGAAGGGATATGCTGCCGTCCGGGTTGCTGCGCGGTGCTCCGTATTTAAGGTCTCCCTTTATGGGACAGCCTATGCCTGCCAGCTGACAGCGTATCTGGTGATGCCTTCCTGTAAGCAGTTCTACCTGTACAAGATGATAGCGCTCCGTGTGCCCGATCAAGGTGTATCTAAGCCTGGCCAGTTTGGCCTCTTGTCCGTCCCCGGGCTTTTTTACTATAAAACTCTTGTTCATTGACTCGCGGCGGATGAGCCAGTTTTCAAGCAGGTCTTCTTTTTTGTCCGGGGCCTGGACGCAGAGCGCAAGATAGGTTTTGTGTATAGTGCCCTGTCTAAGGGCTTCGCCAAGCCTTTCAAGGGCCTTGGAGGTTTTGGCAAAAATAATGGCGCCGCTTACCGGTCTGTCCAGTCTGTGGGGGATTCCCAGGAATACTTTTCCGGGCTTGGAGTTTCTTATGGCGATAAAGGCTTTGTATTTGTCACAAAGTGTTTCATCGCCGGTCTTGTCACCCTGGCTTATCTCGCCTGCCTTCTTGTAAACTATCAGCAGGTGATTGTCTTCGTATAAAATTCTGTTTTGCAGGTCTTGGTATTCTTCCTGCGTCAGGTTCCTGTATTCCATGGCTACGACAATGTGCGGCAAAGATAGTGGTTTTGCGCGAAAAGACAGCTATAATCATCCCGAATATGACAAAATGTCAGTAAATGGGACTTGGCACAGACTTAGATATAGAAGAAGGCGTCCGAAAAACAGAAATAAAAATAGGAGATTATAATATGGGAAAAATTATTGGAATTGATTTAGGTACTACCAACTCTTGCGTAGCCGTAATGGAAGGTAACCAGCCTACCGTTATCATTAATAACGAGGGTCAGAGAACAACCCCTTCCGTAGTTGCATTCACGGAGGGTGGAGAACGTAAGGTGGGAAGTCCGGCAAAACGTCAGGCTATCACCAATCCTGCAAACACCATCTTCTCTATCAAGAGATTTATGGGCGAGACTTACGACCAGGTGGGCAAGGAGATAAGCCGTGTTCCTTACAAGGTGGTCCAGGGTGCCAACAACACTCCGCGCGTAGATATCAGCGGCCGCCTCTATTCACCTCAGGAGATTTCCGCAATGGTGCTCCAGAAGATGAAGAAGACAGCAGAGGACTATCTTCGTCAGGATGTTACGGAAGCTATTGTCACCGTACCTGCATACTTCAGCGATTCGCAGCGTCAGGCTACCAAAGAGGCTGGCAAGATTGCCGGTCTTGACGTTAAGCTTATAATCAACGAGCCTACGGCAGCTGCCCTTGCCTATGGTCTTGACAAGACGGACAAGAGTATGAACGTTGCTGTTTACGACCTTGGAGGCGGTACTTTTGATATCTCTATCCTTGAGCTTGACTCAGGAATCTTTGCCGTTAAGTCTACCAACGGTGATACTCACCTTGGCGGTGATGATTTTGACCAGGTAATCATTGACTGGCTTGCAGGCGAGTTCGCATCCGAGAACGGCGGCGCAGATCTTAAGAAGGACCCTATGGCCCTCCAGAGACTTAAAGAGGCTGCAGAGAAGGCTAAGATAGAACTCTCCAACCAGACTTCTACAGAGATTAACCTTCCTTATATCATGCCTGTAGACGGCGTTCCCAAGCACCTTGTAAAGACTCTTACCAGGGCTAAGTTCGAGATGCTTTGCGACGATTTGTTCCAGCGCACCATAGAGCCTTGCCGCAATGCTCTTGCAGCCGCCAAGATGAACGTTTCCGATATCAACGAGGTTCTTCTCGTGGGCGGTTCTACACGTATCCCCAAGATTCAGGAAATCGTAAAGAATTTCTTTGGCAAGGAGCCTAACCGCAGCGTTAACCCGGACGAGGTTGTCGCCGTTGGCGCAGCTATCCAGGGCGGTGTGCTCGCAGGCGACGTAAAGGATGTCATCCTTACCGACGTTACTCCGCTTTCTCTTGGTATAGAGACTCTTGGCGGTGTCATGACAAAGATGATAGATGCCAATACCACTATCCCTGTAGATAAGGAGCAGATATTCTCTACGGCTGCAGACAATCAGCCTTCAGTAGAAATCAGAGTGCTTCAGGGCGAGCGCCCCATGGCAAAGGACAACAAGCAGATTGGTATCTTCCATCTGGACGGTATCGCCCCTGCACCCAGAGGAATACCTCAGATTGCGGTTAAGTTCTCTATCGACATCAGCGGTATACTTAATGTATCGGCGGTTGATAAGGCTACCGGCAAGGCCCAGAGCGTGAGAATAGAGGCTTCGTCCGGCCTGTCAGATGAGGAAATCAAGCGTATGCGCGATGAGGCCAAGGCCAACGAGGAGGCAGACAAGGCAGAGAAGGAACGTGTAGACAAGATTAATGAGGCCGATGCTCTCTGTTTCCAGGCAGAGAAGTTCCTCAAGGATAATGGCGACAAAGTGCCTGCAACCGTAAAGGAAGAGGTAGAAAAGAATGTCGCTTCCCTCAAGGAGGCCATTAAGGCTCAGAATCTTGCAGACATAGACCGCTATAAAGAGGCTCTTAACAAAGCTTTCGAGGCTATGTATCAGCAGGCTCAGCAGGCCCAGGGCGGTCCTCAGGGTCCCCAGGGTGGCAGCCCCTTCGGCCAGGGTGGTCCTCAGGGTCCTCAGGGAGGTAACGATGCTCCCGATGAGCAGTAATCACAGCTATTACAGATAATCCCAGGCTGCCGTCACGCTACCGTGGCGGCAGCTTTTGTCTATCCAAGTATTTTTTCTATATTTGCCGTCTAATTATATCGTACAAATGGGAAGAATAATTCTTACGGGAGACCGCCCTACGGGCAAACTTCATCTTGGTCATTACGTGGGCTCTCTTAGAAACAGAGTGCTGCTGCAGAATGAGGGTAATTACGACAAGTTTTTTGTATTTATAGCAGATGTGCAGGCTCTTACCGATAATGCCGACAATCCGGAGAAGGTGCGTCAGAACGTTATCGAGGTAGCCCTTGATTACCTTTCTGCAGGGCTTGATCCAACCAAAGTCACCATATTTGTGCAGTCCATGATTCCCCAGCTTCACGAGATGACCCAGTTCTTCTCCAATCTTGTAACCGTACAGAGGCTTCAGCGTAACCCTACCGTAAAGGCAGAGATGGCTCTGAGGGGCTTTAATGCAGACGATGGAGAGGAAAACCGCCGTGGACTTCCCGTAGGCTTCTTTACCTATCCAATAAGCCAGGCTGCCGATATCTGTGCGTTCAAATCTACCACTGTTCCGGTGGGTGAGGACCAGGAGCCTATGATAGAGCAGTGCCGCGAGATTGTGCGCAGCTTTAACGGTACCTACAAGTGCGACGTCCTGGTAGAGCCGGAGATTCTTCTTCCTTCCAACCTTGTATGCCGCCGCCTTCCCGGCACAGACGGCAAAGCCAAGATGAGCAAGTCTCTTGGCAACTGTATCTATCTTAGCGATACCCCCGAGGACCTTAAGAAGAAGGTAATGTCTATGTACACTGACCCAGGACATCTTAAGGTAGAGGATCCCGGAAAGGTAGAGGGCAACACGGTCTTCACCTATCTGGATGCTTTTGTTCAGGACGGAGACCTGGAGCAGTTCTGGCCGGAGTATGCTTCCCTTCAGGAAATCAAGGAGCATTATACCCGCGGAGGCCTAGGAGATGTTAAATGCAAGAAGTTCCTGCTGAATGTGCTCAATGCCCGTCTGGAGCCTATCCGCCAGAGAAGGGAGACCTATCAGAAAGATATCCCGGCCGTTTACGACATCCTTAAGAAGGGCAGCAAGGCCGCCGCAGAAGTTGCTGCGCAGACCTTGTGGGAGATGAAAGAGGCAATGAAGATTAATTATTTTGACGATGCGGCCCTTATAGCCTCTCAGGCTGCCAAGTATGGCAAGTAATTACATAGGAGAAATACTTTCATTGGCTGTAGCTGCCTCGTGGACGGTTACAGCCCTTTTTGCAGACAAGGCCACCCATAGAATTGGGGCGGATTCCTCCAACGTGATTCGCCTGGGTCTGGCCCTGTGCTTTCTGGCGGTAATACTTTGGGTAACCATCGGCTTTCCCTATCCTGTTTATGCCGATTCTTCTACATTGATTTGGCTTGCGGCGTCGGCCCTGGTTGGGTATTTGTTTGGCGATACCTGCCTTTTCAACTGCTATCTGTACATTGGGGCGCGGTTTGGCCAGCTTTTTATGACGCTGGCTCCTCCGATGGCCGCCATAGCCGCCTGGATAATTATGGGAGAGAGGCTTTCCTGGACCTCGTGGATTGCGATGGCCGTTACTCTTTCCGGTATAGCCATTTCTATCCTGGGAAGGAACGGCGGGTCTCACAAGATTGCCCTTACCCTGCCCTGGCAGGGCGTTCTCCTTGGACTTGGAGCGGGGCTTGGCCAGGGTGTGGGCCTGGTCCTGAGCAAGGTGGGTATGCAGCATTACGAGGCCGCTCTTCCCTCCGATGCTCCGGATAATATGGGGTTGATGCTGCCCTTTGCCTCTACTATGGTCAGGGCACTGATAGGCTGCACGGGATTCTTTATTATGATGGCCCTGCGCAAGAATCTTCCCAAACTAAGGGCTGCGGTGTACGATGGCAAAGCAATGAAATATGCCTTGTTTATGACGCTGTTCGGCCCTGTGTTCGGGGTGTCGATGTCGCTTATGGCGGTGCGGTACACAGATGCGGGGATTGCCTCTACCCTTATGGCCCTTACGCCCGTAATGATACTCTTCCCTTACGCCTTTATCTATAAGCAGAAAATCTGTTTCCGCGAGATTTGCGGCGTGCTTCTTTCCGTGCTTGGCGTAGCCCTTTTCTTTTTGGTGTAGCCTTGTAAGCTATTATATCACAGTTATTTGTTTTGCTGTAATTATTTTATAGCTTTGCTATTTGTTAGCAAAATAGTGGTACTATAACAAGACATCTATGGCAATTTTCCGCACATTTCTGAAAATGTTCCTTGTGGGCATTGTGGCTCTTATTTCCGTGTCGTCATGTGAACAGAATTATCGCGTACTGTCCGGCGCACCGGAGGGAGTTTATCCGGTTCCCGCCCAGGGGAACAGCCATCAGGTTATGCTCAGGCCTATGGCGGGAATAACCATTTCTGCCCCAGAAAACGCCTTGGACCATAATAGGAAAATAAGTCTTGACTTTGCCGGCAGTGGTGAATGGAAAATGGCTGTAAAGGCGCTTAAAGAGGAGCAAACAATTCCTCTTTGCGCTTTTGAGTTCGATGCCGGAATGAAGCCGGACGAGATAATACCTGGAAATTTCAGCATAAGTTTGGACTTGAAGCAAATGGGCATTCCTGCCAATTTGTATCACCGGGTTCAAATCTGGAGAGTGCCGCAAAAGGACATGGACCAGTATTACCAGTATTCCTCAAAAATAAATGGTAACAAACTCACTATTAAGAGTAACCAGAACTCTCTGCTGGTGGTTTGCCTAGGGACGGCGGCAGTCACCTACGGTGTGATGAAATTCGTCCATGCCGTTCAGGAAGTGTATCTAAGGAAATACTTCGGAAAAGGCGGGAACCACTGCATAAGCACGGATGTGGACGATCCCAACGGCAATTTTACAGTCTATTTCAAGTTTACCGACACAGAGCGGCCCAATGGAGCCAAGGCTTATCTCCAGAACGAAGAAGCTGCTTTCAAAAGGCTGGCTCAGCTTGAAAAGAAAGCCGACAAGGAAGTAGAAAATCGTATCAATCTGTCCGTAGGAGGGCAGGCGGAGATGGGATGGTGGGATAAATGGAAACTGCGTAAAGAGAGAGAGGCGGCCCGCAAGAGAATCGACAGGGAGGCCATTTTGCAAAATCTTATAGCCACCGATCCCGTACTTACCAAATTAAACACTTCGCCAGATGCCACTCTCCCAGAAGGCGTAAGACGGGTGATAGACATGGTAAAATGGTCCAATGCCTATCTCGCTCAAGCCCATGTTAGGCCGTTGGATATCAGGATGGAAGTCTATATTGTGGATGAGTCTGTAATAGACGATGATGCAGGCCGTGCCGTAAAACGTGTCGGTGGAAAGCCGTTCCTGCTGATTAACAACAAGTATCTTTACGAAAGCAACGGAGCCGGAGGCAAGCGTTTCTCTTCCGCACCCAAAAAGGGTCAGTCGTCACTGATAACAATAGTACATGAGATTTTCCATGCCCGTCAGCAGACCAACTACTGTCCCGTTCATATGGCTATGTTCCCGGCGGAGGCCACCGCGGCCGTCCTGGAGGCAGATGCTGCGAGATGGTTCTACAGCAAGAAAATGATAGGCACAAATCCGGACGGGCCTCAGAAAGACCAGCTGGAGTGGTCTCCAAGGTCGTATGTGGAGATTTTTGCACGTCCGTTGGACGAGATTACCGCTTCTGACAAATACTCAATTCTCGACCTTGGTTCTCCCTCCCGGCTTTGGGAAAAGACTAGCCAGGAATTGAGCAACGCATCCGAAGTGGGATATACTATGGCTTACGTCATAGAAGCAGTCAGGGAGGTTTCCCCGGAGCCTAACCGCTCGATGCATTACGTTGTGGCACAATACCCCCAGCACGGAGCCTCATTCGCGGAAATGACGCAGCGCGGACTGGGCATGAAAGACAAGGAATTTGACAAGGGCTGGGTTCATTTCTGCGACAAGTGGATGTTAACTATGTTCAACAAGCAATACTCTCTGTCCGACCATGACAAGGTGGGAGCGATGACAGAGTGCTATTCTCTGGAGCTGCCAATGAGCGAAGGCCGTCCGGTTCACGAGCTTAAGATAGACAAGAAAAATTACTATTTCAGGACCTGGAACGCTGTGTTTCAGAAAGGCAGCAATGAAATATTCAATTTCTTTATTACCAATAAGTTGGGCAATATAAGCCCAAAAGTGAATTTTTATCTGTCCGGGGATAAGACGCCGTTTAAAGACGGAGGAAACGTAAAGTCGCGTTACGTAGAAAATACCAAATCACTGCGCATCGCAGCTGCCGTAACATCCAACTACTACAACCAGAAGGAAGAAAAGTATTATGGAGTCGCCCTTTACAAACCTCGCAAGATAGAGAAACTGAAGGTGGAGGATAACCGCATTATCTTCTCTCTTCCAAAGGTTACTAAGACTATAAGGAAAGAGGGCTTCCTTACGGGAGCGGTGGTGACATTAACCCCCGATAAGGGTAATAAGCTGACGTTGAAAGTGAAGGAGGAGGATTTGGATAAAAAGGTGACGTGGGCTATAAAAGATGCCAGGAAAAAATCTTTCAAGCTGTCGGTCCACTGGTATTATGAAGAAAGCAAAGGCGTTGTCTATAGGTCTCCCGAATCCGACTTCATTACACAGACCGGTAAAGTGGAAGAAGCCGAGGAAGCAAGTACACCGCAGGGTGAATTATATCCTGCCGACTTGGACGAGGATTTCTATCTTACTCGTATTGAATCCATGTGGGGATTGGAGAATTTTGGCGATTACTTCAAGGAACATCGTATTGCGGGGCATATTTCTGCCAGAAACGGGCATTTCACTGTAACATTCCCGTCAATGAAGGGAAAACTGGGCAAAAACAGCTACGATTTGTCTTCAATGTCATTCTCCGGGGAATATACTGTGACCGATACCGAGAAATCATACACGTTGTTCGGCTATATAAAAACCGCATCTTCTTTCACCAGAAGCTATCTTGTTCCAAGCAGCAGCAACTATTGGAAGCATTCAAAGCATGAGGTGAAGCCTTATAATCCGAACGCCGGGTCAGATCCAAGGAACAATAGTTTTTTGTCCGTGGAACTTGATAAGAAGAACAAGACCTCGGTTGTGGTTGTTTGGACCCGCACCAAAACCACAAACTGGAGTGACTACAAGCCAGAAGAAAAGCAACACGGAGAGGAGTCTCCATGGTTCGGCGGTTACATTAAAAGGGAAGGTTACATTCCTCTCCACTGGTACCACGATTACCAGCGATAGAGTCGCTGCAGGGCTAATTCCCGGCCCAGGTCCCGTAGGGATTAACGGAAAGATAAGAGTTATAGAACCTGGGGTCCCCGGTGACTTCCGGGCCCAGCCAGGCGGGGTTCGCGAAGGGTGTGCCAGGGGAGGGGAGCTCGATTTCTGCCATTATGAGGCCCTGGTTTTCTCCAATGAATTCGTCCACTTCCCACTTAAGGCCATTCTCTGCAGGAATTATGTGGCGAAGTTTTTCTATGCGGCCGCTTTTACAGAGTTTAAAGAGGTCCAGGGCCTCCTGGAGAGGAACTTCCCGTTCCCACTCCGGACGGCTCAGGCCGTCCTCGGAGGTCTTGCCCTTGATGGTAAGGAAACCTTTGTCGTCCCTTATGCGTATGCGGACGGTATTGCCGCCGTCGTGGGCTATGTAGCCTTGTTTTATGGAGTAGGTCTTAATGACTGAAGCCCTGAAACTATCGTCATTTACCAAAAATTTTCTTTCTGTCTCTGTATTCATGTTACATAAGCCATTTAGACATATCCTTGCCGGCGGAACTCCGGATGTCTGTGGATGAAATGGTTACAAGCGGCGCTTTAAGAAGCTTAATTCTGTAGGTCGGGTCTTCTTTTAGGAGTCTGGCCCTAAGATGCCCGCGGTGATAGCCCTTGCGAGGATATACTGCTATGCCGTATTCTTTTAAGATGCGCTTATAGTCACGCCAGCGTGGGAAGGAATCCAGGTTGTCTGCGCCGATTACCAGGGTGATGCTGTCCTTGGGACAGAGATCCCTCAGCGCATCCAGCGTGCGGATAGTGTAGTGCGGAGGCTCCATTCCAAGCTCTATGTCCGACACTTCCACTCCCTTTATTTCCGGGTGGCGGGCCAGGGCCTCCTTTGCCGCTGCGCTTCTCGCGGGCCCGGTCATATTAGCCTCCTTGAATGGACTCTGCGGGCTCACTATCAAAAGCACCCTGTCAAAGTCTTCCTTTTCTGTAAGGTGCTTCATAATGGCCTCGTGTCCCTTGTGCAAGGGGTTAAAGCTCCCGCAATAGACGGCTGTATTCATTATTTTGCAAGAAAATCGTTTACAAGGGTTTCTGCCTGGGCGAAGGCCTTGTCCAGCTGGTCGTTGACAAGGATAACGTCGAACTGGGGGGCGTATGTCATCTCTTCCGCGGCCTTTGCAACCCTCTCTGCAATTGCTTCCGGAGAGTCTGTCTTGCGGGCCACAAGCCGTTTGTGAAGTTCTTCTATGGAAGGGGCCTGTATAAATACAGAAAGTGCCTTGTCTCCAAAGTACTTCTTTAGATTTACGCCGCCTTTTACATCTACGTCAAAAACAATAACGTGTCCTTTGGCCCAGATGCGCTCTACCTCGCTCTTGAGGGTTCCGTAGTACCGTCCCTCGTAAACCTGCTCGTATTCTACGAACATATCCTTTTCTATGCGGGAGCGGAAGTCATCCACGTCCAGAAAATAATACTCCACTCCGTCCTTCTCCTGGCCGCGCGGCGGACGGGAGGTGGCAGATACGGAGAATTCTATTTCCGGATGAAGTTCCAGAATGTGACCGACTATGGTACTTTTGCCCGAACCGGAGGGCGCAGAGAAGATGAGAACTTTCCCTGTCTGGGTAGTTAAAGACATATCGTTAAACGTTTTATGATAATCTTGTTATTGATGGTTCTGCAAAAATAATTAACTTTGTGTGATTATTGAAATAAAAAATCAAACACATTTATATAATCCTATGGTATCTTACAAAGAAATAGGCCTTGTCAATACCCGCGATATGTTCGCAAAGGCCGTAAAGGGTGGATACGCAATCCCCGCTTTCAATTTTAATAACATGGAGCAGCTTCAGGCTATCATTATGGCAGCTGCAGAGACAAAGTCTCCTGTAATCCTCCAGGTTTCCAAGGGCGCACGCAACTATGCAAACCAGACTCTTCTCCGCTATATGGCAGAAGGCGCTGTTGCATACGCCAAAGAACTTGGTTGGGAGAACCCTCAGATTTGCCTTCACCTTGACCATGGCGATACCTTCGAGCTTTGCAAGAGCTGCGTAGATATGGGCTTCTCTTCTGTTATGATCGACGCTTCTTCTCTTCCTTACGAGGAGAATATCGCCCTTACCCGCAAGGTTGTAGAGTATGCTCACAAGTTCGATGTTACCGTTGAGGCAGAGCTTGGCGTTCTGGCCGGTGTAGAGGATGAGGTATCCGCAGAGGAATCCCACTATACTCGTCCGGAGGAAGTTATAGACTTTGCTACCCGCACAGGCTGCGACTCCCTCGCTATCTCCATTGGTACTTCTCACGGTGCATACAAGTTTAAACCGGAGCAGTGCACACGCGACCCTAAGACCGGCCGTCTTGTACCTCCGCCCCTTGCATTTGACGTGCTCCACGAGATAGAGAATAAGCTTCCCGGTTTTCCTATCGTTCTCCACGGTTCTTCTTCCGTTCCCCAGGAGTATGTGGACATTATCAATCAGTATGGCGGCAAACTTCCGGATGCAGTAGGTATCCCTGAGGAGCAGCTTCGTGAGGCATCAAAGAGCGCTGTTTGCAAGATTAACATTGATTCTGACAGCCGTCTTGCAATGACCGCCGCCATCCGCAAGGTACTTGCAGAGAAGCCCGGTGAGTTCGATCCTCGTAAATACTGCGGCCCTGCCCGTGACGAGATGAAGAAGCTCTACGAGCACAAGATTGTTAACGTTCTTGGTAGCAACGGCAAAGCCTAATCTTTGCTTTAATACATAAAAAAGGTGGCCTTCAGCGGAAGGTCACCTTTTTATTTTAGTTTAAATCTTATCTAAGGTCCCAGGCCAGGTGTTTGGGGAGGTGGCCAGTGTCGAAAGTTCCTTTAATCGTGCCTACCATGTCTAACCAATAAATGTAGCTGCGGTCCTCGACGGCAATGAAAACATCTTCTCCGTTAGGATGAATCCAGATGCCGCACGGTATGCCTAAACTTGACAGGCTCTCGTCACTTATAGGAAATTCGAGGATGGTGTCTGTGGAAATATCGTACACAAAACCGGTAGCTTTCCAACCCTCGGCATAGTATGTATTAATGACATAAACCTTGTCCTTTGAAACAGCAAAAAACTCACTCCTCCGCGGGATTTCCTTTGTAACGGACAGAGTAGAGGTGTCAAAAATAATGGACTT